>NZ_JACSMQ010000004.1:0-265030 GCF_018618705.1 Exiguobacterium sp. H66
TCTCCATAAAGTGTTTGACTTGCTCGTTTGTGTGACTAAAAGTCACGTTGACGAAGCTTGCGCTTCATTCATTGTTTGTATCCGAAGATACGTTTTTTGCCTCATCGTTCAGTTTTCAAAGTTCGTCCGCGCCTGTTTTGGCGACTCAATTAGAATACCAAGTCTGGAACGATAAGTCAACAACTTTTTAAAAGAAGTTTTTTTCGTTCGTTTCAAGCGTGCGTCCTCTTTAGGACATGAAATAATATACCATGCGTTTTATTATTGTGCAAGCTTTTTTACAAAAGAAATTCAATTTCTTTTGTAATGATTTGATGCCATTTGAATAAAAACTATTTATCGTTGGTATGAGTGGGTTTAGATATACTATTTTGTTCGAGTCGAAACAATCAGGTGCTACTCTAAAGAATTCTCAAAGCTATGCAACATGTTTAAAATACGACTCGAACAAAACGATATCTTAGTTCAATTGATCACTTATTTTGAAACTAAATGGCTTGTTTCTTCTATAGTACTAGTTCTTACTCAATCCATTAGCTTCATGATGTTTAACTGGCGATCGTCCATTAAGTCTTTCACGACTTGCTGATTATGCTCATCATAGACGATGACAGGACGATCAAAGATGACATTCTTCCGCACGACAGTTGCAATTTTTCCGTTACTCATCAAAACACGATCTCCGATTCCAATCGGCAATAAGAGTTGTCCGAGTAATGTAACGTACTTCGAATCGTACTGCATCGGCCGCGCTTTTAGGTGAACGTATGCATCGTATGCCGTGTAAGCCTCCCGGTATGGACGCCAGCTTGTCATTGCCGCAAAAACATCTGCTACGATAAAAAGACGTGTATGATCCATGATTTTATCACCCGTGGCTTTTAATGGGTAACCGGATCCGTCTAGACGTTCATGGTGTTGGACGATTAAACGTTTGACCGTATCTGAAATGACCGTATCGTTTTGTAAGGCTTGATAAGCCATCGCCGGATGTCGATGGAAAATCTCTTGTTGCATCGCTTCATATCGTTTTGTATGTCGCCACTCCATGATGCGTGCAAGTCCATAGTCTGCAAAGTAAGAGGCTGTCCATAAGTCTTGAATCATCTTTCGTTCTTTTCTGACTGCTTCCGCTAACAGCTGAGCGAGTGCCCCTCGATAAACCGCATGGCGAACTGTATATGCTTCCGTTCCCCGTTCAAGGAAAAACGGTAAAATGTCTTCCCGACGAACTGTATCTGGCATCGAGTTTTTAACCCATTTCAAAGCTTCATATGTATTCGGGGTGAAACCTTGTTCCCATGAGGTGAAAACTTGGTTATAGGAACCAACAAGTGGTTCGAATGGATTTTCGCTCACTTCTTGAAGACGAACCATCTCTTGTTGACTTTCTTCGACTAGACCTTCTGGCCGTTCCTCAATATCGATTTCCTTAATCAAAAACCGTTTCAGGCGTCTTAGTTCGTCTGTCCCTAGTTTTTTTCCAGCTTCGACAATCGGTATATCGGTATGTAAAAAGACTGACTCCGTTACCCGATCTCCGATGATGAGTCGCTCGCTTGCGATACGCATCTTACCTCGTCCCTTTCTCTCATCAGTTTTATTTGTAGAAAAACAGCAGAGTAGGGACATCTACCGTCCGACTCTGCTGTACCTCTTTATTCCATACTGATGTTATTCTTCTGTTTCTTCGATTACTGTTTCTGCTTCAACAACCGGAGAAACGTTTTCTTCATCCACGACAGTCGACAGCTCATCAACGATCGCTTCTTCGTTTTCTTCTTTTTTCAGTTTCGCGACGGTAGCGACACGGTCACCTTCTTCAATCCGGATGACTTTGACACCTTGTGTGTTCCGTCCGACACGTGAAATGTTTTGTGAATCGGTCCGGATGACGATTCCGCCTTCTGTCATGATCATGATGTCGTCATCGACGTCAACAATCCGTAGGGCAGCGATTTGACCAATCCGGTCGTTCACTTTACTTGCAATCAATCCTTTACCACCACGCGTCTGGCTTCGGAAC
This sequence comes from Exiguobacterium sp. H66, assembly GCF_018618705.1. Lineage (NCBI taxonomy): Bacteria > Bacillati > Bacillota > Bacilli > Caryophanales > Exiguobacterium > Exiguobacterium sp. H66. The sequence continues at coordinate 2,027 of NZ_JACSMQ010000004.1, forward strand.
TCAGTCATTGGTGTCCGCTTCCCGAATCCTTTTTCCGTGATGACGAGGACATCTTGTTCGTCACGCGCAAGCTCCATGCCGATGACGATATCTTCTTCTGCTAGTTTCATCGCTTTGACACCACGCGCACCACGTCCCATTGAACGAACGTTTGTGATCGGGAAACGAATCGCCTTACCACGGTTTGAAACGGTAAAGACTTCATCGTCTGTCGATGCGAGACGGACAGATGTCAATTCGTCGTCTTCGAACAGACGAATCGCAATCAGACCGTTTTTATTAATCCGAGCATAAGCAGAGAGTGGCGAACGTTTAACGCGTCCTTTACGTGTCATGAAGATTAATGATTTTTGCTCATCCTGCATGACTTCTTCTGCATCAAGTACCTCTTCCGCTTCTTCTTCCGGTGTTACGTCGTCATCCGATTCGATTGTCGCTTCGATGATGGATTCTTCGACGACATTTTGCTCTTCCAGGTATCGTTTAAAGTTAACTGGAATCATCGTCTCGACCTTTTCACCCCGTTCAATCTGAATCAGGTTGATGATCGGCACACCTTTTGAAGTCCGGCTCATCTCAGGTACTTCATACCCACGGATGCGGTAGACTTTCCCGCGGTTTGTAAAGAACAGGATCGTATCATGCGTCGAACACGATAAGAGACGTGTTACATAATCCGCATCATTCGTACCGATTCCTTGGACACCACGACCACCACGACGTTGTGCACGATACGAATCCGTCGTGAGACGTTTAATGTATCCACTGCTCGTCAATGTGATGATGATATCTTTTTCAGGAATCAAATCTTCATCTTCGAATTCGATGTGGTCCATCCGAATTTCAGTCCGGCGTTTGTCGTTGAAGCGTTCTTTCACTTCTTCGAGTTCCGTCCGAATCAATTCAAGCAATTCTTCATCGCTTTCGAGAATTTTTTTGAGTTCCGTGATCAGCTGCATGATTTCATCATATTCAGCATCGATTTTCTCACGTTCGAGTCCTGTTAGACGTTGAAGACGCATATCAAGAATCGCTTGCGATTGTTTCTCAGACAAAGCAAACCGATCCATCAACTGTTCGCGTGCCGCATCAGCCGTTCGGTTCGCTCGGATGATTTTGATGACTTCATCCAAGTGATCGAGTGCGATGCGAAGACCCGCAAGAAGATGTTCCCGTGCTTCCGCCTTCTCAAGGTCGAACTGTGTCCGACGACGGACGATTTCTTTTTGGTGCTCGAGGTAATGATAGAGCATCTCTTTGAGTGTCAGCGTTTTCGGACGACCACCCACGATCGCAAGCATGTTGACACCAAACGTCGTTTGCATCGATGTCTGCTTATATAAGTTATTTAGGATGACACTTGCGTTTGCATCACGACGAATTTCCATGACGATCCGCATACCACGACGATCGGATTCGTCACGTAAGTCCGTAATGCCTTCAATTTTCTTCTCACGGACGAGATCGGCGATTTTTTCTACGAGACGCGCCTTGTTGACTTGATATGGCAGTTCCGTCACGATGATCCGTTCGCGGTCTTTTTTAGCTTGTTCGATTTCTGCTTTCGCACGAACGATGATTGACCCACGTCCCGTTTCATAGGCACGGCGAATCCCGCTCCGACCTAAGATTTCACCGGCTGTCGGGAAATCAGGACCTGGAATGTGTTGCATCAACTCGGAAATCGTAATCTCCGGGTTATGCGTTAGCGCAAGTACGCCATCGATGACTTCACCTAATTGGTGCGGCGGAATGTTTGTTGCCATCCCGACCGCGATCCCGCTTGATCCATTGACGAGCAAGTTCGGAAAACGCGACGGTAAGACTTCTGGTTCGCGCTCTGATCCATCATAGTTATCTTTGAAATCAACGGTATTTTTATTGATATCGCGAACGATTTCCATCGCGATTTTTGACATACGGGCTTCCGTATATCGCATCGCAGCGGCAGAGTCGCCGTCGACAGAACCGAAGTTTCCGTGTCCATCCACGAGCTCATACCGGTAGCTGAAGTCCTGTGCCATCCGAACCATCGTGTCGTAAACAGCAGAATCACCGTGTGGGTGGTACTTACCGATAACTTCACCGACGATACGGGCAGATTTTTTATGTGGCTTATCTGCGCGGATACCGAGATCGTTCATCGCATAAAGAATACGACGATGTCCTGGCTTCAGACCGTCACGTACGTCAGGAAGTGCACGTGCGACGATGACGCTCATCGCGTAATCCATGAAGGATGTACGCATTTCTTGACTAATATTTATATCTTTAATGATTCCTTGTTGATCGGACATTCGTCTGGCCACCCTCTCTATTCAACGTTAAATATCCAAGTTCTTCACGTAATGCGCGTGCGACTGGATAAAGTCACGACGTGGTTCTACCTGATCTCCCATCAAGATATCGAATACTTCATCCGCTTCGATGGCATCTTGAAGTTCAACCCGAAGCATTTGACGACCACTCGGATCCATCGTCGTTTCCCAAAGTTGCTCTGGATCCATCTCACCGAGACCTTTGTAACGCTGAATGTCGTAACGCGCGTTTTCTGGAAGTGCGGCTAAGGCCTCGTTCAGCTCACGTTCGTTATGAACATACGTGATGTTTTTCCCTTGCTTGATTCCGTATAGCGGCGGTTGTGCGATATAGACATAACCATGCTCGACGAGCGGACGCATATACCGGTAGAAGAACGTCAACAGGAGTGTCCGGATGTGGGCACCATCGACGTCGGCATCGGTCATGATGATGACTTTATGATACCGTGCTTTTTCGATGTTGAATTCTGAACCGATACTCGTTCCGAGTGCGGTAATGATCGTCCGGATCTCGTTACTGCCGAGAATTTTATCGAGACGGGCTTTTTCAACGTTCAAAATTTTACCACGGATCGGTAAAATCGCTTGGAAGTGACGGTCACGACCTGATTTCGCAGAACCACCCGCTGAGTCACCCTCAACGATATAAATTTCTGAAATCGTTGCATCCCGCGATGAACAGTCGGCCAATTTACCAGGAAGTGAACTTACTTCAAGGACACCTTTACGACGTGTCAATTCACGCGCGCGTTTCGCTGCCATCCGGGCACGCGAGGCCATCATTCCTTTTTCGACGATTGCACGAGCATTCGTCGGGTTTTCCATCATGAACTGTTCAAAGATGGAAGAGAATAACGTATCGGTCGCTGTTCGAGCATCCGAGTTACCGAGCTTCGTTTTCGTTTGTCCTTCGAATTGGGGGTTCGGGTGTTTGATCGAGACGATTGCCGTCATTCCTTCACGGACGTCTTCCCCAGACAACGTACCGTCTGCTTCTTTCATCAAACCGAACTTCTTCGCATAGTCATTGATGACACGCGTCAACGCCGTCTTAAAGCCCGTTTCATGCGTACCGCCTTCATGCGTCGGAATGTTGTTCGTAAACGAATAGATGTTGGCTGCAAAGCCATCGTTGTATTGAAGCGCAACTTCGACTTCGATGCCATCCTTCGTTCCGTGGACGTAGACCGGTTCCGGGTGGACAACTTCTTTCGAGCGGTTCAAGTGTTCAACGTACGACTTGATCCCACCTTCGTAATGAAAGTGCCGCGTAATCGGTTCTTCTGCACGATCGTCCGTAATGACGATGTTCAGACCTTTATTCAAGAAAGCGAGTTCACGTAAACGTGTCGCAAGTAAATCGTAATCGTATTCGAGTGTTTCCTGGAAGATTTCACTGTCCGGGAAGAAACGAATCATTGTCCCTGTCTCTTCTGAAGTCCCGATGATTTCGAGATCTTGTGTTGGAACACCACGATGATACGATTGATAATAGAGCTTCTCGTTCCGCTTAACGAATACTTCAAGCTTCGTCGACAACGCATTGACGACCGAAGCCCCGACACCGTGAAGACCACCTGATACTTTGTAGCCTCCGCCACCAAACTTACCGCCGGCATGGAGGACCGTTAAAATGACTTCGACTGCAGGACGTCCCATTTTTTCTTGAATATCAATCGGAATCCCCCGACCGTTATCCTCAACTAGAATCGAGTTCCCTGGTTCAATCGTGACTTTAATCGTGTCACAGTATCCAGCCAGTGCTTCATCAATCGAGTTATCGACGATTTCCCAAACTAAATGGTGGAGCCCTTTCGACGCGGTTGATCCAATATACATACCTGGACGTTTTCGAACGGCTTCAAGACCTTCAAGTACCTGAATCTGATCGGCACCGTACCCTTGTTCCAATTCCATATCTTCATGATTACTCATCGGTTTTCTCACCTACTGTTTCTTTATAGGATTTCTCTTCCAAAATAACTGCTCCTTGTTTCACGTGGAACAACTTCGCTTGTCTAATCGTTTCATGTGCGATTCCCTCGACACTCGTCGTCGTCAGGATCGTCTGAACCTTTTGTTGCATCGTATCGAGTAAATGGGTTTGACGATGATCATCGAGTTCCGATAACACATCGTCTAGAAGAAGTAGCGGGTATTCCCCGACCTCCTCATGAATCAACTCAATCTCTGCTAGCTTCAACGAGAGCGCAGCCGTCCGTTGTTGTCCTTGTGAACCGTATGTCTGGACATTTCGTCCATTGACCTCCATTTCGAAGTCATCACGGTGTGGACCAAATAACGTCACGCCTCGTCTAATTTCATTTTCTTTTATTTTACCAAACTTCTGCGTATAAGAAGCAGTCATTCCTTCGACATCCAGCGAATCATCACTAAATGTATCGGATCGATAGCGTAGAACGAGTTCTTCCTGTCCACGACTGATTCCATCATGAATCGGTCGCGCCCACTTTTCGAGCTGGGCAATGAAATGATGACGGCGTTGAACGATTTTAACGGCAAGCGTAATCATCTGTTCCGTCAAAATGTCGAGGAACGTCTCGTCCCCCCCTTTAATTGACAACTGCTTCAACAACGCATTTCGTTGTTTCAACACTTTCAGGTATTGACTTAATTCATGCAGGTAGACCGGACTGACTTGACCAATCTCCATATCTAAAAAGCGACGCCGTACTTGTGGACTGCCTTTGACGATGTGCAAATCCTCTGGTGCGAACAACACGATATTGAGCGCCCCGATATAATCACTGAGGCGCCGCTGTTCGAGATGATTGAGCTTCGCCTTTTTCCCACGACTCGAAATCTGGATTTCCTGCGAATGGGGACCCATCCGCTTCATGACACGTCCTTCGACGCGCGCTGCTTCCGCATCCCACTGGATCAGTTCCTTATCGTGTGTCGTCCGGTGCGATTTCGCGAGCGCCAATACGTGGATCGCTTCGAGCAAGTTCGTCTTGCCTTGAGCATTTTCCCCGATTAAGACGTTCGTCTTTTCAGAAAAGAACAATTCCAGCGACTCATAGTTGCGATAATGACTGAGTCGTACCGAATCTAGTCGCACGTTAGTTCGCCTCGTTCTTGATGACGAATTGACCGTAATCTTCTACGTCAATAACATCTCCATCCCGCAACTTACGACCACGTCGCTGATCGACCTCACCGTTGACGAGAATAGGTACCTCCGCTAGAAATGGTTTTGCTTGTCCTCCGCTCGAGATAATATCAGACAGCTTCAAGAACTGACCTAATGTGACATATTCCGACGTGATTTTGATTTGATTCATGGATTGACTCCTCCTACCTACATATTATAAATGACATACTCTTTATTGTACTAAAAAACTCATGATTTAGCAAAATGAACGAACATATATACGGATTACAAAAAAAACCCAAGAAACCAAGTCGGTTTCTCGGGGAGGGAATCAAGCCGTACGGACAGGTAAAATCAATTGCAAGACGTTATCTTGGTCGACCGGATGGAGAATGAATGGCCGAATCGATCCCGTGAATTGAATTTCAATATCCGTCGCATCAAGTGCTTTTAAGGCATCCATCATGTATTTCGAGTTGAAAGAAATCTTCAGCTCTTCGCCTTCAAGCGACAAGATGCTCACTTGTTCCGAAACTTTCCCAACTTCTGGTGAGTGCGATGAAATTTCGACAGCTGTCGTACCTTCTGCTGCGAACTTGATGACGTTGTTGCGGTCTTCACGTGCAAGAAGTGATGCCCGGTCGATTGCCTGAAGCAATTCCTTCGCATTCATACGGACAGCAGTCCGGTACTCTTCCGGAATTAAACGCGACGTATCCGGATAGTTCCCGTCGAGTAAGCGAGAGAAGAATAGGACATGTTTCATTTTAAAGAGGATTTGCTGGTTCGTGATCGTGACATCGACATGACCATCACCTAACAGTTTCGATAATTCGTTTAAGCTCTTACCCGGCACGATGACATTTTGGAACGAAATCTCGTTCTCTGTCTCAAACTGTGCCCGACGTAGTGCAAGGCGATGACTATCCGTCGATACGCATGTCAAAATGCCTTTATCTGCTGAGAAGTTAACCCCTGTCAAAACAGGACGTGTTTCTTGAACCGCGACGGCAAAACTCGTCTGACGGATCATTGAACGTAATAAATCTGCGGGTAAACGGAACTGTTGTCCCCCATCGACTTGTGGAAGACGCGGAAACTCGTCTGAATCAAGACCGTTCAGATGAAATTCAGCTGTCCCGGATTGAATCCGTGTCATGAAGTTTGGAGAGACTTCGATGATGACTTCGTCTGTTGGTAACTTTTTAACGATATCACCAAAGAAACGGGCATTGAGGACGACACTACCGGCGCGGTGGACGGTTACATAAGAAGTACCATTCTCTTCCGCATAGATTGTCCGTTCAATTGAAATCTCGGTATCGCTTCCTGTTAACGTCATTCCGTCACCATGCGCTTCAAGTTTGATTCCCGTTAAGATTGGAATCGTCGTTCTTGATGAGACAGCTTTCGCTACGTCCTGGATGGCTTGGATTAAAGTATCGCGTTGAATTGTAATATGCATATTGTCGTTAAGCTCCTCTCAAAATGGGCGTTACATCATCATAACATAATAATATATTTTTTTAATAATAGTATTAGGGGCTGTGGATAGTGTGGATAAGTCGGTGGATAACTTGGTATAGAGCCAAAGTGCGTGTGGATAACTTGTGGATAACTAGCCTCTTTTATCCACAGCTTATCCACAGGTTCAGGAATGTTTCAATTCATGCTTAATTTGTTCGATGACTTTTCCTGTTTCTCCATCCGATTTAACGAGCATACTGATTTTCTCATGTGCATGGATGACTGTCGTGTGATCCCGTCCACCAAATTCCTCACCAATCTTCGGTAAAGAGCTTTCCGTCATCTCTCGCGAGAGGTACATCGCGATCTGGCGGGGAAAGGCAATCGATTTTGTTCGTTTTTTAGCCTTTAAGTCGTCAAACGGTAAGTTGAAGTGTTTACTGACGGACTCCTGGATATCGCGGATTGTGACTTTTCGCGGCTCCGTGACCGGCATGATGTTATGCAGCGCTTCTGCCGCAACATTCGGATCAATCGTCCGTCCGACCAGGTTCGCATAAGCGATGACACGCGTCAGTGCCCCTTCGAGCTCGCGGATATTCGTGTCGATTTGACTCGCGATATAGAGCATGACTTCATTAGAAACATCAAGTTGCTCGGCATTGGCTTTTTTCCGCAAAATCGCAATCCGTGTCTCAAGGTCAGGAGGTGTGATGTCTGTTATCAATCCCCACTCGAACCTAGAGCGAAGCCGATCTTCAAGTGTCGGAATTTCTTTTGGTGGTCGGTCGCTTGAGATGATGATTTGTTTTTGATCATTGTGCAGGGCATTGAATGTGTGGAAAAACTCCTCTTGCGTCTGCTCTTTTCCTGCGAGAAATTGAATGTCATCTATTAATAGAACATCGATATTCCGGTATTTGTTCCGAAACTCAACGGTTTTATTGTCCCGAATCGAGTTAATGAAGTCATTTGTAAAACGTTCTGAGGAGACATAGGCGATCCGCGTCCCAAGGTTTTGATCTTGGACGTACTGGCCAATCGCGTGCATCAAATGGGTTTTACCAAGTCCGACTCCTCCATAGATGAATAAAGGATTATAGGCTTTTGCAGGTGCTTCTGCTACAGCCAAGGAAGCGGCATGGGCAAAACGGTTACCTGATCCAATGACAAACGTATCGAACGTGTATTTTGTATTCAATTGACCGAGTTCACTCATGACCAGCTCATCGGTCGGTTTTCGTGACGATTGTGCACGATTTGATGTTTTAGACGGTGGTACCGTCTCAGACGCTTCCTCATTTTGACGATCGAGCATCTTCTTTGCTTGGCCTTCCTCGATAAATTGAATATCAAGTCGACTCCCTGTCACTTCTTCAACCGTATCTTCGAGTAACGATAAGTATTGACGTTCCAGCCAAGTAACGGTAAATGCAGCTGGTGCTGAGATGATCAGTGTCGTTCCATTCAGCGTGACGCCTTCAGTGGATTTTAACCACATGTCATAACTTGCCTTAGGTGTCCGTTCTTCTTCCTCGATCACAGACAATACATTATGCCAAAGTTCGGCAGCGTTTTTCATAAATACCCCCCTTTTTCTATCATGATATAAAAAACTATACACAGGTTTATGCACAGGACAAAGTTAATGAAGAAACTCGACTTATCCCCACAACATAAAAACTGTGGATAACGTTATCCACAGGCAAGTAAAACTGTGTATAAAGTTATCCACAGGGTGTGTATAACTTGAAAATTCAATTTGGTTCGTGTCGTTGTTATGCACAATTAGTGTATCAAATGAAATGAGCCCTGGCAATGCCTAGAGTGATTTATCCACAAGTAAATAAAGATATACACAGGTAGTTACCCACAGGCTGTGGATAGTGTGGATAAGGTGTGGATAACGTGTGTATAACTTTTTGAAAGAGGAAGCGTAAAAAAATAGTTATACACAAAATCAAAAATAGTTGGAGAATCGAGTCGAAAATCAAACCTTGACGTTGATTTTAAAAAATACTATTGTAGACAAAGTGAAGAGTTATCCACGGAAAGTGTGGATAGTGTGGATAAGTCTGTGGATAGTTTTAACTTGGGGAATTTCCTATTGTTCATGCAGATCGGATTCCTATCTTGTAATACGAACCCTCATCCAGATTTCTATCGTAACGAATCGATAGAATCGAACGAGATAATTCTTACGAACTTTCATTGACAAGGTCCCTTTTGATTTATATAATGTACAAGACTGCCTTAAAGTAGAAAACGATGTTTTTTAATAGAGTAATTTTTAAAGGAGGTGCAGACTAAAATGAAACCAACTTTCAACCCAAACAACCGTAAGCGCAAAAAAGTTCACGGATTCCGTGCGCGCATGGCAACGAAGAGTGGCCGCCGGATCTTGGCTGCTCGCCGTCTTAAAGGCCGCAAAGCCTTGACTGTATAATCGAGCGATGATGAGATCACTTCTGGCGATGCCTGAGGTGATCTTTTTTTTGCTTTTTTTTAAGGGTGTTCGTGCTTTTGTCACAACCCCCTCTCGCGAAGCAGGATTATTCTATGATATGATGAAAGACGACGAATTTTCGTGATGTCAGGATGGAGTGTGATCAAGGTGAAGAAGGAATACCGCGTCAAGAAAGACAAGGAGTTCCAAGCGGTGTTTACTCGAGGAGCCTCTGTCGCTAATCGGCAATTTGTCGTATACGCACTAAAAAAAGACCAGCAAGCTCATTTTCGGATTGGTTTATCAGTGAGTAAGAAAATCGGAAATGCTGTCGTACGTAATCAGGTAAAACGGTACCTTCGTGAAGCATTTTTGTTACATGAAGCTTCGATTGCACCAGATTATGATCTTGTAATCATCGCCCGCAATCCAGCTGCGAAGATGACTGCGCAAGAAGTCGCAGATAGTTTGCGGCATGTATTAAAGCGTTCCGGCGTCTGGAAGCGGCAAGTTAAATAAATACGTAATATATTCTGTTTGATTTGTAACGGTCTTTCCTGATTCTATCTATAGAAGGAGTCTGACCGACAAAGGGTAAACATCATTAGGAGGAATTATGAACAAGAGAACTAAGATTTGGTTGACACTTGGACTGATGTCAGTACTCGCAGTTGTTCTATCGGGTTGTACACCTGGAACATATGGAACAGGTGAACCGATTACTGCTGACACAGAAGGTTTCTGGAAACATTATTTTGTTTGGCCGATGGCTTGGTTGATTGGAAAAATTGCTGAATACTTTAATGGGGATTACGGGATTGCAATCGTGATTACGACATTGATTGTTCGTCTTGTCATCTTACCGTTGATGATTAAACAAACGAAGAGTATGGGTGGTATGCAAGTCATCCAGCCAGAAATGATGAAACTGCGTGAGAAATACAGTTCAAAAGATCAGGAAACACAACAGAAATTGCAACAGGAAATGATGAAGCTTTATCAGGAGCATAACGTCAATCCACTTGCAGGTTGTTTACCGATCTTAATTCAAATGCCAATCTTGATTGCCTTCTACAATGCAATCATTTACACGCCGGATATTTTCAAGCATACGTTCCTTTGGTTCGATCTTGGAAAGCCAGATCCGTATTTTATCTTACCGATTCTTTCAGCGGTCTTTACGTACCTGCAACAGAAACTCTCGATGGCGGGACAAGACGATAATCCGCAAATGAAAATCATGTTGTACGTCTTCCCGGTCATGATCTTCGTCATGGGTGTGACGTTACCCTCTGCCTTGTCACTTTACTGGGTCGTTGGTTATATCTTCTCGATCATCGTGACGATCGTGATCATGAAGCCGATGCGTGAGAAGATCAAATTACAGACTGAAGCAACGATTGCTTCAAAACGTGAAAAAGAAGCGGCCGAAGCAGCTCCTGCTCCGAAAAAGCCGAAAAAGAAACGTTAATCACAAATGAGGGCGATACTCCGTTTTTACAGAGTGTCGCTCTTTTTCTTTGAGTCATTTTCGTGTATAGTTGTCACGTTATACCCATTTATAACTAACTCATCAATTAATCATAGAAACGATAGAAGAAAACGAGGTGTGAATGACGAATGATGGAATTTGATACGATAGCCGCGATTTCGACACCGATGGGCGAAGGGGCGATTGCAATCGTCCGCTTATCAGGTCCGCAAGCAGTAGCAACGGCAAACCGAGTGTACCGAGGTGCGAATCAGTTAACGGAAGTACCAACCCACACGATTCATTACGGGAAATTAGTCGACCACGAGACGGAGCAGGTCGTCGATGAAGTAATGGTCAGTGTCATGCGAGCGCCGAAGACGTTTACGCGCGAAGATGTCGTCGAATTGAATTGCCATGGTGGAGTCGTCGCGGTCAATCGTGTACTCGAACTCATTCTGGCACAACCTGATGTTCGTCTAGCAGAACCAGGTGAATTCACGAAACGCGCCTTTTTGAACGGGCGCATCGACTTATCCCAAGCTGAAGCCGTGATGGACTTAATCCGTGCGAAAACGGACCGGGCGATGACGGTTGCAATCGGTCAAATCGAAGGGCGGCTCTCGAAGCTTGTCCAAGAATTGCGCGAACAGCTGTTACAGACGATCGCTTCGATTGAAGTCAACATCGACTACCCGGAATACGATGCGGAAGAAATGACGCAACAAATCGTCCAAAAAGATGCTGGGGAAGTCCGCCGCATCCTGACGGAACTGCTCCGGACGGCGCGCCAAGGAAAAATTCTACGTGAAGGCCTGTCGACAGCAATCATCGGGCGACCGAACGTCGGGAAATCATCTTTGCTCAACACATTGGTGCAAGAAGCAAAAGCAATCGTCACGGATATCGCAGGGACGACCCGTGATACGATTGAGGAATATGTGAATGTCCGCGGTGTACCGCTCAAGTTGATCGATACGGCAGGGATTCGGGAAACGGAAGATATCGTCGAACGAATGGGTGTCGAAAAATCACGCCAGGCACTCAATTCGGCGGATTTGATTTTACTCGTCTTAAACGGGAATGACGAATTGACGCAAGAAGATATTTTGTTGTTTGAAGCGATTCGCGATATGAACGCGATCATCATCGTCAACAAGAGTGACCTTGCGCAACAAATCGACTTAACACGTGTTGAAGAACTGGCTGCAGGACGCCCGGTCGTCACGACATCCTTGCTTGAAGAAGCAGGCGTCAACGACCTCGAAGCAGCAATCGCAGCCCTCTTCTTCGAACAAGGTGTTGAAAGCCAAGACATGACGTACGTCTCGAATGCACGTCATATTCAATTGATTAAACAAGCGAGTCAGATGATTGAAGATGCGCTCGGGGCGGCAGAAGCAGCGATGCCGATCGACATGGTCCAAATCGATTTACGCCGGGCATGGGATACGCTTGGCGAAATCAATGGGGATACGGCGCAAGATAGTCTACTCGATAAACTTTTCTCCCAGTTTTGTTTAGGGAAATAATTGCACTGTCAGGTTGTTGATTCATAAAAGGAGGAACCGAAATTATGGCTTATCAAGCAGGTGAATTCGACGTCATCGTCGTCGGAGCCGGACATGCTGGAATCGAAGCGTCACTCGCATCAGCGCGAATGGGTTCGAAAACGGTGATGTTAACGATGAATCCCGACATGGTCGGATTCATGTACTGTAACCCGTCGATTGGTGGTCCCGCAAAAGGGATTGTCGTCCGGGAAATTGATGCATTAGGTGGCGAGATGGCACGAGCGATCGACGCGACTTACATCCAAATGAAAATGCTCAATACATCAAAAGGTCCGGCCGTCCGTGCACTCCGGGCACAGGCAGATAAATTTGAGTATCAAAATCGAATGAAAAAAGCCCTTGAGGATGAACCGAACCTCTTGTTACGTCAAGCACTCGTCGAACGTCTATTGATTGAAGATGGACGCTGTGTCGGTGTCGTGACGAATACGGGAGCAGAGTACCGGGCGAATGCTGTCGTCATTACGACAGGAACGTTCATGCGCGGGAAAATCATCATCGGCGAACTCTCATACGAGAGTGGTCCGAACAATCAGATGCCGTCCGTCAACCTATCGAAGCATCTCGAGGAACTCGGGTTCGAGCTCGCGCGCTTCAAAACAGGAACACCACCCCGAATCGATGGAAAAACAATTGATTATTCAAAAACCGAAATCCAACCAGGGGATGCGGTTGCTTTACCGTTCAGCCATGAAACGACTCAGATGATCACGGAGCAGATTCCATGTTGGTTAACGTATACGACAGAGTACACACACCAATTGATTGACGCGAACTTACACCGTTCACCGATGTTCTCAGGCATGATTAAAGGAACAGGCCCACGCTACTGTCCTTCAATCGAGGACAAAGTCGTCCGGTTCAATGATAAACCGCGTCACCAAATCTTCCTCGAGCCGGAAGGTCGCGATACGGAAGAAGTCTATGTCCAAGGGTTATCAACAAGCTTACCGGAAGATGTCCAACATGATATCTTACGTTCGATTCCCGGTCTTGAAAAATCAGAAATGATGCGTCCCGGCTATGCAATCGAATACGATGCAGTCATTCCGACACAACTGTGGCCGACACTTGAAACGAAACGGGTCGAAGGGTTATTCACAGCAGGACAAATTAACGGTACGAGCGGCTACGAAGAAGCTGCCGGACAAGGCATCATGGCTGGAATCAATGCGTCGCTTAAAGTTCAAGGCAAAGAGCCATTGATTTTGTCGCGTTCGCAAGGGTATATCGGTGTCATGATTGATGATCTCGTCACAAAAGGGACGAACGAACCGTATCGCCTCTTGACGTCACGTGCTGAATACCGTCTCTTACTCCGTCATGACAATGCCGATCTTCGCTTATCTGAAATCGGACATGAACTCGGTCTGATCAATGACACGCGTCATGCGAAACTCGAACTGAAAAAAGACGAAATCAGTCGCGAAATGAAACGTCTTGAAAAAGTCGTCATCAAAGCGACACCAGACGTCAACGAAAAACTGACGGCAATCGGCGTCTCGCCACTAAAAGAAGCGCTTCATGCCATCACGTTGTTGAAACGTCCAGAAATCACGTATGCGATGATTGCAGACATGACAGAGCCACCCGTTGCGTTGTCAGCGGAAGCGGCAGAACAAGTCGAAATCCAAGTTAAGTATGCGGGCTACATCGACAAACAACTCGATCAAGTCGAACGTATGATGCGGATGGAACAAAAACGGATTCCGAATCGACTCGATTACGATGTCATCAATGGTCTCGCGATTGAAGCAAAACAGAAATTAAACCAAGTGCGTCCGCTCTCGATTGGACAAGCATCACGGATTTCTGGGGTTAACCCGTCAGATATCTCGATTTTGCTAATTTATATCGAGCAAGGCCAATACGCATTGACTGCGGAGTGATAACATGAACGAACAGCAATTCGTAACGGCTTTAGCCGAGCAAGGTCTCGACGTCTCAGAACAACAATTACACCAGTTCAAACGCTACTATGAACTGCTCGTCGAATGGAATGAAAAAATGAACCTGACGGCGATCACGGATAAAGAAGATGTTTATTTGAAACACTTTTATGATTCGATCACAGCGGCTTTCTACTTTGATTTCACAGAAGTCGAAACCGTTTGTGATGTCGGAGCCGGTGCCGGTTTCCCGAGCCTCCCGATTAAAATCATGTTCCCGCACTTAAAAGTCACGATCATCGATTCACTGAATAAACGAATCGGCTTCTTGAACATGCTCGCGACAGAACTTGAACTTGAAGGTGTCGCGTTCCATCATGGTCGGGCCGAAGAGTTCGGTAAAAACAAACAGTTCCGGGAACACTTTGATGTCGTGACGGCACGCGCTGTCGCCCGCATGTCAGTCCTTGCAGAATACTGTTTGCCACTCGCGAAAGTCGGCGGACAGTTTGTTGCCTTGAAGGCAGCGAAGTTAGGGCAAGAGTTAGAAGAAGGCGCAACGGCACTCAAAGTACTTGGTGGTAATTTACGGGAAAGTTTCCAGTTCCAATTGCCAGGTGAGGAAAGTGAGCGTAATATCGTTATTGTAGATAAAAAACGATTAACACCCGGGAAATATCCGCGTAAGGCGGGAACACCGGCTAAAGATCCACTGAGTTAAACACCGTTTCACGTGAAACGATGACTGATAAAGGTGAGGTGCGCGAACGTGAAAAATGCAATTGCTAAACTGCTTGGTAAAGGGGGACAGCCTGTCCCGCTTGAGCTTGATCCCCGAGACACGCTTCAGGAGCTAAAGCTGACAGAGCTTGTTGCCAATCAATTCCAACCCCGAACGATTTTTGATGGGGAGCGGATTGAAGAATTGGCGATGACGATTGAAGAACATGGGTTACTACAGCCAATCGTAGTACGAAAACAGGGGCTAGGTTATGAAATCATCGCAGGTGAGCGTCGTTTTCGAGCGGTTCAATCACTTGGGTGGGAAACGATTCCCGCAATTATCAAGGAAATGACCGATGAAACGACAGCTGCACTCGCATTGATTGAGAATCTACAACGGGAAGAACTGACTCCAATCGAAGAAGCAGAAGCATATGAACGATTGCTTGCGATGCAACACATTACGCAAGAAGTTTTAGCACGTAAACTAGGACGCAGTCAGTCGACGATTGCGAACAAGTTACGTCTGTTGCGTTTGCCAGCTGAAATTCGCGAGGCATTGAAGCAACGGACAATCACGGAACGTCACGCGCGCGCCTTGTTGCCTTTAAAGGATGCAGATCTTCAAATCTCAGTCTTAGCGGAAATCATGGAACGCGAATGGAATGTCAAAGAAACGGAACAGCGTGTCGAGCGTCTACTGACACCGAAAAAGCCGAAAAAGCGACATAAAAGTTTTGCACGGGATACACGGATCGCGTTGAATACACTACGTGATTCAGTCGACATGATTGAGCGGACAGGATTGACCGTCGAAAAAGAAGAAGTAGATTGTGAAGAATATGTCGAGGTGCGAATTCGCATCGTGAAGGCACGTCCGTAAACTGCGGTCGTGCCTTCCGCTACGTTTAGGAGAGATTCATGTGAATGAGATACCCCTGCGGGCGATTCGACCGAATCCAGGTCAGCCGCGCAAACAGTTTAATGAAAAAGCATTACAAGAATTAGCACATTCTTTACGGCAGCACGGGATGATTCAACCGATCGTCGTTCGACCACGTGATGGATTTTACGAAATCGTCGCCGGGGAACGCCGGTATCAGGCAGCAAAACAAGTCGGATTCGTTCATGTACCCGTCTTAATCATCAAGGCCAATGATACGCGGATGATGGAGCTTGCCTTGATTGAAAACATTCAGCGCGCTGATTTAAGTGCGATTGAAGAAGCGATGGCGTATGCCGAGATGTTGGAAGAGTTTGAGGTGACGCAAGCAGAACTTGCGAGCCGTGTCGGAAAAAGCCGTTCGCACATCACGAACAGTCTACGCTTGTTGCAGTTACCGCCACTCGTCCAACAAGCAGTCATGGAAGAACGTTTATCGATGGGGCATGCACGTGCCTTGCTCGCTTTAAAAAACCCGCAAAAAATCGAGCGGATGGCGGAACGCGTCATCACGGAGAATTGGAATGTCCGTCGTCTTGAGCAAGAGCTCCGCGAACGTAAGCAAAAGCGGCATGTTTCTGAACAGACGACTGAACTTCATTTTATTGAAGACGCGTTACGGGAGCGGATCGGGGCCAGTGTTCGAATCAAGACGACGAAGCAGGCAGGGAAACTAGAAATCGATTTTATGGACGAAGAGGATTTAAATCGGATACTTGAGATTTTGTTGCCGGAAGAAGAATGACAAAAAAAATAAGGACAAGCGAGTCGTAAGGATTCGCTTGTCCTTATTTTAATTGTAGTGTGTGCTGTTTAAATCGAACGGGGCGTAAAGGAAATCGTCGTTCGTTTTGTTTCCACTGCCAGTTTCGCATCGAGTAAGGCGAAGCTGTCGGCAACAAGTTCAGCTAATTCATAGACGAGATGGAGTCGGGTATTTTGCAAAATCATCATTTCCATGAATCCACTGACGTTGACGACGGCTTTGATGTTGAAGTCACCAACAGCAGGCAATTCTTTTTGGACACCGGCTCCGGGTGCGAGAGGACCTTCCGAGAAAAAGACATGACCGACGCTCGATAAGCGTCCGAGACAAGCATCGATGGCGATGACGAGTGGCTTGTAATGGGTCGTTTGAATCGAGTGAAGTGTTTCAGCTAAATTTAAGGCATGAACCGGTTTGGCTAATGTGCCATACACATGCATATGAGCGGGACGGGATTTTTCGAGGAATGTACCGACGAGTGGACCGAGGGAATCCCCCGTCGAACGATCGGAACCGATACAAACGAGAACGACAGGACGTGTTTCTTTCGTCGCAGCGACTTGCTCGTGTAATTGTTCAGCTAATCGTTCTTTCGCAAACGGCTCTGTATGCTCTAAAAAGAAAGAATAGGGCTTTGGCTCATGTGAATGAAAGCGGAAGTTCATCTCTAGATCATCCTTTCTTCTCTAGGTGTCTACGTCATGGTGTATTGGCGAGAGTGAAGGTGTTCTGTAATGATTTTCCTTTCCCGGTTTTTCAAGAAAACTAACGTCGAAATCGGTTCTTTAAGTTGAAACTGATTTAAAATCACGTATACTGTCGTAATAGAGAGAAATGAAAGGATGAAGAGAATGGCTACCAATCAAGATGTGAAAGAATCAGTCGCCCAGGTCGATAAGTTAATTGCGCAAGTAACGGACACAGAAATGTGGATTCGGTTTGGACTCAAGGTGACAATTGCGTTAATCATCATTGCCGGATTTTATATCCTGACACGGATCATGACGGGAGCAGTCGCCCGTTTGTTTACGATTCGAAAAATCAACGAGCATGATTATTTAGCGCAACGACAAAACGAGACGTTACTCAAATTGTTACAAAATGCGATTCGCTACGTCCTCGGAATTGTCATGTTACTGACCGTGCTCAGTCAATTCGGGATCAACATCACAGGGCTCGTCGCCAGTGCAGGGATTGCCGGTCTCGCCATTTCGTTTGGTGCGAAAAACCTGGTTCAAGATATCATCACAGGTGCCTTCATCATCTTCGAACGGCAGTTCAAAGTCGGTGATTATGTCCGCGTCGGCGTGATTGAAGGGATTGTCATCGAGCTTGGTATTCGGACGACGAAGCTGAAAGGTCTGACGGGCGAGATTCATATCGTTCCGAACGGGCAAATCCTGCAAGTGACGAACTTCTCGGTCGATAACAGTTTTGCCTTAGTCGATGTCCAAGTTCCGTATGAAGAGGATCTCGATCGGGTCGAGACGATCCTGAACGACATCTCGGAAGCGACGACGAAGAAATATGCCGATATGTTCATTGAACCGATTCAAATACTCGGTGTCCAAATGCTTGATTCTTCTGGCGTTGCGTACCGCATGATGGCAGAAGTACCACCGATGCAACATTTTCAAGCGGGCCGTTTGATGCGTAAAGAATTCAAACAAGGTCTCGAAGCGGAAGGAATCCAGATTCCGTACCCGCATATGGTCATGATGAACACTACAGATCAAGGGAATGGTGAACAAATCAATGATGCCAAAAACGTACAATCTCCATGATTATGTCGAAATGAAGAAACAACATCCATGCGGAACGAACCGGTGGCAAATCATTCGTGTCGGCATGGACATCCGCATCAAATGTCAAGGTTGTGGGGCAAGCATCTTAATGCCACGGCGCGATTTTGATAAGCGGTTAAAAAAAGTCTTACCAGAATGAGTTTTATCAAATACGACCGAAGCGCTTAATAGGTGCTTCGGTCTTTTTTAATTACAAAGCAGAACGCTAATGGTGGAAAAAAGGTTAAGGAGAAGTCTAAGTTTTGATTAAGCGGCTAGGTGAATTAGCAAACTCTTTAAAAAAGAATTCCCATCTCCTTGCTTAAAAAAATTGAACTATCTATAATTGTGAAAGATGTGCTGACGTGGTGTAATCAATCTACCCACTGCGGCCGCTAGCACGGATTTCCTAGGAAATACCGAAAAGGAGGAATTCCAAGTGGGATTAACAGCAGGAATCGTTGGCTTACCAAACGTAGGAAAATCAACACTTTTTAACGCAATTACTCAAGCAGGTGTCGAGGCGGCGAACTATCCGTTCGCAACAATCGATCCGAACGTAGGTGTCGTCGAAGTACCCGATGCACGTCTTCGTAAATTGACAGAACTCGTCAACCCGAAGAAGACCATCCCGACAGCATTCGAATTCACGGATATCGCCGGAATCGTTAAAGGCGCGTCAAAGGGTGAAGGATTAGGAAATAAATTCTTAGCAAACATTCGTGAAGTCGATGCGATTTGTCAGGTCGTCCGTTGTTTCGTCGACGAAAACATCACACACGTCTCAGGTAAAGTATCACCGATCGATGATATCGAAACAATCAACCTCGAGTTGATTTTGGCCGATCTCGAATTGGTTGAAAAACGGATCCAACGTGTCCAAAAACAAGTTAAGTCACGTGATAAAAACGCAGCAGGCGAACTCGAAGCACTTGAG
The DNA here is from genome assembly GCF_018618705.1 of Exiguobacterium sp. H66. NCBI lineage: Bacteria > Bacillati > Bacillota > Bacilli > Caryophanales > Exiguobacterium > Exiguobacterium sp. H66. The sequence goes on from NZ_JACSMQ010000004.1 coordinate 21,463, forward strand.
ATCGTCCTCGCATTGCTCGAAGACGAAAAACCAGCACGTCTTGCGGAATTAAACGAAGATCAAGCGGCAATCGTGAAACACTTCCAATTGTTGACGATGAAACCGATGCTTTATGTCGCAAACGTCGGTGAAGATGAAGTCGCGGATGCAGACAGTAACGAAAACGTTCGTCTCGTGCGTGAGTTTGCAGCAAAAGAAGGCGCGGAAGTTATCATCATCTGTGCCCGGATCGAAGAAGAAATCGCTGAACTCGAACCGGAAGAACGTCAAGAGTTCCTCGTTGACCTCGGAATCGAAGAGTCAGGTCTCGATCAATTGATCCATGCAGCCTATAACACGCTCGGTCTCGCGACATACTTCACAGCGGGCGAAAAAGAAGTTCGTGCCTGGACGTTCAAAAAAGGGATGAAAGCACCACAATGTGCCGGTGTCATCCACTCTGACTTCGAACGTGGATTCATCCGTGCTGAAGTTGTCGCATACGATGACTTAGCAGCAGCTGGAAACATGGCGACAGTCAAAGAACAAGGACGTTACCGTTCTGAAGGTAAAGAATATGTCTTCCAAGATGGCGATGTTGTCACATTCCGCTTCAACGTTTAAGCGGAGCGAACGAATCGTTATTGCATAAACCAAAATACTTTGATAGTATTAACAAATGTGAGTAATGAATTATTGCTCCTTGCTCGATGAATCGAGCCGCCAGTCCAAGAGGAGGTGACAGATATGCGTAAATACGAAGTACTTTACATCATCCGTCCGGAAGTTGATGAGGAAGCACGAAAAGCTCTAGTTGAGCGTTTCAACAAAGTCCTCACTGACAACGGTGGTACAGTTGAAAAAACAACTGAAATGGGTAAACGTCGTTTCGCTTACGAAATCAATGATATGCGTGAAGGATTCTATGTTCTTCTTAACGTGACTGCTGAACCAGCAGCTACTAAAGAACTTGACCGTCTCATGAAGATCAGTGACGATATCGTTCGCTTAATGATCACAAAAGACGAGAAATAAGCTGAAACAGGAGAGTGATTCTGATGATTAACCGCGTCGTTTTAGTCGGTCGGTTAACTCGTGACCCTGAAATGCGTTATACGCAGAGCGGGATTGCGGTAACGCGATTCACACTCGCATGTGACCGTCCATTTACGGGACAAGATGGGAAGCGAGAAGCTGATTTCATCGATTGCGTCGTATGGCGCAAGCAAGCAGAGAACGTTGCTCAGTATTTGAAAAAAGGTAGCCTCGCAGGTGTCGAGGGTCGCCTACAGATTAGCAGTTATGACGATAAAGAGGGTCAACGTCGATATCGTGCTGAAGTCGTCGCGGATAGTGTTCGATTCCTAGAATCACGCAATGCAAGCCGTTCTTCAGATAGTGACAGCTATTCTTCAAATTCAAATACAGGTGGAAACGGGAATGCTGCAGGATGGGGTTCACAGCAACAGCAGAACAACTCTTCCTCGCCAGCACCCGCTTCATCTTCATCGAACTCGGGCTTCGGCGCTGATCCGTTCAGCGGTGGAAGTTCGATCGATCTTTCAGACGACGATCTCCCATTCTAATCGGGAACGTTGGACTGAAAAATTTACTCTAAAAAGGAGGTTAATCACATGGCACGTCGTCCAGGTGGAAAACGTCGTCGTAAAGTATGTTACTTCACGTCGAACCACATCACTCATATCGATTATAAAGACGTAGAACTTCTCAAACGTTTCATTTCGGAACGCGGTAAGATTCTTCCACGTCGTGTGACTGGTACTTCAGCGAAATACCAACGTCCACTTACAATCGCAATCAAACGTTCACGTCAAATGGCTTTAATCCCATACGTAGCTGACTGATTACGGTGAAGCGCTTTTCCTTTTCGAAGGAAGGGCGCTTTTTTTCGCTTCGCTTTCAACCGGTCCTATTTTTCGGTTATAATAAACAAGTTAACGAATTTTTAATTAGAAGTATTTAAGGAGGACGCGATGGAGTCAGGTCAACAAGTATCATCAGAACGGGAACGGCGGGTTGTTCGCTTCGTTCCGTATCTATTAATCGTCGGTCTACTTCTCGTCGTCGCAATTAGTAATCCAATCATCGCAGCAATTGGTGCGTTCGTGACGACTGTTCTTTTTGTCCTTCATCTATTAGAAGAGCAGCGGGCACGAAAGTCCTGGGAAGCATATGTCGAAAGAATATCGATTCAAGTCGAGGATACAGGGCAAGATGCTTTGACGAATATGCCGATTGGAATCTTACTATATGATGAGGAAACGCACGTCACATGGTTCAATGATCCGATGCGTGAAATCTTCGACGACTTGGCGATGGGGCATCTGTTACTCGATCTCGATCCCTTGTTCGTTGAAATGATGGCGACGGATGAAGATCAAGCGACACTTGAGATTGGTGAGTCCGTCTATCGTGTCTTCTCGAATCGTGAAAATCGGACGTTCTATCTATTTGATATGACAGAAGAGGCGCAAGTTGAACAACAACTTGTCGACAATCAAACCGTCATCGGCGTCATTTATCTCGATAACTATGATGAGATGACGCAAGGGATTGAAGATCAATTAAGAAGTGAATTAAATAGTCGGGTCACCCAGTTATTGAATCATTGGGCGGCGGATCACGGCACCTATATAAAACGTACCGCCTCAGACCGGTACTTTGTCGTGACGACAGAAGAGAATCTACGGATTCTTGAGCGGACGAAGTTTTCCATCTTAGACATTGTCCGAGACGAGACGAGTCAACGTGGGGTGCAATTAACGCTGTCGATCGGAATTGGCTGTGGCAGTGACGCGATACCTGTTCTCGGTCAGATGGCGCAGTCGAGTCTTGACTTAGCACTCGGACGCGGAGGTGACCAGGTCGTCATCAAACGTGACGGAAAAGTCCGCTTTTATGGTGGGAAAACGAATCCGACAGAAAAACGGACGCGTGTCCGGGCACGGGTCATCGCCAATTCGTTGCGTGACTTGATGCAGGAATCGAGTCGAATCCTCGTCATGGGTCATCGAAATCCTGACATGGATTCACTTGGAGCATCGATTGGTATTCTCAAGCTTGCCGAGATGAACGATAAGGAAGCGCATATCGTATTACCGGATGCAGAAATCGGTCAAGGGATTCGACGGATGATGTCGGAAATCAGTGAAGACGAGAAACTGGAGTCGCGTTTCATCAATTCGTTCCAAGCTGAGCAACTCGTCGACGATCAAGCGTTATTGATTATCGTCGACACGCATAAACCGTCGCTTGTCGTCGTTCCGGCATTACTGGATCAGTTCGAACGAATGGTCGTCATCGATCATCATCGTCGCGGAGAAGATTTCATCGAGGAGCCGGTGCTCGTCTATCTTGAACCATATGCATCTTCGACGTCAGAACTCGTCACAGAGTTGATTGAATACCAACCGACGAACGAAAAGCTGTCAATGCTTGAAGCGACGGCGTTACTTGCAGGAATCATCGTCGACACGAAAGGCTTTACGATCCGGACAGGCTCGCGGACGTTTGATGCGGCCTCCTACTTGCGTTCGCAAGGCGCAGACACGGTCCTCGTCCAAGAGTTCCTTAGTCAAAACCTCGAGACGTATGTCGAGCAATCGCATATTCTCGAGCGGACGGAAATCTATAAGGCCGGTATGGCGATCGCGACAGCGGAGCCGGGGGTCATCCATGATCAAGTCTTGATCGCCCAAACAGCGGATCAACTGTTATCCTTACAAGGAATCCGTGCCGCCTTCGTCATCGCTGAGCTCCAAGATGGCCGGACGGCAATCAGTGCCCGGTCGCTCGGTGAGGTCAATGTCCAGTTAATCATGGAGACGTTAGGTGGCGGTGGTCACTTAACGAATGCGGCGACGCAGATGGCGGAATCGATCATCACGGTCGCGGATGAATTAAGACAAGCAATCGATCGTTATCTAGAAGATGAAACAAAAGGAGAGGAAATCGAATGAAAGTTATTTTATTGCAAGACGTTAAAGGACAAGGTAAAGCAGGAGACGTGAAAGAAGTCGCAGATGCATACGCGAACAATGTGTTATTCAAAAAGAAATTAGCGCGTCCCGCGACAACAGGGAACTTAAAACAACATGAAGCACATGAACGTAAAGCAGCAGAGCAAGCGAAACAAGCATTGCTCGACGCGGAAGCGTTAAAAGAGAAGATTGAAAAAGAAACGATTGTCGTTTCGACGAAAGCGGGCGAAGGCGGCCGTGTCTTCGGTTCAGTCACGAGTAAACAAATTGCAGAAGCATTGAAGAGCATGGGTTACAAAATCGACAAACGTAAAATCGAGCTCGAGCACCCGATCAAAGCCCTCGGATTCACGAAAGTGCCGTTAAAACTGCACAATGAAGTCACAGCGACGCTAAACGTTCAGGTCAAAGAAGCGTGATTAGAAAAGGGGATCGGTGATGAGTGATGTAATGCAAAATACGCCACCCCAAAGTATCGAGGCGGAACAAGCCGTCCTTGGGGCGATCATGATTGATGCTGATCGATTGATCAGTGCGTCCGAACGATTATTGCCACACGATTTTTATCGGGCGGCACACCAACGGATTTTTGAAGCGATGCTCGTGTTGTCGGACCGTGGCGAAGCAATCGATCTTGTCACAGTCACGGCAGAACTGAGCACGCTCGGTGTCTTAGAAGAAATCGGCGGGCTTGCCTATCTCGGTGAGCTTGCGGAAGGTGTCCCGACAGCAGCGAATATCAATTATTACGTCAATGTCGTCGACCAAAAATCAACGCTCCGCCGTTTAATCCGGACAGCGAATGAAATCGTCACAGACGGGTACGAACGACAAAATGAAGTCGACGTCCTGCTGAATGAGGCAGAACGGAAGATTCTTGAAGTATCGCAAGGCAAGGGGAGCGCAAGCTTTATCCCGATTTCTGACGTCTTGACGAGCGCGTATGCGACGATTGATAAATTGCATAAGCAAAGCGGTGAAACGACCGGGATTCCGACCGGCTTCCGCGACCTCGATCAAGTGACGGCCGGGTTCCAGCGTAACGATTTAATCATCGTCGCCGCCCGTCCGTCTGTCGGGAAGACGGCATTCGCCTTGAACATCTCGCAAAACGTCGCCACCCGTGCCGACGAGAATGTTGCCATCTTTAGTCTTGAGATGGGTGCGGAACAACTCGTCATGCGGATGCTCTGTGCAGAAGGCAACGTCGATGCGCAACGTCTCCGGACGGGGCAACTCGAAGATGAAGATTGGGGTAAACTGTCGCTCGCGATGAGTAGTTTGTCGCAAGCAGGGATTTACATCGATGATACGCCAGGGATTCGTGTCAATGATATCCGGGCGAAGTGTCGTCGCTTAAAGCAAGAGCACGGTCTCGGCATGATCATGATTGATTACTTGCAGTTGATTCAAGGGAACGGTCGCTCAAGCGACAACCGTCAGCAGGAAGTCTCGGAGATTTCCCGTTCCTTAAAGTCGCTCGCACGTGAACTCGAAGTGCCCGTCATCGCCTTATCGCAGCTCTCGCGTGGTGTGGAGAGTCGTCAAGATAAACGACCGATGATGTCGGATATCCGGGAATCAGGGGCGATTGAGCAAGATGCGGATATCGTCGCCTTCTTATACCGGGACGATTACTACAACAAAGAAACGGAAGATGCGAATACGATCGAAATCATCATCGCGAAACAGCGGAATGGTCCGACCGGTACGGTTAAACTCGCTTTCCGGAAAGAATTTAATAAATTCGTCGATCTTGAGCCGAGTAATTCGTATGCTCCACCGGCGTAACAAGCAACACCTCGATCTAACCAGGTCGGGGTGTTTTTGTTTGTAGAAAATCATGACTAGGGTGTTAGTTTAGTTCACGTGCGGACAAGATAAATTCAATGTTGTGAACGGGGCTTTTTGCTTTTTGCTTTCTGCTTTCTGACAACCGTGTCTTTCTTCTCGTGCTTTCCTCGGGCGAGGCGCAAGCCGTTACCCCTTCGTTCTGACGAACACGAAGCAGGGTCTTGCCTGCCTCTGACAGCACAAGACGTCTTGTGCTTTTTCCCGTAGGAGTCACGAAAAGCGAAGCATGTGGGTAGCGTGTTTTATGAACGAGGTGAGCTGACAACCGTGTCTTTCTTCTCGTGCTTTCCTCGGGCGAGGCGCAAGCCGTTGCCCCTTTGTTCTGACGAACACGGAGCAGGGTCTTGCCTGCCTCTGACAGCACAAGACGTCTTGTGCTTTTTCCCGTAGGAGTCACGAGAAGTAAAACGGTTGTCCTGTGTAGCGGGTCGTATGGATTATTGAGGATCGATTTGTTGAGTCGCGCGTTCCGAATTGAATCGCTTTTGAGCGAACAGCAATCAGGCGCGACCCTGCAGCGAAGCGAAGCGGCGCAAGGGATTGCCGCTCAGAAGTCGATTCGCAGAGGAAAAGCGCGGCGGGCGTATGTAGAAGATTTAAATAGTAGTGTATCTGTAGCCTAGCCCCCGATTTTGATAAACAAGACGAGAGTAAAGCACATAAAGGAAGCATAACGATTTGGACAAACGAAGTCATCGGGAAGAATCATTATGTTTCGATATCTTGAAAGTAAAGGAAAAAAGGAACCAGAAAGGAGTAATTAAACGAACGAAACAGAAATACATTAATTAATTGTTCGGTATTTGATTGACTTCTGTTTTTTTCCGCGTTACACTTAGTCGTGGTTTTGAATCGTACGTGGAGGTGGATGAGAATATGTCATCAGTAGTAGTAGTCGGAACACAGTGGGGCGACGAAGGGAAAGGTAAAATTACCGATTTCCTTTCGAAAAAAGCCGATGTCGTCGCTCGTTATCAAGGTGGGGACAATGCAGGACATACAATCGTATTCAATAATGAGACGTATAAGTTACACTTGATTCCTTCAGGGATCTTTTACTCAGACAAGAAATGTGTCATCGGAAATGGCCTAGTCGTCAATCCGAAATCGCTCGTCAAGGAATTAAAGTATCTGCACGATCGTGGTGTTTCTACGGATAACTTATTAATTTCAAATCGTGCTCATGTTATCTTGCCATACCATCAATTGCAAGATCAGCTCGAAGAAGAAGCAAAAGGCGACGCGAAAGTCGGAACGACGCTGAAAGGAATCGGACCGTGCTACATGGATAAAGCAGCACGGATCGGGATTCGGATGGCAGACTTACTCGATAAAGAAACGTTCGCTGAAAAACTTCAAATCGTGCTTGAACAGAAGAACCGGATGTTTACGAAAATGTACGACGCAGAGCCGATTGCCTTTGATGATATCTTTGAAGAATACTACGCGTATGGTCAAGAATTCGCGAAGTATGTCTGCGATACATCAGTCGTCGTCAACGATAGCCTCGATAAAGGGGAAAAAGTGTTGTTCGAAGGAGCGCAAGGTGTCTTGCTCGATCTCGACCACGGAACGTATCCGTTCGTCACATCATCAAATGCTTCAGCGGGTGGCGTCGCGTCAGGTGTCGGTGTCGGTCCTGCCCGGATCGACCACGTCGTCGGTGTCTGTAAGGCCTATACGTCACGTGTTGGTGATGGTCCGTTCCCAACGGAATTGTTCGATGAAATCGGTCATCACATCCGTGAAGTCGGTCGCGAATATGGTACGACGACAGGTCGTCCGCGTCGCGTCGGTTGGTTCGACTCGGTTGTCGTTCGTCACTCACGTCGGACGAGTGGTTTGACAGACCTGTCCTTGAACTCGATCGATGTCTTGACGGGAATTGAAACGTTGAAGATTTGTACATCGTACGAATTCAACGGAAAACAAATCGATGAGTACCCAGCAAGCTTCCGTGATCTTGAAGCGTGTGTCCCGGTCTACGAAGAGTTACCGGGTTGGAAAGAAGATATTACAGGGATTCGTAAGTTTGAAGACCTTCCAATCAATGCGCAAAACTACGTAAAACGAATCGCAGATTTGACGAACATTTCACTCGTCACGTTTTCGGTCGGACCAGGTCGCGAGCAGACAGTCGTCCTTCGTGATCTTTACGAAGAAGCATAAGTCGAATACAAACAGGCGTGGCATCAATCGGTGCCGCACCTGTTTTTTTATATCTTTTGATAAGCGAAATAATTCACAAACAAAAGGATAAGAGCGTATACTAAAAGTAATGTTTCACGTGGAACGTTCCACATGAAATCGGTTGAATGGTAGAGGTGTGGCGTCGGTAGTTTCCGTCGCCACCTTTCTATATGCCGAAAAAACAGGTAAAATAGATTGAATAGAAATTTTTTAAGGGGGAACACCCATTGACGGAACGTAGAATACTCGTCGTCGACGACGAACAACCGATTGCGGATATATTAAAATTTAAACTTGAAAAAGAAGGTTACAGCGTCGCTGTTGCCAATGATGGCGTTGAAGCACTTGAGAAGGTCGAGGAATTCAAACCAGACTTGATCTTGCTCGACATCATGCTGCCTTTAATGGATGGGATGGAAGTCTGTCGTGAAGTCCGAAAAACACTTGAGACACCCATCATCATGTTGACGGCAAAAGACTCAGAAATCGATAAAGTACTCGGACTGGAACTCGGTGCGGACGATTACGTAACGAAACCGTTTAGTTCACGCGAGCTACTCGCACGTGTCAAAGCGAACATGCGAAAACGAGGACGTGATGAAAAACCAGTCAGTGATGACCCTGATGATATTACGATTGGTGAGTTGACGATTCATTTGAATTCGCATACGGTCACGAAGCGTGAAGAAAAAATCGAACTCACACAACGTGAATTCGAACTGTTGCATTATTTAGCGAAGAACATCGGACAAGTCATGACGCGCGAACATCTTCTTCAGACAGTCTGGGGCTATGATTACTTCGGCGACGTTCGGACGGTCGATGTGACGGTACGCCGTCTACGTGAGAAAGTCGAAGACAACCCGAGTACACCCATTTATATCATGACACGTCGTGGTGTCGGTTATTATCTCCAAGATGGGGAGAATGAATAACTATGTTAAAAGGAACGAACTTCTTTAAATCCATCCAGTGGAAACTTGTCGTCATTTACGCGTTACTGATTTTAGTCGCGATGCAAGTCATTGGAGTCTATTTCGTTCGTTCCCTTGAAAAGCAGTACATTACAAACTTCTCAAAATCTGTCGAGGACCGAGCCGGACTTGTAGCTTACAATGTCGGGAAGGAATTTGATAAGGCAGGCGATGATGAAGCCTCTAAACGGCAGTTGTCTGAGTCTCTTGGGCAGCTGCTGTCTGAGTTTAGTAGTGGCTCCACTTCAAGGAACGACATTCTCGAAGTCCAAATCATCGATCAGGATTCTGTCATTCAAGCGACGTCGGATGAGGACAACCAGTCGGCGGTTGGGCAACGGGCGACAAACTCGTTAATCAAAAAAGCACAGGCGACGAGTTCGACCCGAATCGATACCGTCCTTGATCCGAATGAAGATAAAATCCGAATCTTCGCCGTACCTGTCACGTCAGAAGGTGATGGTTCGACGATCGGGATGATTTATGTCCGGGCATCGATGGAGTCGATCTATTCACAGATGCAACAGGTCACCCGCATTCTAGCGACGGGAACAGTGATTGCACTTGTCATCACGTCGATTCTCGGGGTGCTGTTATCTCGAACGATCACGCGACCGATTTCCGACATGCGTCGGCAAGCGATTGAGATGCGCCGGGGGAACTTCTCCCGGAAAGTAAAAGTCTATTCCGATGACGAAATCGGACAGCTAGCCCGGTCGTTCAACGAATTGACCGACGAGTTGCTCGAAGCAAACGCGACGACGGAAGCGGAACGACGGAAGTTGACGAGCGTCCTCGAAAACATGACGGACGGTGTGATCGCAACGGACCGGACGCTCCGTGTCATCTTGATGAACGATCAGGCGAAAGACATCGTCGGCGTTGAAGAGGCAGGCATGGTCGGAACGAATCTGAAGGATTTGCTCGCACTCGGGGATGACTTTATGATTCCGGAAGACGGAACAATGCCACCACGCTTGCTTGATTTCAGTAGTGAGGATGAACTGTTCCTCGTCCGGGCGTTCTTCTCGCCCGTCAAGAAACACAGTGGACCGATTACCGGAATGATCATCGTCTTGCATGACGTCACGGAACAAGAGCAAGTCGAACAGGACCGCCGCGAGTTCGTCGCGAACGTCAGTCACGAACTCCGGACTCCATTGACGACGATGCGGAGTTATCTCGAAGCACTCGCAGAAGGGGCCTATCAAGACGAAGAACTGGCACCACGCTTCCTTGAGACGACACAAAATGAGACGGAGCGGATGATTCGTCTCGTCACAGACCTCCTGCAACTGTCGAAAATGGATAGTAAGGAATACAAGATGAATAAAGTGCGCTTCGACTATATCCAGTTCATTAATGAAATTCTCGATCGTCATGACATGACAAAACCGGAGCGGATTCGCTTCCGCCGGAAAATCATGAAACGGAAAGTTTATATTCGTGGGGACCAGGATAAGTTGATTCAAGTTGCCGATAACATTTTGACGAATGCGATCAAGTATTCACCGGAAGGCGGAACGATTACCGTCCGGACGATGTTACGGGCGAAACGGATCGTCATCAGCATCAAGGATGAGGGAGTCGGGATTCCGAAAGCGAACCTGCAAAAAATCTTCGAACGTTTCTATCGTGTCGATAAGGCACGGGCACGGAAGATTGGTGGGACAGGTCTCGGTCTCTCGATCGCGAAAGATGTCGTTTCGGCACATGGCGGCGACATTTGGGCAGAAAGTGAATGGGGACGTGGTACGACGATTTACTTTACCCTTCCTTATGAAGTGATTGAAGAGGTGGATGCCGGATGATGAAGCAACGACTGAAAACGACCCTGCTGATTCTACTTGTATGTGGTTCTATTTTTCAGACGGCAATGCTTTGGACATATCATCCAAGTAGTGAATCGATCGAGCAGGAACAAGTATCGTTTAATGAGATTGATGCTTCAAAGACGGTTGAGAGTAATCAGCTCGTTAATCCCGAACTCGTCGTCTATTCGAATGGCGTGGAAGCCTATCAGACACAAATCATCGGGCGGACGATTTTGAACCGGATTGGTGCTTCGTTTGATATCGGTGTCCTCGTCTTGACAGATAAAGCGTCAAACATCCCGCTCAGCAAACGGAGTGTCGAGATGATTTTCCCGACACCGGTCACGGCAGCGATGCTTGAAGAACTACTCGGTGAAAAAGAGATTGCGATGGCTGAACCGATTAAACGGCTCTATCTGCTCGATTATGACGGACCGATTCTTCGGCTCGAGTCAGCGACTGGTCGCTTTAAAGACTTTCAATTGGTCGGCGACGAGACAGTCTTAAAACGCCTCTTTGCCTACGATAAGAAAAAACCGATGACGAAGGTCGAGCTCAAAGGCGGTGACTACACGTACGTCGCAACAGCGACCCCTCGTCTTGAAGAAGTGTTTGTCTATGACGAAGTCGGACAGGACCCGAAACCACTCGACCGGATCCGCAGTGCGTTCTTCACAGCGAATACGAATGTGCAGCAAATCAAGGGACGAGACGGACTCGACGTGTTGACGGATGGGGTCAGCGTCTCGACGTATGACCGGGATTACAATGCCTATCGTTTCAACACGCTGTCACCGAATACACAAAGTACGGCAGTCGATTACAGTACGCTCGTCAGCTACATCAATATTCATGGGGGCTGGCTCGACCAAGTCACGCAACGCAGTGGCTTCCGTTATTACTTCGATCAAATGAGTAGTCAAGAAGAGCAACAAACGGCAATCTTCCGTCTCTATTTGAATCGTTATCCGGTCTTCGGCGAAATTGGCCCGTTGCTCGAACAACCAGAATTTGATTTAGCGACGATTAAGATGACGTTCGAAGAAAATCAAATCCGGTCGATCAGCCGGAGCATGTTACGGGCAGACCGGAAACTTTTGTTAAAGGAAACGACGTTACCGACGATTGAACAGACGGTGAAAGAGCTGGAGCAAGCAGACCTTATGCAGGACATCACCGGAATTCGAGTCGGCTACAGCATGACGTACAAAATCGCGACGAGTCGCTACGCCCTGTTTGAACCGGCATGGTTCGTCAAACGGGACGGAGAATGGAGCACAGTCGATCAAGCAATTGGAAATGAGGGGTAATGTTGAATGGATTGGAGTAAAGCAAAGACGTTGTTGATTCTGACTTTCCTCATCCTGAACGTCTACCTGGTCGTTCAATTGATGGATCGGATGATTGAACCACGGATCGTCGCGACGACGGCGTCCGGAAAGACGATTTTGAAAGATCGGAAGATTGACGAAAAACAACTGCAGACCGCGTCTCGCGACATCGGTTATTTGACGGCAGAAGTCGATTCGAGCTCACTGGCACCAAAAGAGAGCTCACCGATTAAAGATGCAATCACATCAGTCAAAAATCAGGTCGAATGGTCTGTTCGGTTGTCGAAGCCGTCACCGCTCGACGCAAAAGCGATGCGCGACTCGGCGACTTCATTCGTCCAGTCGTCCGTTAATCACGGTTCAGACTACACGTTTTGGAAGTTTGATAATAAACAAAATGAAATGACGTTCGTGCAGACGTATAAAGGACAACCGCTGTATTCGACACCGGAGCAATCACGGGACGATGAGGCGATGATTGGTCCGTCCCTGCTCGTCCTGCAGCTGAACGATGACAAGGAAATCGTCAGCTATAAGCAACGTCACTTGAACGAAGTCGTCCGCCAAGCACAGGACGTGACGTTGTTGTCAGCGAGCGAAGCCGTCATCCAATTGTCGGAGCAAGGTCTTTTCCCGGCCTCGAAAAAAATGACAGGCCATAAGCTTGGCTATTTCTGTCTTGTGACGGAAGGGACAAAATCGGTCCAGATTTTACCGCCGACGTGGCAGATTGAACTCGACGGGGAAGAACTTTATTTCGTCAACGCGATTGACGGGGGTGTTCAGACGATCGAACGCCTCGATACAGTTTCAGAGAAATGAGGAATACACGATGAGCCTACACTATAGCGTTCTTGCGAGCGGCTCGACGGGAAATGCCCTCTACATCGAAAGTGAACAAAGCCGGCTGCTCGTCGATGCCGGATTGACAGGAAAAGCGATGCTTGCATTGTTCGACCAGATTCACCGGTCACCGGAAGGCATCGATGGGCTGTTCGTCACCCATGAACACTCGGATCATATTAAAGGGGTCGGCATCTTAGCCCGCAAGTACAACATCCCGCTCTATGCGAACCAAAAGACATGGGACGCGATGGAAGCAAAAATCGGCAAGATTGATCCCGCCTTGAAGTTCCTCTGGGAAGTCGGCGAAGTGAAACAGTTCGGTGATATCGAAGTCGAATCGTTTAACGTCAGCCATGACGCAGCCGATCCGATGTTCTTCCAGTTCGCCCATGAAGGGAAACGACTCGCCCACATTACGGATACGGGCTATGTCTCGGACCGGATGAAAGGGACGATCCGTGGTGCCGATGCCTACATCTTCGAAGCGAATCATGATATCGGGATGCTCCAGATGGGGCACTACCCGTGGAGCGTTAAACGCCGAATCCTTGGCGACTACGGTCACGTCTCGAACGAAGACGCGGCGGTCGCGATGAGCGAAGTACTCGACGAGCGGACGAAACGGATCCATATGGCCCATTTGAGCAAGGACAACAACATGAAGGAACTGGCCCGGATGAGTGTCTCCCAGACACTGGCGAGCCGGGACGTCGACCTCAGCAAGATTCAATTGCTTGATACCGATCCCGTCATTCCGACACCACTCCTGAAGCTCTGATTATGGGAAATTACTGAATATGCTCAAAAGACCCCCACATTTGGCTAACTTGCCAGGTGATGGGGGTATACTTGTGTAAAGAGAGTTTAAGAAGGAGGCATGTGCCGATGGATCGACCTGAAGAACCACGGAATGAATCGGAACAGATCAATCAATCGACCGATGAGGAGAGCGGATTTCCACCGCGCCGACCGACTGAAGAAGAACCGGTCAGTCCTTATCGTGAACCATATGAAGAAACAGACGAACCTCCACGTAAGCGTGGTGGCGGTGGTAAAGCATTTTTTGTCGGCTTAATCGGCGGCGTCATCGGCGCCTTACTGATTGCCTTGATCGCCTGGCCCTTTGCCCGTGATCAAATGACAAGTCCGACACCAGCCGCGACGGTGACGACGGAACAGGCAGCGACGACAGCGACGGAAGCCGAGAATGATATCGTCGGTGCCGTCAGTAAAACGAAAGAAGCCGTCGTCAGTGTGACGAACTTACAAAGTTCATTCCGCGGTGCGGATCAAGAGACAGGAGCTGGTTCCGGCGTCATCTATAAAAAAGATGGCAATAAAGCCTATGTCGTGACGAACTATCACGTCGTTGAAGGGGCAAGCAGCTTGTCGGTCACGTTATCAGACGGAACGGCGCTCGAAGCGAAAGTCCTCGGCGAAGATCCGACGTATGATTTAGCCGTCTTATCCATCGATGCAGCAAAAGTGACACAGGTCGCGAAAATCGGTGACTCCGATACGTTACGTGCCGGTGAAACGGTCCTCGCGATCGGCAACCCGCTCGGAATCTTCGCAAACTCGGTCACACGTGGTGTCATCAGTGCCCAGGAACGGACGGTGCCGGTCGATACGAACAAGGACGGCCAGCAGGACTTCAACACGGAAGTGATTCAGACGGATGCGGCGATCAACCCCGGGAACTCGGGCGGCGCATTGATCAATACGTCCGGTCAATTGATCGGAATCAACTCGATGAAGATTGCGGAAGCAAGCGTCGAAGGTGTCGGTTTTGCGATTCCGATCAACGAAGCGTTACCAATCATGCGTGACCTCGAACAGAACGGTGAGGTCATTCGCCCGCAACTCGGGATTCAGATTCGGGACGTCCAGGAGTTCCCGAGCGGCTACCGTGAGGACCGCCTGAAACTGCCGAGTGACGTGACGAAAGGAATCGTCGTCGTCGGTCTGACAAACAACAGTGGAGCAGAAAAAGCAGGGATGAAAGCAAATGACGTCATCGTCGAAATCGACGGGACAAAGATTAATTCATTCGCAGATCTCAAGAGTGTCCTGTACCGTGATGCGAAAGTCGGACAGACCGTCAAAGTGACGTTCTACCGGAATGGGGATAAACAGTCCCTTGATGTGAAGTTGTCGGCACAAGCGGCGACGGTGCAATAACAGATTCAGATTAACTACTCGTACATGTACGGGTAGTTTTTTTGTTTGGGCATATGAAAGAAAGAGAAAGAGTCATCGTGATGTGCTGTCACGCGCTTTCCTCAGGCGAGGAACGAGCCGTTGGCTTCTTGCCTGACGGCAGATGCCAGGGTCTCGTTTTCCTCTGACAGCACGGACGATCCGTGCTTTTTCCTGTAGGAGTCGCGTGCAGCCGACACGATGAGCAGCAGCTTAATCATGAAACGAAAAGCAGCGAGAATACCAAGCATGTGGATAACTTTTAAGCGGTTGAAGAAGCCGATTTTTGTTATACTGGTAGCGGATAACTGTGGATAACTAAAAAGGAGGAGAAGACCTGTGGATAAATATGTCTGTTTGGAACACGTCGAGTTAGCACTGGACGAAGTCGTCGATGAAACGGAAGAATACCCGATTTTGGAAGAAGTTAATTCAGAAAAAACCGTCACATGCGAGTACTGTGATCAGCCCGCAACATATCTTGTGTCAAGCAAAAAATAATTATCAACATGTGGACATGTGGATAACTCTGTGGATAACTCCTGAATTTTCTGTCAGAAAGCGAGAAAAATGATGCAAATTACCATTATCACGGTCGGAAAGCTGAAAGAGAAGTACTTGAAGCAAGGGATTGCCGAATATACGAAACGGCTTGGCGCCTATTGTTCGATTCAAGAAATCGAGGTGCCGGACGAAAAAGCACCGGAACAATTGAGTGACGCCGAGATGCAACAAGTGAAGAAAAAAGAGGGCGAACGGATTTTAGCGAAGATTGGACCGGACGTTCATGTCTACGCACTTGCTATCGAAGGAAAGCAACGGACGAGTGAACAGTTTGCGACAGAACTCGATCGACTGGCGACGTACGGCAAAAGTAAAATCGCGTTTGTCATCGGCGGATCGCTTGGTCTTGCACCGGAAGTCATGCAACGGGCGAACGATACGATTTCCTTCTCGAAGATGACGTTTCCGCATCAATTGATGAAGATGATTCTCTGTGAGCAGATTTACCGGGCGTATCGGATTAATCGGAATGAACCGTATCATAAGTGAATAGAGTTGATAAGAAAGACCATTTCAAACGTTAAGAAGCGTTTCAGATGGTCTTTCTTATGTATGTAGTATGTAGTATGTAGTATGTAGTCATTATTGAAACAAAGAAGGAAAATTTAAAAGAGTACGTTTTAGAAACGGCAGTGAATGAGCGGAAAGATACATCAGTATGATACCTCTGAATAAAAAAATGAGCAGCGACTGTTACATAGTAGTTAGCAAGTAATCTTTTTTTATAAGCATTATGTTCGTAAGGTTTGAGGTATTACGAATAAATCACTATTGACAGTAAATAATAAAAAACCATTGTAAAATTAAGGAATGAAACCGATACTTATTATGAAATTCTATCTTTTATTAGTATAGAAATTAATTTAAGGACCGGGGGAAATAACATGTTACCTATTTCTATTTCAGAGTTAGATCGTATTAAAGCAGAGTGTAACGCAATGGTGAATAAACGAGCATCGGCTTCAGCCGCAGCAGCGGTCGTGCCGATTCCCGGGGCAGATGTCGGAGCGGATGTTGTCATCATGATGGAACTTCTTCCTGCAATTAACCGTAAGTTTGGATTATCCCCGGAACAGATTGATCAGCTCGATTCTGAGATAAAAGGAAGACTTGCGATTATCATTTCTTCCGTCGGCAGTGAACTAGTCGGTAAGTACATTACAAAAACAGTAGTGGCACAGTTACTGAAAAAAATGGGAGCTAAAATGGCAATCAAACAGGTCACGAAGTACGTTCCCTTTGTGGGCCAGGCCGTCTCGGCCGGAATCAGCTTCGGTGCGATGAAATACTTAGGAAATGCACACATCGAAGAGTGTTATGCGGTATGTAAACGAGCAATGGAGTCTAATCAGTATCAAGAAGTGTAAAACTCAAGGGGGGGTATGATGTCTTGCAATCACATCAACTCTTTTTAACGAAATTTTGACATATTCTCTATGCCAGGAGTGTAATGATACAGACTTAAGGAGATTTTACAGATGAAGAAACTAATCATGAATATGTTTGTTGTTTTATTAATTCTCGGAGTGATTGGTGCGGGAGCCGTTTTCTATTTCAAACCTTCTCTCTTTTCTACGACTAAAAGCTCTGACACTGCTCTTGTAAAAGAACGGTTAGTAGAATTATCGGAATGGACTACTTTGAAATATGAATACAGCAAGGTCATAGTCAGTCGAAGCAGTAAAAAGGTACCGTTCACCGACATGAAGCTAGCAGAGGCAATCAAACTAATTGAATATGATGGTTATTTAAAAGCGGGAACGGACCTTTCGAAATTACAGTTATCTTATGATGAAACAGCAAAGCAATTATACGTTAAGGTTCCGAATGCGACGATTCTTGATAATGTAGCGGATACAGATACAGCCAAGGTAACGGATGTCAAAGGGAATATTTTTTCTGACTATCAATCCCAGCAGATTTTCGATGACATTAATAAAGAAAAAAGAAAAATTGAAGAGGAAAAAATCGAGCAGGGTTTTTTGAAAGAAGCAGATGAACGAATCAAAAAACTATTAACCTCTTTCCTTAAAACAAATGGGTATAACGATGTGACGGTTGAATTTTACTGAATGAATGATACAAGACGGTCATGTGGATGGCCGTCTTTTTTATGCGCTGTGCATAGAAATAACATAACGGAGGAACTTACTGGACAAGATCCTAAAACGGAGAAGGGCGGGTAGAAAATGAAAACATGATTATTAGGGAATACCGGAATCGAAGTCTCGGAAATCGGTTTCGGTGCATGGCAGTTAGGCAATGAAAAAGATTGGGGGAAAATGGCCGATGCGGATGCGGTACGTTTAGTCGAACAAGCAATCGATGAAGAATGTACCTTTTTTGACACGGCACCTAATTACGGAGCAGGAAAAGGTGAAGAATTAATCGGGAAAGAGGTCAAAGGAAAACGGAATCAAGTCGTGATCAGCAGTAAGTGTTGACATCATTCAAATGGAGAACAGAATTTTGAACCGAAACAGCTCTTGTTATCAGTCGAAAACAGCCTACGTCGATTACAAACAGACTATCTGGATTGTCTTTTACTGCATAACCCTTCGTTCGCGACATTGACGAGTGAATCTCCACAGTTTGAATTACTCGAACGATTAAAAACGGTAGGTAAAATTCGGGCCTTAGGTGCTTCGGTCGATACGGGAAAAGAAGTGAAAGAACTCTTGGATCGTACAAACAGCCAAGTCATTGAAGTCATGTTCAATATGTTTCATCAGGAGACGGCGCTGGCGATGAAATCAGCCCATCAACAAGGAGTCGGAATCATTGCTAAGATTCCGCTGGATTCGGGTTGGTTAACGGGAAAATATAATCGACATAGTACATTCAGTGGAATTCGGAATCGCTGGAGCAGCGAAGATATCGAGAAAAGAGCGGCGTTAGTCGAAACTGTACGCCGCATTCTCGGTCAAGACCCGTCGATGGTGCAGGCGGCATTACAGTACATTCTTTCGTACGAAGAAGTAGCGACGACGATTCCTGGAGCTAAAAACAGTAAACAACTGCAGCACAACCTGTCTGCATCCGAAGGCGAGTTGCCGAGGCATGTCCTCGAAGAGATGCGGGGGTTATGGGAGAATCAGATAAAAAATGCGAAGTTGCCGTGGTAAATAGATTTATTATCGTTAATGATATCCTCAACTTAATAAATTTCAGTAGATGTTAAATTGTCTAAAATAATAAAACACAACATATAGTATTAATATTTTTTGGTGATAAAAAATAAATTAAAGGTCGATAAAAGTTAAAAATATGGTAAATTTGTTATATATATTTACTAAGGGAGGTATTTTTAACGTGAAAAAAATAGTTGTAGCTGCTAGTCTAATTTTTACTACGGTGATACTTGGAGCGTGTGGTGATAACGAATCCTCATCTTCTAATGTTAATGAGAAAACAGAGGAAGTAAAAACTAAAGGGAAGTTAGATACAGAGGATTATGAGAAATTATATAGTGATCCTAAAAAATATAAAGGGTATGAAGTGGAAATAACCGGGAAAGTGTTTGCTGAACCAGAAAAGGACGAAAAAGGTACATACATTCAGCTTTGGGCTGATCCAGAAAATGCTGAAAAAAATACATTAGTAGCTATAAATGATTCGAAATTTAAAGTTAAGACAGATGATTATGTAAAAGTAAAAGGTATAGTTAAGGACGAATTTAAAGGAGAAAATGCTTTTGGGGGAACAATAACAGCACCAGTCATTTTGGCTAAAAATATTGAAGTAGTTGATTATTTAACAGCCGTTTCTCCTACTTTAAAAGAAATTAAAGTTGATAAAGAGATCAATCAGCACGATATAAAAATTACTTTACAAAAAATTGAGATTGCTAACAATCAAACGAGAGTCTATATGAAAATTAAGAATGATACAAAAGAGAAAGCGTCGTTTTATTCTGATTCGGCAAAATTAATTGTCGGAAATAAGCAATTAGAAGAAGAATATGTTGATTCTGAAACAACTGGACTTCAGCAAATTCAATATGAGATTTTACCTAGTATAGAAACTGAGGGAGTAATTGTTTATCCGGCAATTGATTTAAGCGGAAATACAATTAAATTAAATGTTGAAGCATCTTCAGATAACTATGATTTAGATTTCAAACCATATATCTTTGAAGTATCTATAGATTAATAGAGTTTTTTTTTAAAAATTAAAAGCAGCTAAGACGTGACCCTTCGTCTTAGCTGCTTTTATATATTGTTAAGCGCGCTCAAGCACTGCCGCCAACATCCGGTGCACGACTTCGTGGTCGCGGACATCATGCAGCTGGTAATCCTTGCCGGGTAGCGTGTAAACATCGGTTGAACCGACGTAGGAAATGGCGAGTTCGAGTGTGCCGTCTTCCTGGCATGTCGTCCGTAATTCCAGTTCGCCGCTGATGACGCCGACTTCATTCGTCATCACGCCGTGTGTGGCGGTAAACGTAGAGGTTTTCGTTTCCATCGAATCAGTCCTTCCGGATAACTTGATTTGTGTCGGATGTGTGCTTCTTTTAGTAATAACATGTGTTTAACATCGTTTGTAATGCTGTTTTTTCAGCTGCTTGGAGACTTAAGCCCCAGCGACTTTTTGTATGGATCCACATCTTCGAGTAACCACAGCTTGCACCCGAGCGTGTCGGTTGCCATGTTGATGGATCCTGGTCTCCTTTTGAACGGTTCGAGCTTGCGGAGACGGCAATCAATTGCGGACCTTCGAGGTCGTTTGCGAATGCTTGACGGGTCGTCGTCGTCCAACTGCTTGCCCCTGAACGCCAGGCTTCAGCGAGCGGTACGACGTGGTCGATGTCGAGATCGGACGGGTTCGTGAACGTCAGCCCGTCATAATAACTGTACCATGAGCCGGATGTGACCGGACAGCTGCCGACGTAGGAATCCGCATCACGTTTTAAGACGACTTGGCGTGTGTCACATCCACCACCCTGGCTGCTCCAATGCGGGAAGAGATCACGGGAGTAACCGGTCATCGTGCCCTCGGTCTTGACCGTTAATGCATTTAATTCAGACTGAGCGGTTGCTTTTGACGGAAGTCCGGACGGGAGTGCCGAGACGGGTGAAAGGTCGAACTGAAATGCAGTGAGGAACAAGACAACGGATACGGCGAGTAACTTGAGTTTCTGGAACATGAACTGCCTCCTCTTATGTAGGTTATGATGAGAGAATCCTCTTACATTTTTCAGTATGTCATTGAATTTTTTTAAAAGGGTTGAAATCATGTAAACATTACAAAAGTTGAATACTTTTTATCAAAAATATTTTTTGGAAATTAAGCCTAAAGTAACAGAAAAAATAAGCTACTAAAAAATAAAAATCAAGCCGAGAATCAGGAAGACTGACACGAGACCGATGATTTGATTCACCATAGGGTACCTGCTTTCTTTTACATGATTTGTATATATAATTTTTTACTTAGTTGAACTTTTCTTAAACAAATTTTCAACGAGTCTATCTCATCCAAGAAGACTGATCGGAAAATCAGGAACTTTACATAAGAGAAAACGTATGAATGAAGGAAGGAGCTGAGGGGATGAAAAAAGGATTACATACGTCCATTACACCAAGTTTTATTTTAGCGGGACTGCTCGTCTTGATGATCATTACACTTGTCTTCGTCCAGCGTCACCTCAATACGATTCAGATTGAATCCATTGTCGAGCAAGCAAATGAACGAGATCTCAGCTACGAATTGGTGATTCATGAACCAATCACGAACTCCTACAGTTTTAGAGCATTCGAACAGGAGTAATGCGAATTCCGTCGAAAGGAGCAATCCATTGAAAGCCATCAGTCAATTTTTACTGTTTTATGCCGTCACGGTGATGATTATTTATGTCGTCTCGATTTTTCTGCCGGTCGCGCTGAATTTCATCGTCTACTTTTCCATCGCGTTGCTGATTGTTCTGGTCGGTTATCTAATTCGACATTATTTATTCAGTTTCCGGGCGAAGAATTGAACTCTGTCAGCGAATCTGATTCAAATCTTGTATAGTAAAGGGGTACCTCTGTTCGATTTGAGCAGGAGGCACTCTTTTTTTTAGGAGCCATCAGGAATTCAAACGCCAAGGAGCTGAAACCGCATCATGAACAAACAAGACATCAGTGATATTCGTCGCCATTTTAAAGTCGACTCGGAACTACTTAAAATCAACGAAATTTATAATGTATATATCCGCAAGGAAACGAGTGAAATTTTCTATGAAGAAAGCCGGTCGTTCGCTTTTCTCGAACTCGAGCAACAGGAACTGTTCCTGGCGAACTTCAAGAAAGTTTTAACCGGTAAGCTCGACATCAAGCTGTTTGAAGTCAAATTCCAGCAACCGGAAGAAGGTGCGACCGGACATACGCAACAACTGTTGTACGAAGGGCTGTACACGGAAGAGACGGAAGACTGGACGGAGCAGATGCAACAGATTGCGCTGAAGATGGTCCAGGACGTGCAGTACGAAAACGATATCGTCGTCACGTTCATCCGTGGGCAGTATTACAAGACGACGAAACGTCAGGCGGACGAGACGGAAGTTGATAAGAACGATGAAGTCTATACAACGCCGTTCATCCTTAGCAGTCTCAATCAGACGGAACTGCCGAAACAGTCGCTCGTCTTCGACTACGTTGATCTCGAATTTAAGTCGAACCTGCTGATCAATCCCGTCATCAAACTCGCTTCACCGATCGGCGGCTTTTTATTCCCGTGCTTTACCGATAATGCGGCGGACGTCAACCGCGTCCTCTACACGGCGAGTAAACCGAACAAACCGGATCTTGCCTTCATCGAAAATGTCCTGAACGGGGACCAGATCGTGACGGCGGAAGAAGATAAAGCGGTCTTTGAAGAAATCGTCAAACTCGTCATCGGCGAAGAAGTCGATTCCAAAACGCTTGCCGGCGTCTATGAGGAAGTCAATCACCTGCTTGTGCTTGAGGATGAAAAAGAAGACGAGCCGGAAGAGATTCCGATGCTTGACGTCAAAGAAGTCGAACGGGTCTTAAAAGCGAGCGGCATCGAAGACGTCGACACGGAACAGGTCGAGCGGGCGTTTAAGACAGTCATCGATGATACGGCATACGAGATGAAAGCGAGCAACATCATCCCGAATTATGAAGCGAAGTCGATTAAAATCAATACGAAAGTCGCGAACATCACGGTCAGTCCGCAAGACTTGAAGTACATCAAACAGGTCAATTACAACGGTAAACAGTGTCTGTTGATTGAAGTCGAGGAAGATACGATCATCGACGGCTTTAAGCTTGTTTCGGAAGAAAATATTTTAAGTTAAGTCAAAAAGCCACTCATTTCACGTCATTCCGACAAGGGAAGCACGCGAAAGATGAGTGGCTTTTTTGGAATCATCCAGAATGATTGATTAATCGGATAAAGATGCGTATGATTGGTTTTGTAAGCGGTCTCTTTTGAAAATAAAGGGGACCCGGAAATTTTTTTGACAATTTACGAAAGCGGTTTCGATACTTATTTTTACAAATGAATGATCTCTGATAAGCAAGCAAATGATGGAGTTAAAGGAGGAAGATGCATGGGACAGGATTATCAGCAATTGGCCGATCGGTTAGCGGAAAAAACGACTGGTGAACTGCAAGATGGCGTTGAAGTCGTCATCAAACCGGTACCGGACCGTCAAGAAAAAGGTGTGCTCGATCCACGGGTTTGGGAAGTCATGATGCAGCAGCAACAAAACAGTTCACCGGCAGGTCCGTTTTTACTCGAAGCGGCACGGGCCGGGATGGGTTGGATCAATACTGATCTGACGACGACAGACATCACGACGGAAAACATCACGATACCGAGTGCCGAGCAACCGATTCCGGCACGAATCTACCGTCCCCAGTCGACGGAACCGTTACCGGCGGTTGTCTATTTTCACGGCGGCGGCTTTTTCGGCGGGACACTTGAACCGGTCGAGCACCCGTGTAAGTTGTTGGCGGAGCGGGCCAATGTCGTCGTCATTTCGATTGATTACCGGCTCGCACCGGAACATCCATTCCCGAGCGGTCTGAACGACTGTTTTACGGCCGTCAAATGGGCGTACGAACAGGCGCATGAGCTCGGCATCAACCGCGAGCAGCTGGCTGTCGCCGGCGACAGTGCCGGCGGGAACTTAGCGACCGTCTGTGCCCTGCTTGACCGCGAACAACAGACAGAGATGATCCAGTACCAAGTGTTGCTCTATCCGGTCGTCAACCTTGCCGCCTTGCCGACGGACGACTTCGAGTGGCGTCTTGACGCATACGAGATGAACGAAAATCGTGAGTTACTTGAAGGAATCGTCACGGCCCTTGAAGACACGGATGGCTTGTTAAACCGCTTGTATTTGCAAGGGACGACGGACGTACAGGATCCGCACGTGTCACCACTCTTCAGTGACAAGCTGGCAGGATTGCCGGAAGCATTACTCATCACGGCGGAGTACGATTACCTCCGTCTTGAAGGCGAAGCGTACGGACGGAAACTCGCACGGGCCGGCGTGAAAACAAAACGGATTCAGTACAACGGCATGGATCATGCCTTCATCGAAAAACTTGGGCAATACCCGCAAGCAGAAGACTGCATCACGGAAATCGCGAACGGTCTCAAAACAAAATTTATTCAACCAACAGGAAATGAGGGGATGAGCAGATGACGACATATACATTGGATTGGAACGCGTACACGGCATTGGCCCGGAAGACGGTCGCAGAAGGCGCGGTCCTGTTAAAAAATGACTTGCAGACGTTACCGCTTGCTGCGGGGACGACGGTTTCCGTTTTCGGACGCAATCAGTTCAACTACTATAAGAGCGGAACGGGATCAGGCGGGATGGTCAATGTCTCACATGTAGTCAGTCCACTCGAAGCCCTGCAACGTCATCCGGATTTGAGCGTGAACCAGTCATTGCTCGACGTCTACGAAGCTTGGCTTCAGGATCATCCGTTTGATAAAGGCGAAGGCTGGGCGGCGGAATCGTGGTCGCAGGAAGAAATGCCGGTTACGGATGAAATCGTCGCTGCGGCAGCGTCGCAATCGGACGTCGCGATCATCATGATCGGACGAACGGCAGGGGAAGACCGCGATAATACGGCGGATCCGGGTAGTTACCTGCTGACGGACGTCGAGTTGACGCTGATTGAAAAAGTCTCGCAGGCCTTCCCGAAGACGGTTGTCTTGCTGAACGTCGGGAACGTCATCGACATGCAGTGGGCAGTCGATTTCAATCCGAGTGCGATTCTGTACGGATGGCAGGGCGGGATGGAAGGCGGCAACGCCTTGGTCGATCTGTTGACGGGCGCGGTCACACCGTCCGGGAAACTGCCGGATACGATTGCCCGCTCACTTGATGCGTATCCGTCGACGCCGTACTTCGGTCACGAAGACCGGGCGATCTACAAGGAAGACATCTATGTCGGGTACCGTTACTTCGAGACGTTTGCGAAAGACGACGTTCTCTATCCGTTCGGCTTCGGCTTATCGTATACGACGTTTGATGTCGCGACCGAGACGGTCGATATGACGGAGCAACAGGTGACGTTAACCGTCACCGTCACGAATACGGGGACGCACAGCGGAAAAGAAGTCGTCCAGGTCTATCTTGAGAAACCACAAGGGAAGCTCGGCAATCCGGCGCGCGGACTTGTGACGTTCGCGAAGACCCAACTCCTTGAAGCGGGTCAAAGTGAAACGCTGACTTTAACGGTTCCGCTGACGGAATACGCGAGCTACGATGACTCCGGTCTGACCGGTCATAAATCGTCTTACGTCATCGAAGCGGGAGCATATCATCTGTACGTCGGAACAGATGTCCGGACGGCGGCGCACGTGGCCACGCAAACGATCGGGCAGTTACAGGTGATCGAGACGTTAAGCGAAAACATGGCACCGGTCACGGCATTCGACCGCTTGAAGCCGCAACAGACGGAGACCGGTTACGACGTGTCGTACGAAGCGACACCGTTGCGGACGGTTGATCCGGAAGCCCGTCGCTTAGCGGAACGTCCGGCAGAGCGGACCTATTCGGACGATCAAGGACTGACATTGAAGGACGTCTCAGAAGGCAAGACATCACTCGACGTGTTCCTCGATCAGCTGACGGATGAGGATCTCGCCGCGATCGTCCGCGGTGAAGGGATGAATTCACCGCGTGTCACACCGGGAACAGCGGCGGCGTTTGGCGGCGTGACCGACCGGCTGACGGCGTTCGGGATCCCGGCAGCCTGCTGTGCCGACGGTCCGTCCGGCATCCGGATGGATATCGGAACAAAAGCCTTTTCACTTCCGAACGGGACGCTTGTCGCCTCGACCTTTAACGTCGAGCTCGTGGCTGACTTATTTGAGATGACAGGTCTTGAACTTCGGAAAAACGGCGTCGATACCTTGCTCGGACCGGGCATGAACATTCACCGTCATCCGCTCAACGGCCGAAACTTCGAGTACTTCTCGGAAGATCCGCACCTGACGGGGATGATGGCGGTCGCTGAACTGGACGGCATGCACCGGGTCGGCGTGACGGGAACACTCAAACACTTAAGTGCCAACAACCAGGAGTTCCATCGTCACGACCTGGACTCAATCGTCTCGGAACGGGCACTACGTGAGATTTATCTCAAAGGTTTCGAACATGCCGTCAAACGCGGACAGGCGTATGCGATCATGACGACGTATGGTGCCGTCAATGGTCTCTGGACCGCAGGACTCTATGATCAGAACACCCGGATTCTCCGTGACGAGTGGGGCTTTGACGGTGTCGTCATGACCGACTGGTGGGCGAAAATCAATGCCGAAGGAACGGACGCCAACCGGCAACAGACGGCGACGATGGTCCGTTCGCAAAACGATCTCTACATGGTCGTCGGGGAACCGGGGGCGAATCCGTTTGAGGATGATACGTTGTCGTCGCTTGCAGACGGGACGTTGACACGGGCGGAGTTGTTACGGAGTGCGGCGAACATCTGTCAGTTCATCCTCCGGTCACCGGTCATGGAGCGAACGCTTGGTCGGGAAGCGACGGTCGACGTCACCGGATTACCGGAAGAAACGGATGATCTGCACGAACAGGCGGTGACGCACCAGCAACTTCAGAGTGGTGTTCCGATTGTCTTCGACGAACTCGATACGTCGACCGGAAGCAGTCACGTCTTTGCCGTGACGGCAGAAGAAACGGGCATGTATCACGTCACGTTCGAAGCCCGGTCGTACGCGGGGGAACTCGCGCAGATGCCGGTGACGTTGTTTGCGAACAACATGCCGGTCGCGACGTTTACGTTCAACGGGACAAACGGCGAATGGATGACGCAGACGAAAGACGTCTTCGTCTTTAATCCGCACAACTACTTTAAGCTCTACTTTGCGCTTGGTGGGCTTGAACTGAAAAACATCACCTTTACGTTAACGGAATCGTTCCATATGAAAAACGGGTAAACTAAAGACCAGGCAGTCAGTTGATGCCTGGTCTTTGATGTGTGGAAAAGGAGGGCCTGATGCAATTCTCAAAAATGAAAAAACAGATGCTGTCGTTCGTCGCACCTTCCCTTGAATCACGTATAAATCTCTATGCGACAGTCGACCGTCATTTTCATGACGGCGAAGCTCGAGTCTGGATGACGCTGGATGGAGAACCCTTTTTTAAGGCGGAAGATTTACGTTTTACGTTGGAGGCAGACCGACGTTATGCGTTAGCAAAAGCACGGTTACCGAAAAAGCCGGAACGGATTACGTTGGAAATCTTTCAATCAGACTGGTATAAGGCATCAAGTGAATTAGACCAGCAAATTGAACGGGAGTTGGAGCAAGAAGGGTGGCATGCCAATTACGCCGTCCAACAGAATTTGCTGCTGTATCCGACGCTCTCGATTGAAGAGGCGTTGACGCATCCCCATGCCTTCATCCGCGGCTTTGCCTTGCTCGACCGGCGTGTCGGAAAACGGCGGCTCGAACGGGTGACCTGCGACACACCATTTGAATTCACCTGTTTAAAGATTCGACTGGAAGCGGAAGCGAACTGACGACAAAAAAGAGCAAGGCGCGGGGCCTTGCTCTTTTACATGATTACATTAAATCGAAAACGAATTGACGGCGTGAATGCCTTCCTGTTCGACGAACTCGTCGAGCAGCGCCCGGACGTCGTCCGTTGAATTCGTCTCCATCAAACGGGCACGCAATTCGCTCGCCCCGCGGAAACCGCGGACATAAATCTTGAAGAACCGGCGGAGCGGTTTGAAGAGACGGGGTTCGAATTCCGCTGAATACTGATCATGCAGGTCGAGTTGCAGACGCAACAGATCCAACAATTCTTCGCTCGAGTGGTCTTTCTTTTCGACTTCGAAGGCAAACGGATTATGGAAAATCCCGCGACCGATCATGACACCGTCGACACCGTACTGCTCGACGAGTTCCAGACCGTGCTGACGGTCATTGATGTCTCCGTTGATCGTCAAGAGTGTCTGCGGCGCGATTTCATCGCGGAGTTTCTTGATTTCCGGAATCAGTTCGAAGTGCGCCGGAACGGCACTCATTTCTTTACGCGTCCGCAGGTGAATCGACAGATTGGCGATATCCTGCTCGAGAATGTGGCGTAACCAGTCGTGCCACTCCTCGACTTTCGAATAGCCGAGACGCGTCTTGACGCTGACAGGTAGACCGCCGGCTTTCGCTGCTTGGATCAGTTCAGCCGCAACGTCGGGACGGTTGATCAAGCCTGATCCTTTTCCGTTGACGGCGACGTTTTGGACCGGACAGCCCATGTTGATGTCGATGCCCTTAAAGCCCATTTCCGCCATCCCGATACTCATCTCACGGAAATATTCCGGTTTGTCGCCCCAAATGTGGGCGACCATCGGCTGTTCATCTTCCGTGAACTCGAGGCGTCCGCGGACACTCTGTTTGCCTTTCGGATGACAGTAACTCTCCGTATTCGTAAATTCAGTGAAGAAGACATCCGGCCGCGCTGCTTTCGCGACGACGTGACGGAAGACGACGTCGGTGACATCTTCCATTGGTGCAAGTACAAAAAATGGTCGTGGCAAGTCCTGCCAAAAGTTGTTTTTCATCGTATATAAAACCCTTTCCTTAAGGTAATTCGTTTTGCACAATTAAAATTTCATCAACTATATACTTTAAGCGTATTGCGGAAAAAGTGCAAGCGGCTGACTCTATATGGCGTAGGAGTCAGCCGCTTGCATGCGTCAATCATTTCAGTGGATTGTAGTTCAGCGCCGTTGCTTTCGTGACATGACCATTTTGGTCCTTGTAGATGATGTGTTCAGCCGTCAGTTGCGTCGGGCTTTCAAGTCCGGCCGCTGCCGTCAAATTATAGAGCCCTTCCCGAAGCGAGATAATGTAGTTCGTCACCCGGAAGCTCTTCTCGTCGACGATGAGGGCTTTTTGCAGTTTCGGATCCGTCGTCGCGACACCGACCGGACAATGGTTTGTGTGACAGACTTGCGCCTGAATGCAACCGACGTTGAACATCAGGCCGCGGGCAATGTTGACGAAATCAGCACCGAGCCCTAAGGCGACGGCAATCTTATCAGCACTGATCAACTTACCGGACGCAAACAGTTTGATCCGGTCGCGAATCCCGTATGCGACGAGGAGCTGATGGACATAGGGGAGGGCCGATTTGATCGGAAGACCCGCCGCGTCGGCGAGCTCCTGGAACGACGCCCCGGTCCCGCCTTCGCCGCCGTCAATCGTAATGAAATCGGGATGTTTGCCGGACTCCGCCATATAGGCGACGAGATCCTTGATGTCATCGACTTTCCCGACGACGATTTTGAGGCCGACCGGCTTCCCGCCGATGTCACGCAACTTCTCGACGAATGCCAGTATCTCGGCGTTCGTCTTGAACTCATTAAAGCGGTTCGGGCTATCGATGCCGACACCGGATTTGACTTTCCGGACCTTGGCGATCTCCGGTGTGACTTTTTCGCCTTCGAGGTGCCCGCCACGCGTTTTTGCACCTTGGGCAAGTTTTAATTCAAATGCTTTGACTTGAGGAATTCGACTTTTCTGTTCAAATTCTTCGAATGAAAAGTCACCGTCTTCCGTCCGGACGCCAAACAGTCCAGGCCCGATTTGGCAGATGATATCGACGTCGCCTTTTAAATGGTGGTCGGACAGACCACCTTCGCCCGTGTTCATCCAGGCGCCTTGGGCACGTCCGAGGCCAATCGACAGCGCAGTGATTGCCCGGTCTCCAAGTGCACCGAAGCTCATCGCTGATTGCCCAATCAGTCCGCGGACTTGAAACGGCTGGCGGCACGTCGCTTCACCGATGATCGGGGCGTCGTCGTCCCGTAATAAAAAGGGCGCGACTTGTTTTTCGACGAGATGTTCTTTCCGGGTGAATAAATTATCTTGATCGAGTTCATATAAGTAGGTCGGGACTTTGTTATCGTTCGCGACCCGGAGTTCATCACGATTCGTCGGAAAGAGGGCATTCTGGATATAAAAACCGGCTTCATCGAAGTCACGTTCTGATCCAAAACCGAGAATCCGTGAATTGTATTTACCGGCGATGACGGCTGATTTGTAATCGTTTCGGGAAAATGGTTTCCCTTCATTATTGTTTAAGAACAGGTATTGCCGAAGTTCCGGACCCATCTTTTCTAAGATATAACGCATTTTACCGAGGACGGGAAAATTTCGGAGGACGGCATGTTCTTTTTGACGTGAATCGGTCGCCCATAAGTAGAGAACGACAATAAGCGGGACGATGAAGACGAGCGCAACGAGCAGAAGTAAGGTAATCAAGATGACGGTATGGATGGGCATGAGTGGACCTCCTAAGCGAACTGTAGTCTTAATCCGATACCACTCACGAGACGCTAACAAACATAACTAACTATGTGAAATATTCGTATTGTGTTGAAACTAAATGCTGGAACGATGCGTAGAGTAGTAAAACTTCTGAATTTCGAAAGGATGAAGAGCCATGCACACACTTTACATGAAACAGAAAGTATTCAGTTTACGGGGACGTTTTTCGATTCAAGATCAGCAGGAACAGGATGTCTATCTCGTCGAAGGAAGCTTCATGCAGATTCCGAAGACCTTTTCGATTTCGAGCGTCGACGGGGAAGAAGTCGCCGTCATCACGAAGAAAGTATTCAGCCTGTTGCCGAAATTTTTTGTTGAGGTCGATGGCGAAACACTGACGATCGAAAAATCATTTACATTCTTTAAAGACCGTTACACGATTGACGCGGCAGATTTAGAAATCGACGGCGATTGGTGGGACATGGATTTTCAAATCAAACGTCATGGTGAAGTCGTCGGAAGCGTCGAGAAAAAATGGTTCACGTTTGGCGACAGTTACGAGATTCAAGTCTTTGATCCTGATGTCGAGAAGGTGTTGATTGCGCTGGTCGTCGCAATTGACTGTGTCAAAGAGGACGAAGAGGCAAGTTCATAAACCGAACTCAGGGAGGAACCGATGAAAGCACTTTTGATGAACCAGACGATGGATTTGAACCGTCGTTTTACGATTGAAGATGAAGCCGGACACGTCACGCATGAAGTGACCGGGCAGTTGTTGCAAATGCAGAAAAACTGGCAACTCGTGCAAGAAGCAGCCGAGGTCGGCCGCGTGACGAAACAGACGTTCAGTATGCTGCCGCATATCCTTGTGGAAGTGGACGGACGTGTCGTTGCGACCATTCAAAAAACCGGGTTTTTGATGTTTGCGGATTACAGGATTGACAGCCGGGACCTGCAGATCGACATCAACTGGGCGACGATGACGTTTAGTGTCACGTATCAAGGAAACAAAATCGGGCAAGGCAAAAGACGGTGGGTTCGTCTCAGCAAACAGTACGAACTGACACTGTTCGACGAGACGGCGGAGACACTGTTTTTAAGTGTCGTGCTCGGACTCGACCGGGCGAAAGCAGACAAAACGGTCTCGACGCTGTTTGCGGACAATTGGGCAGGGGGGAAGAAGTAAATGGAACAATGGGATATCTATACCGCGGACCGCGAGAAAACAGGACGGACATGGACACGGGGAAAGAAGTTACAAGACGGCGATTATCATCTAGTCGTGCACGTCTGTCTGTTTAACTCAAGCGGCGAAATGTTGATTCAGCAACGGCAACCTTTCAAAGAAGGCTGGTCCAACTTATGGGACTTGACCGTCGGGGGAAGTGCGGTCGCGGGAGACACGAGCCAGCAGGCGGCAGCACGGGAGCTGTTTGAAGAGATTGGCCTGCGTTACGATTTTGAGGGCATGCGCCCGCATTTGACGTCACATTTTGACGAGGGATTTGATGACATCTACTTAATCGAAAGGGATGTTGATTTATCATCGCTCGTCCTGCAACAGGAAGAAGTGCAAGCTGTCGCCTGGGCGACGGAGGAGGAAATCATCGCCCGGATTCAAGCAGGGACGTTCATTCCGTATCATGAAGGTTTGGTTTCGACATTGTTCGCGTTACGTAAGCAACGCGGCAACATCACATCATACGCGTTATTGTAACTAAAAACCCATCGTATTTCCGTCAGGAAACACGATGGGTTTTTGCAATGTTACGCCGTTTTTTTCGAAGCGGGTTGCGTCTGCTTCGGTTTTGTTTCAGGTAAGAAAAAGCTGAACAGCAGATAAGTCGAACAGCTGACGAAAAAGACGACCATCGAGACGGTATAGCCCATATGACCGAGGGCATAGCTCCAAATGATGGTAAAAATCGTCTGTGTCGCATAAGCGATTGCCCAAAACAGACCGAAGAGGACGGTGATTTTTTGTGGTGTCATCCCTTTCATCTCATGTGCCAAGTTCATGAAAATCGGATACTGGATGTACATCGCAAAACCGGAAATGAAGGCAAAGATGTACGAAACGAGTGGCAAGATGTTGCCGAACGCAACCGTAACGATGAAACTGCCAATCATGATGAGTCCGCTGGTCAGGAGAATCGGTTTTCGCGGTGTTCCGCGACTGCCGATTTTCAGACCAACAAAAGTTCCGATGATGCCGGCACCGGATACAAGCAGGTTGACGAGTGAACCGTTCAGTTCGGTGTACGTATCGAACACCGGTTTGAGACCGACGAGTGACAAAATGTAGAGCGTCAAGAAACCGCCGAATGCAATCGCATACTTCCATAAGAAGCTGTCTTTGATGGCATCGCGATAGCCATAGACCGTGACGACTTCATTTTGATCGCTTGCTGCATTTAAGTCAAATTCTTCACTGAACATCAACCAAGCAAGGAATAGGACAGCTGTCAACGCAGCAAAAATCGTCAATGTCAGTTGCCAGTTGTTCGTGAACTGGGTCGCAAAAAACGTAAACAGTAATGAAACAACGAACGCACCAACGTTATACGAGACGGTATTGAGTGCATTGATTCGCAGTTTTTCCGTCGGATCACTGATGTAGCGGGTGACGACCGGATTCATGTAGACGATGACCATCGAACCGCCGAGACCCATGACCATTCGTGCTGCCGTATAGGCCCAGTAGTTCGGCAGATAAATGGCGACGATCGCCATCATCAGAAACAACAGGGCGAGCATCGGTGCTTTTTTCGGTCCCAGTTTCATCAGGATGAGTGCCGCCAGGATGTTCGCAAAGACGCGTGCGGTCGTGATTGAGTAGTTGACGAGTTGTGAAATCAGCGGGTCAACGGTCCGGTCTCCGAAAAAATGAGCCGTGATTTGCGGGGTTAATGAGGAACCGGCGACCCAGTTCATGGCGAACGTCGCATACGCGAACCAGAGAACAGCCATCATCAAATACCCTTTTCGTGCGTGACTTGCTTGTGTAGACATAATGTACCCCTTCTTTTCTTAAGACAATTCCCTGTAGAGACAGGGATTCGAACTACTTCACTTTGTTATCAATTCGTTAAATGTAGTCGAGTTCGAAGGGGAAGTAAAATAGATATATCTTATAAGAACTATAAGTAAATGGCATGAATATAAACTTAATTCATTCGTTAAAAGAATGAATTAATACTGTAGTCGTTTAATCCATTTATTGGATATAATTAATAAAAGGAAAAGGAGGGTCTCTATTGATGAAGCCTAATTTATTTGATTACGCCACGAGCGAACTGTCACAAGATGCTTTTTTATGTTGGCTGCTGAAGTGGGGGGAAGCGGATCTGCATTCAGTCGATCAGGAGTTACATCGTGTTGCGACACGGTTTATTCATAAAGTGTTTTCACTACATAACCGTTCCTTAGAAGAAACCATTCATCAAGTCCGCATCATTCGTCAATTTAAAGGATTAGATATATTAGCCATTATTAATGAAAAATATGCAATCTTAATTGAAGATAAAACATTCACTTCAGAACATTCCGGACAACTCGAACGTTACTTGGAAGAAGTAAAAACGAATGTCGTAACACGAGACTGTATCCCTTTGCCGATTTATTACAAAATTGTCGAGCAGTCAAATCATCGGAGTATTCATAAAGCAGGTTATCAACTGTTCACACGCCAAGAAATGATTAAGATTTTAGAACATGATGATTGGAAGCTTCCGAAGAATGCGATTTTAGCAGACTATCTTCAACATCTGAAGCGGCTGGACGATGAGATCAATTCGTATAAAACGCTTCCGGTCGCGGAATGGACAACATTCTCCTGGCAAGGGTTTTATCGTGATTTACAAGACATGCTTGATGGGAAGTGGGGTTACATAGCAAACGCAAGAGGTGGATTTTGGGGGTTTTGGTGGAAGGGAAATGAGCGACAAAATCATTACTGGCAACTGGAAGAAACGGTATTGCGTGCGAAGATTGAAGCGAAAACAAACGATGACGTCAAAGCCTATCGTGACACGTGTATGTCTAGCCTATTAAAAGACTCTTTTGAGTATGAGTTGGACTTAAAAAGACCTAAAAGGATAAGTACGGGTAAAAATATGACGATTGCCTATCGCGAAAATTATTTACAACTTCAAGAAAACGGCTTACTCGATTTCGAGAAAACCGTTTTTGAACTCGAACGTTACGGTCGGTACAACCAATCAGTGGAATCAGAAGAGATCTAACTGGTCGAAAACGAGAGCATCGTCAACTTCTGTCACGAGAAATACATCGGGATTGCGAAGTTGTTGTCCTTGTTCAAAACCAAAAGAGACATCGAGTGAGTGGAGGTATAGTGCAAGCAGATTGCCATGTGTGACAAGAACACTCGTCTCAGCAGAGTGGGACCAAACGTCATTCAGGACGTCTTGGATTCGCCGCGTCGCTTCTGCGCTCGTTTCTCCACCGGGACATGCGTAATCAAAGTCGGTAAACGTCTTTTGGAGATGCTCCTGCCAATCGGTCAGTGGTTGACGACTCAGGACACGTTCGCGCAAGTCATCTTGGATTTCAATGGGACAATTTTTCTGAAAAGCAACAGCTTCGATTGATTCAATTGCTCGGCGAAAAGGGCTTGATAAGATACGATCGACGGAACGGGATTCAAAAAAAGAAACCAATTCTTTAGCTTGTCTATGGCCGTTCTCCGTCAACGGAGCGTCCGGTTCTTGTCCGGATGCTTCGCAGTGGCGAATCAAGTAAATTTTTTTCATGATAATCCTCCTAATTCGACTGTAGTGATTTCCTTCTTCTAGAAAATCAACATCGATTCCTGTTTCAGTCTATGAAAGAAGAAATGAAAGATTTTATAAAACGGTTGACAAACAATCATAAGATTACTAGTATTAAAAACAATTCAGGTGATTATGTCACCTCAGCAACCGAATAAAAGAGAAAGCTATGATTGTCATGGGTCACACTATGGCAGGAGCAGCTTCTGGAGAGACCGTATATGCGGCGCCGAAGGGTTCACAATCTCAGGCAAAAGGACAGAAGAGTAGTACTAAATCTTGATTCTTTGA
The DNA here is from genome assembly GCF_018618705.1 of Exiguobacterium sp. H66. Classification (NCBI taxonomy): domain Bacteria; kingdom Bacillati; phylum Bacillota; class Bacilli; order Caryophanales; genus Exiguobacterium; species Exiguobacterium sp. H66. The sequence continues at coordinate 57,062 of NZ_JACSMQ010000004.1, forward strand.
ATTGGCGTCGCCAGTCAAAGGATGATTATTTGCTATTCTGATGATTTTTTTGAGATTGGACACCCGTCCAGTCTCTTTTTTTTGTTGGACTGACAGAACAGTCCGACCGGGGGAACTAGAGAAAGCATTCAAGGAGGAGTTCAGGTTTGGAACAACAAGAAGGATTGAAACGGGATTTATCGAATCGGCACGTCCAGTTGATTGCGATTGGGGGAACGATTGGGACAGGATTGTTTTTAGGATCTGGGAAAGCGATTCAACTCGCGGGACCATCGATCGTCTTTGCGTATTTACTCGTCGGGATTGCGATTTTCTTTGTCATGCGGGCACTAGGAGAATTGTTATTGTCAAAAGCCGGATACGGATCATTAACGGACATCGCAGAAGATTATCTCGGTCCACGTGCCGCGTTCGTGACCGGCTGGACGTATTGGTTCTGCTGGATCATGACGGCGATGGCGGACGTCATTGCGGTCGGCGTGTACGTGAAATACTGGTTCGATATTCCGCAGTGGATTCCGGCTGTGATCTCGCTCCTGATTTTACTCGGCTTTAATTTACTGACAGTCAAACTGTTTGGGGAACTTGAATTTTGGTTCGCCTTGATTAAGGTCATTACGATTTTAGGTTTAATTGGTGTCGGGATCGTCTTACTGATCATCGGTTTCCAAACCGATTCAGGTCCTGTAACCGTCAGTAATTTGTGGCAACACGGCGGAATGTTCCCGAACGGTGTGACCGGCTTCCTGTTGTCCTTCCAGATGGTCGTCTTCGCCTATGTCGGAGTTGAATTAATCGGGGTCTCAGCAGCGGAAACAGCCGATCCGAAAAAGAACATTCCATCTGCCATTAACAAGATTCCGTTACGGATTCTGTTCTTCTACGTCGGGGCGTTACTGGTTCTCCTGATGATCAATCCGTGGACGGGACTAAATGCGACGGAAAGTCCGTTCGTCAAAACGTTCAGCTTGATTGGAATCCCGCTTGCTGCCGGCGTCATCAACTTCGTTGTCTTGACGTCTGCTGCCTCGGCCTGTAACAGCGGAATGTTCTCGACGAGTCGGATTCTGTACAACTTAGGGAATCAAAAACAAGCACCCGCTAATTTTTCGAAGCTCAACAAAAACCATGTCCCGGCAAACGCCTTGTTCATCTCGACACTCGTCGTGTCGGGCGGAGCGTTACTCAGTAAATTGATTCCGGGACAGGCCTTCAGCATCGTCACGACGATCAGCGCAATCTGTTTCATCTGGGTCTGGGGTGTGATTCTCGTCTGTCACTTGAAATATAAGAAAACACAACCGGAACTGCATGCGGCGTCAACGTTCAAGGCACCGTGGACACCGCTCGTCAACTACCTCGTCCTCGGATTGTTCGGACTGATCCTCGTCGTTATGCTCGTCGCGGATGAAACCCGTCCGGCCTTACTCCTGACACCGGTTTGGTTTATCGGATTGTTTGTCCTGTATCAGTTGAGGATGAAAAAGCATCAAAAAGCAGAACGGCATAGTGCGTAAAAATGAGGCGCTTTTCTTCTATATAGGAAGAGAGGCGCCTTTCTTTTTCGTTGCAGCAATTCGGATGATTTTTTTAGGGACAAACACCCAATATTTTAATATATGAACGACCTGTGATAGGGTTATAATGGAAAGGTAAGTTGTCGTCATGAGAGCGCTCTATTTTTCATGGCAGGTCCATAATATCAACGGGGATAGGAAGGATATCATGAGCAGTATGCCTAAACAAACAGACGTAATATTGATTGGTGCAGGAGTCATGAGTGCGACGCTAGGGGTCTTATTAAAAGAGCTTGCGCCTGACATGACAATTAAAGTGTTCGAGAAGTTACCGAGCGCAGGGGAAGAAAGTTCGAATGAGTGGAACAATGCGGGCACGGGTCATGCCGCGTTATGTGAACTCAACTATACGACAGAGAATGCAGATGGAACGATCGATATCAGTAAAGCCGTGAAAGTAAATGAACAATTCCAACTGTCACGCCAGTTTTGGTCGCATCTCGTCAAAGAAAACGTCTTACCGAATCCGGAAGAATTCATCATGCCGATTCCGCATATGAGTATGGTTGAAGGAGCGGAAAACGTCGAGTTTCTGAAAAAACGATTGGAAGCGCTATCAGCGAATCCACTCTTTAAAGGGATGGAATTTTCCGATGATCCGGAGCAGTTGAAGCAATGGATTCCGCTCATCATGGAAGGGCGGACGTCACCGGAACCGATCGCTGCAACAAAAATTGATTCGGGGACAGACGTCAACTTCGGTGCGCTGACACGGATTTTATTCACGCACCTCGCAGGACAGGGCGTTGAAATCAATTATGGGCACGGCGTCGAAGACTTGAAACGAGTCGACGGTGGCTGGGAAGTCAAAGTCAAAAACGAACAGGACAACCGGATTGAACATCATACGGCGAAATTCCTCTTTATCGGCGGCGGTGGCGGCAGTCTGCCATTGCTCCAAAAAACAGGGATTCCCGAATCAAAACAAATCGGCGGATTCCCGGTCAGCGGTCTGTTCCTCGTCTGTAAAAATCCGGACATCGCGGAACGGCACCATGCAAAAGTGTACGGGAAGGCGAAAGTCGGAGCACCTCCGATGTCGGTCCCGCATTTGGATACACGGTACATCGATGGGCAGAAATCACTGTTATTCGGACCGTTCGCCGGGTTCTCACCGAAATTCCTTAAGACCGGTTCGAATCTCGATTTGCTCGCGTCCGTCAAACCGAACAATGTCCTGACGATGCTTGCTGCCGGAGCAAAAGAAATGGGCTTAACGAAATATTTGATTGAACAAGTGCTGCTTTCGACAGAACAACGGATGAACGAGCTACGTGAATTCATTCCGAACGCAAAAACTGAAGACTGGGATGTCGTCGTCGCGGGACAACGCGTTCAGGTCATCAAAGATACACCACAAGGAAAAGGGACGCTCCAGTTCGGAACGGAAGTTGTCAGTGCGGCGGATGGGTCCGTTGCGGCCTTACTCGGTGCGTCACCGGGAGCTTCGACCGCTGTACCGGTCATGCTCGAAGTGCTCGAGAAATGTTTCTCGGATCAAATCGACGGTTGGACTGCTAAAATCAAAGAGATGATTCCGTCATACGGAACATCGCTTGTTGCACACCCCGATCTGTTTGACGAAATCCATGCGGAAACGACCGAGACACTTAAATTAACAGCCGCACAACCGATTCATTAAAAACGACAAATGAAAAAGCCCTGTTTCCTAATGTGTTAGGAGACAGGGCTTTTGCTGTCGATTATCCGCGTTGGCGGAAGTAACGTGTTTTCTTCAAAGCGATACCGACCGGAATCGCAACAAGAATTCCGACTACATTCTGAATGAGGTTCCCCGTGATTGAACCGAATGGAGCGACCCAGCTGCTAAAGGCAATTCCTTCGTGAACAAAGTAAACAGCCACCATGACAGGAACCGAAGCGAGCATCCCGATCAAATTGAATGCGACATTCGTTCCTTTTCGACCACCGGACCAAGCGATGTAACCAACGATCAATCCTTGAAGTCCACGAGCGATAATGGTACCAGGGGCCCAAATCGTATAGCCCATCAAAATATCAAATAATCCCATTCCGACGGCGCCGGCAATAAGTGCTGTACGTGGACCGAATAAAATCGCAATCAGGAATAACATGGCTGTTCCCATATGGATCAGTCCACCGTTCGCTGCGATTGGCAATTTGATATTGATGAACATTGTTGCGACAAGAACAAGTGCAATCGACATCGAAGTGATGACGAGTTGCCGGGTACGAGTGCTCGAATACGGTGTTGCGTTTTGCATGAGTCAGACCTTCTTTATGATAGATTTTGAATAGCTTAAATCTATCAAAATACTGGACTAGCTAAAAGTGTCAATATCGAACAATTTATAGGGGTCAGTTTGAATCTTAATCTTTACTAACGAAAGTATAGACGTAAAAGAGGAGTTCCCGTGACTTCTACGGGAAAAGCGTGTTTACACGCTGTCAGAGGCAGGTGAGACCCGGCTTTAAGACCTGTTGGTCGTAAAAGCCGCGGCTTGCGCCTCGCCCGAGAAAAGCACGGGAAAAATCCTCTTTAGTTGATGGAGCTTCTGTTCATACTAGATTTTGCAATCAAAAAACGCCTTGCCGAAGCAAGACGTTTAAACGATTAATTGCGAATCATATGATCGAAGGCACCAAGTGCAGCTGTCGCGCCTGAGCCCATCGAGATGATGATTTGTTTATACACACTGTCGGTACAGTCACCTGCTGCGAATACACCAGGGACATTCGTCGCACCATGACGGTCGACGAGGATTTCACCGAATTTGTTGCGTTCCACCGTATCACCGAGCCAGTCCGTGTTCGGCACGAGACCGATTTGGACGAAGACGCCTTCCAGCTCAACGTGTTGTTCAACGCCTGTTTCACGCTCGACATAGGTGATGCCGTTTACTTTATCCGTCCCCGTGATTTCCTTCGTCTGGGCGTTTGCGACGACCGTGACGTTCGGAAGACTTGCGAGACGTTGCTGTAAAACTGCATCTGCCTTCAGTTCAGGTGCGAACTCAAGGACCGTGACGTGTTTGACGAGACCTGCGAGGTCGATTGCCGCTTCGACACCGGAATTACCGCCGCCGATGACCGCAACGCGTTTTCCTTCGAAGAGTGGACCATCACAGTGTGGGCAGTACGCGACACCTTTGTTCTTAAACTCAAGTTCGCCTGGGACACCGACGTTACGCCAGCGTGCACCTGTCGACAAAATCAACGTTTTCGTTTTGAGGACCGCACCATTCTCAAGTTCCAGCTCAACGAGGTCTTTTTTCTCGAGGCGAGTAGCCCGTTGTAGGTTCATGACATCGATGCCATACTCCTTGACGTGTTCTTCAAGACTCGCGACGAGTTTCGGACCTTCCGTGTACTTCATGCTGATGAAGTTCTCGATGCTCATCGTATCCATGACTTGTCCACCGAAACGTTCTGCGACGATCCCGGTCCGGATGCCTTTACGTGCTGCGTAAATCGCAGCACTTGAACCGGCAGGACCACCACCGACGACAAGGACGTCGTACGGATCTTTGTCAGCAAAATCGGCTGCATCTGTACCCGTACCGAGCTTCGCCAGAATCTCTTCGAGTGACATCCGTCCGTTCCCGAATGCTTCGCCGTTGACGAAGACCGTCGGGACCGCCATGATTTCTTTTTGCTCGACTTCTTCTTTGAACGCGCCACCGTCAATCATCGTGTGACTGATGTTCGGGTTGAGGACGCTCATGACGTTCAAGGCTTGGACGACATCCGGACAGTTGTGACAGCTGAGGCTGATGTACGATTCGAAGTGATACGTCTCTTTGATGCCTTTGATTTGTTCGATGACAGGCGCATCAATCTTCGGCGCACGACCACTGACTTGGAGCAAAGCCAAGACGAGTGACGTGAACTCGTGACCGAGCGGAATTCCTGCGAACGTAATTCCACTTACTTCACCAGCGCGGTTAACGCTGAAGCTCGGTGTCCGGGCAAGCGTCGCCTGTTCGATGCTGATGCGTGGTGACATACTCGCGATTTCTTCGACGAGTTCGCTCATCTCGAGTGAGACGGAGTCCGTCCCGGCGCTGACGGCGAGGACGATGTCTCCTTCTAACAAATCGAGGTATTGAGCGAGTTGTGCTTTAATATCTGCTGCTAAAGCCATCTCAAATCCGCTCCTTAAATTTTCCCTACGAGGTCAAGGCTAGGTGTGAGTGTTGCAGAACCCTCTTCCCATTTCGCCGGGCAAACTTCACCTGGGTTGTTGCGCACGTATTGTGCTGCTTTGATTTTGTTGACGAGTGTACTTGCATCACGGCCGATTCCACCCGCGTTGATTTCAACAGTCTGGATGACGCCGTCCGGATCGATGATGAACGTTCCGCGATCAGCAAGTCCGTCTTGCTCGTTTAAGACTTCGAAGTTACGTGAGATGACGTGTGACGGGTCACCAATCATGACGTACTCGATTTTACCGATTGTTTCTGAAGTTTCGTGCCAAGCTTTATGTGTAAAGTGCGTATCTGTTGAAACGGAGTACACTTCAACGTCAAGCGCTTTGAGTGCTGCGTATTGGTTTTGAAGATCTTCGAGCTCAGTCGGGCAAACGAATGTAAAGTCTGCTGGGTAGAAACAAACGACACTCCATTTTCCACGAAGGTTAGCGTCTGTAAGATCGACGAACTCTCCGTTGTGGAATGCTGATGCACTAAATGGTTTTACTTCACTTCCGATTAAAGACATGATAAAAATCCTCCTGTTGGGTTCTATTTAAGAATCTGTTCTAGTCGTTAAGAATAACTGTACTTATCACACTAGAATAATTCTAATCTAATACTAATTTCATATAAAGCGTCTGTTTTGTCAAGGTATAACCTGTAAATTCTTATTTCAAGAAATGAATTGTGAACAAAAAAAGAGCTCTATCTCCCTAAATGTAACAGGGAGATAGAGCTGTATAAGTCATTGCCACTCAGTATGGAACATTCCTTCGCGATCGGTCCGGGCATACGTATGGGCTCCGAAATAATCACGTTGTGCTTGCAGGATGTTGGCATTTGAATTCGCTGTCCGGTAACTGTCGTAATACGTCAGTGACGTGCTGAGACACGGTGACGCAAGACCTGTGAGCGCACCTTCTGCGACGACTTGGCGGAGCGACGTTTGATACGCCTGTACCTTGTCTGCGAAGTACGGTGCGAGCATCAAGTTGTCGAGAGCTGCGTCCGTTGCAAAAGCCTCGCTGATGACATTGAGGAACTCAGCGCGGATGATACAACCGCCACGGAAAATCAAGGCAATCTCTTCAAGACGTAAGTTCCAGTCATACAGTTCGGATGAAGTCCGGTACTGGGTGAAGCCTTGTGCGTAAGCCGCGATTTTACCCATGTAGAGTGCTTGGCGGATGCGTTCGATCCAGACGTCTTTGTCGAGCGCTGCACGGGCTTCCGGTCCACCGAGGACAGAGGCGGCAGCGACACGTTCTGCTTTGACGGCAGAGAGATAACGGGCGAAGAGTGCCTCCGTAATGATAGAGGAAGCAATCCCATTATCAATGGACTGCAAGCTCGTCCATTTGCCCGTTCCTTTTTGACCGGCTTGATCGAGAATGACGTCGATCAAGGGAAGACCCGTCTCGTCATCTTTTTTCCGTAAAATCTCAGCCGTGATTTCAATCAGATAACTTTTTAACTCGCCGTCGTTCCATGAGGAGAAGATGTCTGCGATTTCTTCGACATCGAGTCCGAGACGGACACGGAGGAAACTGTAAGCTTCTGCAATCAACTGCATGTCAGCGTACTCGATTCCGTTATGGACCATCTTGACGAAGTGTCCGGCCCCTTTAGGTCCGATGTAGACACAACATGGGTCGCCGTTCACTTGTGCTGCAATTTTTGTCAAAATCGGCGCAACTTGATCGTACGCTTCTTTTGTTCCGCCCGGCATGATGGCAGGACCGGTCCGGGCCCCGACTTCCCCACCCGAGACACCGACACCGATGTACTCGATGCCATGCTCGTTTAGTTGGTCGAAGCGACGTTCCGTATCGAGGAAGTGGGAGTTCCCACCGTCCATGATGATATCGCCCGTCTCAAGATGCGGGATAAGCGAATCGATGACGGAATCGATGGCACTTCCCGCCGTGACCATGACGAAAATCTTGCGTGGACGCTCGAGTGAGCGGACGAAGGCTTCGACGTCATAGTACGGATGAAGCGGTAACCCTTCGCGGTTCGCGACGAGTTGTTCCGTTAAGTCTGGCGTGTAGTTATAGATAGCGACGTTTTCATCATGGCTCGCCATGTTCATGGCGATGTTGCGTCCCATGACACCAAGGCCGATGACTCCGATTGAATTTAGCATAGTGTAACGACTCCTTTTTTTAGACGACGAGACTGAGGAGGAGGACGAATCCAAGTCCGAAGACGGAAATGATTGTCTCAAGCAGCGTCCACGTCGCGAAAGTTTCTTTCATAGTTAAACCAAAGTATTCTTTGAACATCCAGAACCCGGCATCGTTGACGTGCGAAGCGATTAAGCTACCAGCACCAGTCGCAAGCACGACGAGGGCGAGGTTGACGTCTGATTGACCGAGGAGCGGGATGACGAGTCCAGCTGTCGTCAGTGAAGCGACCGTCGCCGAACCGAGTGAAATCCGTAAGATCGCGGCAATCAACCACGCGAGTAAAATCGGTGAAAGTGTTGTGTCAGCAAAGAGTTCAGCGACATATTTACCGACGCCTCCATCGATTAAGACTTGTTTGAAGGCACCGCCACCACCGATGATGAGTAACATCATTCCAATTTGTGTGATCGCTGTCGTACATGAATCCATGACGGTTTTGATTGGGATATTACGTGCAAGTCCCATCGTATAGACTGCGACGAGTAACGAAATCAACATTGCTGTGGAAGCATTCCCGATGAACTGGATGGCAGAAAGGACCGCATTGCCGTCCCAGCCGAGTGTTTTTTGTAACAATGTCAAAATCGTGGCGATTGACATCAAGAGTACCGGAAGCATTGCTGTGAACACACTGATTCCGAATCCAGGTGTTTCGCTTAAATCAAATTCTTTTTGTTCGCCGAGTGAGGCGATGTTACCTGTTTTTTTGAATGATTCCGGCACAAGACGTTTTGCTACTTTCGTAAAGAGCGGTCCGGCGATGATGACCGTCGGAACAGCGACTAAGAAACCGTAAAGTAAGACTTGCCCTAAATCTGCCCCGTATTCACCCGCGATGACGGTTGGACCGGGGTGAGGTGGTAAAAAGCCGTGTGTAACAGAAAGTGCTGCGACCATCGGAATCCCGAGATAGAGAATCGAGACGCGAAGCTGACGTGAAATCGCAAAGACGATTGGAATTAATAGAACGAGTCCGACTTCGAAGAATAACGCGATCCCGATGATGAATGAAGCGACGACGACTGCCCATTGAATGTTCTTTTCCCCGAATTTCGCGACGAGTGTCATCGCGATCCGCTGTGCACCACCGGCGTCAGCAATTAATTTCCCGAGCATTGCACCGAGTCCGAAGATCAGCGCAAGGTGACCGAGTGTTCCGCCGAGACCGGCTTCAATCGTCGTGACGATTTGGTCGAGCGGCATTCCAAGTAGTATAGCGACGACGAACGAGACGATGATTAATGAAACGAACGTGTTTAATTTCAACCCCATGATTAAAACGAGTAATGTGATGATCCCAATGGCAACAATGACTAACGGCATGTGACTTCCCCCATAAGATAAATTAGTTTTCTTGCTGAATCAAGCTACGTTGATACTCTGCGATCCGCCGATGATCGGCTGAAAGCGTCCGTGCCAGGCTGATGAAGATCGGTAGCAATTGACGGTATTCGTGCATCGCTTCTTCGTTCGGTACATGACGATGTGTTTCCCCAATCATCTCAGCAGCTACTTCGAATGAATCGACTTCCCCAGTCGCATACAATCCGAGAATACAAGCCCCGAGACATGAACTTTCAAAACTTTCTGGAATGACGACTTCCGATTCAAAGATGTCGGCCATCATCTGACGCCACACTTCAGATCGCGCGAACCCCCCAGTTGCTTGAATCCGTGTGACAGGACCATCCATACATTCAATCAATGCCAGGAAGACGGTGTACAGGTTGTAGATGACACCTTCTAACGCGGCACGAATCATATGTTCTTTTTTATGTGACAACGTCAATCCGAAGAATGAGCCACTGACGTCCGGATTCCAAAGAGGTGCCCGTTCACCCGACAGGTACGGATGGAACAACAGTCCGTCTGAACCCGGACGGACCCGTTCAGCGATTTTCGTCAACACCGCATACGGATCAATCCCGAGTCGTTTCGCCGTCTCAACTTCAGCAGATGCGAGCTCATCGCGAATCCAGCGTAAGACCATCCCGCCGTTGTTGACCGGACCACCGATGACCCAGTGCTTTTCAGTCAGTGCGTAACAGAACGTCCGTCCCTTTTCGTCCGTCTGCGGCCGGTCAATGATCGTCCGGATCGCACCGCTCGTCCCGATCGTGATGGCAATCTCGCCCTTACGGATGGCGTTGACACCGAGGTTTGACAGGACCCCGTCACTGGCACCGATCATGAAAGGTGTTGCCGGATCAAGTCCGATTTGTTTTGAGTATTCCGGATTAATGTCCGAATACTGTGTCGTCGTCGAGACAGGTTCCGACAATTTTGAAGCATCGATGCCGGCGATCTCTAAGGCTTTCGAGTCCCACTTCATGTCGTGGATATTGAACAATCCTGTCGCCGATGCGAGCGAATGATCAATCACGTAACGTCCGAACAGACGCTGGAAGACGAATTCCTTGATTCCGATGTATTTTTTCGTCCGCTCGGCAATCTCCGGCCGGTCTTCGACGAGCCAAAAGATTTTCGCGAGAGGGGACATCGGGTGAATCGGTGTACCGGTCCGGTGGTAGACATCATTTCCGTACTCTTCCTTAATCCGGTTCGACCAGGCTTCGCTCCGACTGTCCGCCCAGGTGATGCAGGCAGTCAAGGGCTGGTCGTCCTCATCGATGGCAATCAAGCTGTGCATCGCACTACTGAAAGCAACGAATTTTAGTTTTTGGTTCGGGTACTGCTTCGTCAGCAGACGAATCGTTTCGAGGACGGCGTGGAAAATTTCTTCCGGATCCTGTTGAGCAGTCGAGCGGTTTGGCGTGTGGAGTGGATAGCCGACGTTCGTCTGACCGACGACTTCTCCTTTTGTCGTAAAGAGGACGGCTTTCGTGCTCGTCGTCCCGATATCGATTCCTAGCATGTATTCAGTCATGTGGTTCGACTCCTTTCGTCATCATCTGTTGCGATTGCCATAAATCTTCGACTTCTTGGACATCGTCGAAGTTCTGGTGTAGAGACGTGACCATCCGTTCACGGTCTCCTGTTTCGATGGCTTCGATATAAAGTGCGTGATTGGCGATGATCCGGTCGAAATCCTCCATCTGTCCTTCGAAGCGAGTCCGCATCGATAAGAGGATGAAGCTTTCCATGACCGGTTTTAAGTTTTGCCAAATCATGCTGACATAACTGTGATCAATCGACCGGATGATCGTCTCGTGGAACAAAACATCTTGATACGAAAATTCGTCGGCATCATTAAACTTGATCGCGACTTTCATCATCTCAAGGATCTTGCTCAGTTCACGGACGAGTTCTTGACGGTCCATCCGGACGATCCGTTCGAAGACGAACGTTTCGATTAACAGGCGGACGTCATAAATCTCGCGGATGTCTTTTTCCGACAAACCAACGACGACGGCACCCATCCGCTCAAGCCGGATGATCCGTTCAGCAGCGAGAACTTTTAGAGCGTCGCGAACGGGCGAGCGACTGACGGAAAAATCCGTCGCTAATTTATTTTCAGAAAGGACGGTCCCTTGCTCAATCTTTCCGGAAATGATACGCATCCGGAGTTCGTGGGCGACACGATCTCCAGTTGATGCTTTTGATAACCATTTAATCGGGTATAAAAAATCAGACATAAAAATCACCTGCTTTGTTTTATGAGTATACTTGTATACAAGTAGTATAAACGACTGAATATAAAATGCAAGCGCTTTAATGAAAACGCTTTATTTCGTTTGGTTTACATTCGCATTACCTTCAGTATGATAGGATGTAGAAAACAATTTTCTGAGAAAAACATGTTGATCTTTAAGACAAAGGAGGATATATGATGAAGATTTTAGTCGTGGGTGCAGGAGCTGTCGGAGGGTACTTCGGGGGACGCCTAGCAGAAAAAGGGGAAGACGTGACGTTTCTTGTCCGTGAGCGTCGGGCAAAGGAGTTAGAGCGAACAGGTCTTGAGATTGACAGTCCGCACGGAGACGTGTCGTTGACGCCGCGTTTAATCCAAGTTGGAACAAAAGAGACGTTTGACCTAGTCATCGTGTCGACGAAAGCGTACCACCTGGAGCATGTCATCGGGGATCTCGAAGGGTTCGTCGGACCTGATACATATGTGTTACCTGTCTTGAACGGGATGCGGCATATCGAACAACTCGTCGCTAAATTTGGCGAGACGCGTGTCCTCGGAGGCTTATGCTTCATTGAATCGACGCTTGACACGAATGGACGCGTCATTCAGACGAGTCCTGCCCATCAACTCGTGTTTGGTCCAAGAACAGGGGACTGGACGGATCGCTTGTTTGAGGTGAAGGAAGCACTTGCAGGGACGAAAGCATCGATTAAAGCATCAGACCACATCATGCAAGATATGTGGCAAAAGTATCTCTTCATTACGACTTTTTCCGGAGTGACTTCGCTATTTCGGGCACCGATCGGTCCGATTCGCGACGACGCAGCCGGGGATCGTGTCATCCGGAATGTCTTACAAGAAGCAAAACAAGCCATGGAAAGTCAAGGGGCAACGTTCGTGCAACATATCGAACAGGAGCAGGAAAAACGGATTCACCAAATGGCACCGGATATGAAGTCGTCGTTGCAACGGGACATGGAAAAACAAGGCATGGTCGAAGCAGACCATCTGTTTGGCAGTTTAATAGAAGGAGCGGAGCCAGCGGTGTACCCGACGTTACGGACGATTCATACGAATTTAAAGATATATGAACGATTGCGGAGTGGAGTTTCCGAATAAGGAATTAGTACGCTGTTTACTATACTGGTAAAATTAAGCGGAGAGAGTAGACTGGAGAGCACAAACGTTCTAGCTGAACTTTAGCTGAATCTCGCGGACATAGCATTGACTTCCTTACTAGAATTCATCTATTCTTAGTAAGATTGAAAAAACCATCAATATATTGTGTAGTACCATTTGGATATAAAACTGAACAACAGATGTGAGAGGGGATTTAATTTACATGAAACGTATTATCATTCGCGCCGGTATGACACCGTTTGAGCAGTTCGACGCTGAGTACATGATGAAAGAAAACTCAATCGGAGGGAACGTCGGGAACTTGATCTATCAGTACAGTATCTTCCGTACATTGATGACAGAAGGAACGACGATCACACCTGACTATTACTACTACGATGAAGAGCGTGCAGACGAGATCAACGAAAACTTCGATCTTTACGTCATTCCACTTGCGGATGCATTCCGTCAAGAGTTCGCACCATCACTTCGTAAGTACACACGTTTGATTAAGAAATTGAAAATTCCGGTCGTCGTCATCGGTGTTGGTCTACGCGCACCATTCGAGCCGGACTTAAAAGGCGGATTCCCGTTCGACGAGGATGTTAAAGCATTCGTCAGCGCAGTCCTCGAACGTTCAAGCATCATCGGACTTCGTGGTGAAATCACATCGAAATACCTGACACGCCTCGGTTTCCGTGAAGGCATCGATCACAAAGTCATCGGTTGCCCATCGATGTATGCATTCGGTCGTGATCTTCACATCCGTGAGACAAACATCACGAAAGATTCGATGATCAGTGTTAACTCGTCACGTCTTTCGCCGAAAAACGTCCTTGATTTCATCACACGTGGAATGGAAGAGTATCCAAATCACTACTTCATCCCGCAATGGATGAAAGAATTGAAATTGACGTACACAGGAACGCATCCGATCGCGGACCTTTCTGTCACGAACTACCCGGTTAAAATGTCTGACCCGATATATATGAACGACCGTGTTCGTTTCTTCTTGAACGCTCAAACTTGGTTCGACTTCCTCAAAGAAGCTGACTTGAGCTTTGGTGCGCGTCTCCACGGAAACATCACAGCGACGCTCGCTGGAACACCAAGTATTTTGATTCCGAAAGATGCACGGATGCGTGAATTGACGGATTACCACCAATTGACGCACATCTGGGCGAACGATATCACGGCAGACACACGTCTTTCAGACATCGTCGAAACAGCTGACTTCCAAAGCCCGGCTCGGATTCAAGCGAAAAACTTCGACAACTTCGTCGATTTCTTGAACACAAACGAATTGGAGCACATCTACCAAGACACGAACTACCCAGAGAACGTGCCGTTTGACCGTGAAATGGCGAAAACAGAACTTCTCCCAGCGGTTAAACCGATCACAGGAATCAGCATGGAAGAAGCAATCGCTCGTTTTGAATCATTCTTCCCGGAAGAAGAGAAAAAAATCGCTGCGATCCAAAAACGCGATAAAGATAAAGATAAAAAGATTAAAACATTACAAGGTAAACTCAACAAGCAGACGAAGATGGTTAAACATCAAGAAGGTACATTGAACCGTAAAGCGGTTCGGATGGCACTTAAGACAGCCGATCTCTTCGCGAAGAAATAAAAATAAGACGTCTCATGCCAATGCGGTGTGAGACGTTTTTTATTGCATAGAAAAAGCTTCATCTCCTAAAAAAGAAGAGATGAAGCTTTTTAATTAACGTTCCCGTAGTTCACGATTAAATTGTTGGAGCAGGCGTCCAAATGCTTCCGTATCATCGCCTGACCAGTCTGTCAGTAAGCGTTCGATGCTCGCGAGGCGTGCCGTCCGGTAAATCGTCAATTCTTCCTGTCCGAATGAAGTGATGTGATAGAAGAAGGCACGGCCATCTGCTTCATCGCGTACTTTTTCGACCAATTTCTTTTGATCGAGCGCTGCCGCTTGCCGGCTGACGGTAGAGACGTCAAGTTGCAATTCGCGTGCCAATGTCTTCACCCCGACTGGACCAGACTCGGACAGTTGACGCAGTAACAAATACGACGCGCGATCTAAATTTCGGTTATCGGCCGTCGCTGTCGTCAAACGACGAATCAGAATCGCAAGTTCTAGTTCAATCACTTCGAGTGCCTGATCAGACATGTTAATCCCCTCTTTTCCTAAGTGCTTCATGTTTCCCATCATTACGCAAGGACTTAGCCCCTGTCAATGAGAGGTCAGGAAACTTGACAGTCCATTAGTTGTATTATACAATCATTTCTGTTATTTAATTGCATCATACAACTTATTTATTCAGAACACACACAAAAGGAGAATTCCGATGAAAGCTTATGAATCGATGAAACAAGAAGTGATCACAGTCCACGAAACAGACGTCATCCGCCATGTCGTCGAACGTTTCATCCAATCCGGAATCAGCGGTGTTCCCGTCATCAATGACGAGAGCGAAGTCGTTGGGTACATCAGTGATGGTGACATCATGCGGGCGATTGGAAAGCACAAAGACATCATCGTCGATACGTTTTTATATGTAGATGTCATCAAAGGGGATGAAGAAGATTATGACGCGCGGGTGCGTCACATTCTGAACCGTCCGGTCATGGAGATGGCACGCCGGAAAGTCGTCACGGCAGATGTTGAAACGGAGATGGAAGAAATCGCAGCGACGCTCGGTTCGAAACGGATTAAAAAATTACCGATTTTAAAACAAGGAAAGCTTGTCGGAATCATCAGTCGGGGCGACGTCATCCGTCACTCCTTTAAACGGTTCTTATAAGAGAAAGAAGGGACAATATGGCACTTGCCAATAAAACAACGACGCTTGCGCCGGAAACGGTGTTAGAAGAAAGCAAGCATGGATTATTCCACCAACCGATTGCCGTGTGGGCAGTATTTTTTGCGAGTATCACGGCATTCATGGGGATGGGGCTCGTCAACCCGGTTTTACCAACGATCGCCGATAATTTAGAAGCCTCAAAAAGTGAAGTCACGCTCTTATTTACAAGTTATAATGCCGTCATGGCATTCGCGATGCTGATCACAGGTGCGATTTCATCACGGATCGGTCAAAAGGGAACATTGATGTTAGGAATTGCCGTCATCGCGCTCGTCGCTGGATTTGCAGCGCAAGCCGATAGCATTTGGACGCTTGTCGCCTTACGTGGCGGCTGGGGGCTTGGGAATGCCTTGTTCGTCGCAACGGCACTTGCGGCCATCGTCTCCCTTTCGTCAGGCGGGACAGCAAAAGCAATCATCTTATATGAAGCAGCTGTCGGTCTCGGGATTTCAATTGGGCCGCTTCTCGGAGGGACACTCGGTTCGATCACATGGCGTGCACCATTCATGGGTGTCGCGACAATCATGGTCATCGCCTTCCTTGTCCTGTTGTTCTTGATGCCGAAACCGGTCGCAACAACGACGGCACCACGGCAAAAAATTTCCTTGCTCGCGCCTTTCCAAGCGATGAAACACCGGTCGCTCTTGACACTCGGGATTGTCGCGGCCTTCTATAACGTCGGTTTCTTTACAATCATGGCCTATGCGCCGTTCGTCATGAAACTGCCGGCACAAGGTCTCGGGTTCGTCTTCCTGGGATGGGGGATGTTGCTCGCCATCACGTCTGTCTTGACGGCACCGAAATTAAAACAATGGCTCGGGACGATTAAAGCGATGGTGTTGATGCTGTTACTGTTCGCCGTTCTCTTATTATTGATGGGGATCTTTACGGAAACACCAGCTGTTGTCATCGTCTGTGTGATTCTTGCCGGGGCGGTACTCGGTAATAACAACACGCTCATTACGACAGCCGTCATGGACGCGGCACCGGTCGAACGTTCGACTGCATCTGCTGCATACAGCTTTTTACGTTTCCTCGGGGCAGCCATCGCGCCATTCATGGCCGGTAAATTGGCTGAAATCTTTAACGAAAACTTGCCGTTTTACGTCGGGAGCGGATTTGTCTTACTCTCTGTCGTCATCATCGGGGTCAATCTCAAACACATCCGTCACATCGATACAATCGATAGCGGTCACTAAACAATCCGCTCTTCTTTCAATTGCTTAAGAAAGAAGAGCGGATTGTTTTTCTTAATCAGGATACGTAGTACGTAAAAAAGTCATAGACTCGACGATAAGGGATTCGATGACAGCCAGATCGACATCTGCTACCGTATTGATATAGACGCATGCCTTTCCACTTTTGTGTTTACCTAACTTGGCGAGCAATGCCTCACGATCAGCCCCGGGAGCGAAATAAAGACTAATGTTTGCTTTGCGAGGTGAAAAACCGACGAGAAAGGCATCTCCTTCATGTCCGGAGGCGTATTTATAATGATAGTGACCAAATCCGATCATTGATTCTCCCCACATGACAGGTGGAGCGTTCGTCGTTTTTTCAAATAGCTGAAGTAATACCTGACAATCTGCGCGCCTTGCAGGGGATTCGATTTGATTTAAAAATTCAGTCACACTGTTTGTGTTGGGTTGCGTTTTTTGTTTGTAAGTCATATGGCGGCTCCTTTCTGAAAACACCTATTGATATTTATGATTTTAGTTCTTCTTTTCCCGATTTTATGTCGATCCACTCAATAAGAATCGAGGTGAGCGTGATGAAGGTCCATAGTATTTACTTTATTGGTTATGAAGGGAAGGTCGAATGGCGTATTTTACGGGTCAATCGTCTGGAAGAAATACTGGAAATCGATGTCGTCCTATCGCAATCGGACAACCAGACCAGTCATCGATTAAATATGTCGTTCGCTGAGTATGATTCCTTTGCGCATGATTTTTTAACGGTCCATGAGCAACTTCGTGGATCTGCGACCTATACGCAAGCAGATTTTCACATGACTTTGACCTATCATCGTCTCGGTCACGTCTCGATTGAACTCGGATGGAAGAGTCAACATACAATGACGTTGCAAAGTGATCAGAGTTATCTCGGACGAGCGCTTGCGAGTATCGGGGTCTATACGTAAAAACCGCTCGAGTCTTCGAAAGAGAAGGCTTGAGCGGTTTTTTTCGTTCAGGCTAGGGGTTCCAGTGCGAGTTGCTTACATAACGCAATCGTCTGGAAATACTCCGACAGGGGAATCGATTCATCGACTTGGTGGGCGAGACGGAAGTCGTGGAACGAAGCGACGGCAATCGGGAAGGTCCGGTTGGCTTGGCTGAACATGGCTCCGTCCGTCCCACCAGGAATCGCAACGCGCCGCGCCGGATGACCCGTGATGGTTTCCATGTGTCGTGCAACCGTTTCGAGGAACGGTGCATTCGCATCCGTCTCACATGAAGGAATCTCTTTGATGACACGCACGGTCATCGCGAACGTCGGATCTTCCTTACGCAGCCGTTGTTCGATCTGCGCAAAAGCTTCTAAAATCTCGAGGCGTCCGAATCCGGGAATCGTCCGGATGTCCATGTAAAAGGAAGCGTTACTCGGGATGACATTCGGACCTTCTCCGCCTTGGATCGACGTGATCGAGGCGACGACAGGTCCGAGTTGCGGGTGGCGATTGTCGGTGATCGTGAAACGGTCCGACTTCACTTCCTGAATGACACGATACAGATCATCGATGGCATTTTTTCCGAGTTGCGGCGCGGAACTATGAGCCCCTTTACCGACGCACGTCACTTCGATTCCGACGACACCTTTTTGAGCATACCCAATCATTCCGCTTGTCGGCTCCGTGATCAACAGCGCATCTAAATCGTCGGCGTCACCACGTTCCGTCAAATGTTTCGCACCGGTCATACCGTTTTCTTCATCAGATGTAATAAGCAGTTTGAGATGATTCGGGCGGTCCGCACAGTCCTTTAACTCAATCATCGCATTGACCATTGCCATCACACCAGACTTCATATCGGACGCCCCGCGACCGTAAATCCGTCCGTCGCTGATTTCACCACCAAAAGGTTGTTTTGTCCAACCGGTCGTTTGGACAGGTACGGTATCAAGATGACCCGAGAAACTGATTGTTTTTGGTTCGGCGGCTACCTCGCTTGCCGGAAGGGTCGCGACGAGACAGATTCGTTTTGGCGCGACCTCAATCCATTCGGTTTCGATTTCGTGAGTGGTCAAGTAGTCATAGACAAAAGTCGCGACGTCTCGTTCCCCGTCGAGCGGATTGACACTCGGAATTTGCAGGCAGTGTTGCAGTGATTCGATTTGTTGTTGTTGCGTCATGCTGATTCCTCCTTGATTTACATTCACTAGAGTATTCCCCGAAAAAAAGCTATCCGAGAGATAAACAAGCGAGGAGAAAATTTAAAATCGCGGTATTTCTTAGAATCAAATGGTCCGTTTTTAAGAGGATGCGTCAAAGGACTGTGGTCAAAAGGCGCAGATTGTTGATTTAATAAGTCGAAGGACATACGAAAAAGAGGAGGACGATTCGAAATCGTCCTCCTCTTTATTTAGATGTTGCGATGTTTCATGCGTCAAATGGATCGTTATTCAGCATCCGTCTTCCATTTATCATCAATCAACATCTCGCCAGGCCATGTGTAGGCCATGATCCCGCCGTCTGCTGTGATGTCTTCACCTGTCACGTAAGAGCTGTCGTCGGAAGCGAGGAAGAGGGCAACCGTTGCCATCTCACGTGGTTTCCCGAGACGACCCATTGGTGTGATCCATGCATTGGCATCACGGAATTGTTTTCCTTGGTCTTCGTCTTTTCCGCCGACGAGCGTGTCGATGAGTGGTGTTTCGATCGTACCTGGTGAGAGCGAGTTGACACGAATGCGGTCACGCGCATAATCGATTGCCATCGCCCGTGTAAAGTTCGTGATCCCGCCTTTTGCTGCGTTGTAACCTGAGCGGTTTAAGTCGGCAGCGCGACCTGACATCGATGACGTATTGATGATCGATCCGCCCTTCTCAAGCATTAAAGGAATCAAGAATTTACTCGTCAAGAATGTACCACGTAAGTCGACCGCGATGATTTGGTCAAACAGTTCAATCGGATATTCATGGACTTTTCCGCCTTGCTGATCAATGCCGGCATTGTTGAACAGGACATCAATCGATCCGTATGTTTCTTTCAGGTGTGTTGAAAGATTTTCGACACTATCGACTTGCGTGACGTCGACGTGAATCGCTTCCGCTTGTCCACCAGCCTGTTTGATTTTTTCGACCGTCTCCTGTGCTTTTTCAAGATTGACGTCAGCACAGACGACTTTCGCCCCTTGTTCGGCAAAGACGAGTGCCGTTGCTTGACCAATTCCTGTTGCTGAACCTGTAATGACTGCTACTTTATTCTCTAATCGACCCATGTGTAATTTCCTCCTTCTAAGTACTCTTGCTCCGAATGTTGTTCACCTTATGAATCATTCCCTCGACTTTGGAGGATAAACCTACTGAACTGTCTAGCAATCCATGAGAACGGGAACAGATGAAAAGTGAAAACCCGACAGGAAAGGAATGAGAACGCTGACATCCGAACAACGTGAATATGCAAAAAAATTACTCGATGAAGCGATTCTGTACCAAATCGAGTTAGAGAAAGATGTATTTAAGGATGAGTTGATTGACCGGACGACACCGGTCTTATGGTTTGGTGACGTAAGCGAGCGTAGCTGGCTTACGATTGCGACGAATCCGTCGGCAGGCCAGTTTTTGAACCGGGATGGCACGTTACGCTATGAGACGACAGGACCATTCGTCCTAAGAGAAGTCGATGCGCCGCTTACGGAGTACCGGACGGACCAACGATTTAATCAAATGATTGATTCCTATAATCGTTATTTCAAACAGCCGGACATTTATAAATCGTGGTTCGGACGGGAGGGGGGAGGAAAATTGGAAGGTTTTCTGAATGGATTCGAAGCTTCTTTTTACGGAACCGGAGAGCCGGTCATCCATGCGGATTTTTTTCCATTTCCGACGAAACGTTACATGGGAACGATCGCTCAGCGACATGAACTGGAAGAAACCGTATTTGGTCAGACGTTCCTTTTGAAATTGATTCGTCTCTTTTCGTTACGCGGCATCATTCTCCTCGGACGGGAACATACGGAACGTTACCGGACAATCGATCAGACGGCTACATGGCAAGCGCCCGAGCCGGTCCCGGGGTATCCGGATGCCGTCTTCGAACTCGGGTATTCGGAACAATTTTCCGTTCCAATCATCGGTCTTCACTTTAAACCGAGTGAGCAGTTCATCGGACTCGGGAATCGGCCGGACTGCCATGGTGTCAGTCATGGCACATACGGGTCAGCGGAAAGCTTACGTAAAATCGGAAAATATATCCGCAGCCGACTCGAAGAAGGGGATTGACACTATTTTTCCAATCCGTAATAATAGATTTGTATTAGCACTCTTATTGTTAGAGTGCTAAAAAAGAACTAGGGGGCATCGGAAATGGAAACGAAACAGTTCAAGGCAGAGTCGAAACGTTTACTCGAAATGATGATTCATTCCATCTACACACATAAGGAAATCTTTTTACGTGAGTTGATTTCGAACGCTAGTGATGCGATAGACAAGATTTATTACAAAGCATTGACGGACGAGACACTGACGTTCGAAAAGGATGCCTATAAGATTACGATTGAACCAAACCAAACGACACGACAGCTCGTCATTCGTGATACGGGAATCGGGATGACGAAAGAGGAGCTCGAAGCGAATCTCGGGACAATCGCGAAGAGTGGGTCACTTGCCTTTAAGGCGGAGAATGCCGCGCAAGACGGACACGATATCATCGGACAGTTCGGTGTCGGCTTTTATTCGGCATTCATGGTCGCGGACGTGGTCACGGTCATCACGAAACCATTCGGTAGCGAAACAGCGTACAAGTGGGAGTCGCACGGTGTCGACGGTTATACGATTGAAGAAGTCGAAAAAGCTGCAGTCGGGACGGAAATCACGCTGCACATCAAAGCGAACGAAGAAGATGAAAATTATGATGAGTATTTAGATACGCATCGTTTGCGGACGATCGTCAAAAAGTATTCCGACTTCATCCGCTATCCGATTGAGATGGAAGAGACGGAACGTCAACCGATCGAAGGATCGGACGAGATGGAAGAAGTGAAGGTCGTCAAGACAATCAACAGCATGGTGCCGATTTGGCGGAAAAATAAACGAGAGTTGACGGACGAGGATTATACGAACTTCTATCAAGAAAAACGATATGGATTTGATACACCAGTCAAGCACATCCATATTAGTGCAGATGGTGCCGTCCGTTATCAATCGATTTTATTCATTCCGGAGCAACCGTCCTTCGACTATTATTCGAAAGAGTTCGAGAAAGGTCTTGAACTGTATGCGAACGGCGTCTTGATCATGGAAAAATGCAGTGACCTCTTGCCGGACCACTTTAGCTTCGTCAAAGGGATGGTCGACTCGGAAGACTTGTCACTCAATATTTCACGTGAGTTGTTGCAGCACGACCGCCAACTCAAATTGATTGCGAAAAACATTCAAAGTAAGATTAAGACGCAACTTGAAGGACTGCTTCGTGACGATCGCGAGAAGTATGAAACCTTTTATCAAGCCTTTGGTCGTCAATTGAAGTTTGGAATTTACAATGATTACGGCATGCATAAAGAGACGGTCAAAGATCTTGTCCTGTTCCACTCGGCAAAAGAGAAGAAGCTGGTCACGCTCGCTGAATACGTCGCGGCGATGCCGGAAGATCAAAAATACATCTACTATGCTTCAGGTGAAAGTACGGACCGTTTAGATAAGTTACCACAGTCGGAGCTTGTCAAAGACAAAGGGTTCGACATTCTGTACTTTACGGAAGAAATCGATGAGTTCGCGATTCAAATGTTGCTCAACTATGAAGGAAAAGAATTTAAATCGGTTACGAGCAGTGATCTTGGGATCGAGCAAGCGGATCAAGCAGAAACGACCGAAACACAAGTCGAGATGTTTACAGCAATGCAGGAAGCGCTCGCTGGGCAAGTCAAAGAAGTCAAAGCTTCGTCACGCTTAAAATCACATCCGGTCTGCTTCGCGACGGATGGTGCCGTTTCGATTGAAATGGAGAAAATTCTTAAGTCGATGCCGAACAACCAAGATGTTTCAGCCGTGAAAATTTTAGAGTTGAACACGTCACATGACGTCTTCGAAGCCATTGAAACGGCCTTTAAAGAAGACCGTCCGAAATTTGAACGCTATACGAAATTAATGTACCAACAAGCGTTGCTCATGGAAGGCTTGCCAATCGAAGATCCAGTTGCGTTTGCAAATGAAGTGTGTGCCTTGATGGTGTAAGAATGATCGCTTCAGCGTGTAGACAAACTCTTATGAAGCGTGAACATGCGATATCGAATTGCAATTCGTTCGTGCTTTCCTGGATTTCTCTCACGGTATTACCTAAAAAGCATCACGTTTCGTTGACTCCTACGGGGAAAAGTGCGTTTTTAACGCACTGTCAGAGGCAGGCAAGACCCTGCTCGTTGTCCGTGAGGATCAAGGAGCAACGGCTTGCGCCTCGCCCGAGGAAAGCAACGAAACAAGACGCTTTTTATTTCTTCATACCATGTTGTCTACAACTTAAAAGAAGGGATTGCACATCACGGTAGATGGCAATCCCTTCTTTTTTTCTCGTCTCGGCTAAGCTGAGCGTTATTTTTTTGTTATTCAGCGCGAAGTTCAGTTGGTACTTTACCGCGTTTCGAGACGACATTCAGGACGACGAGTGCGAGTAAGAAGGCGATGAGTGCACCGATGAAGCCGATGATTGATGAATCGGTTAAACCGAGCACAAGGTAGCCGACTGCCGATGTCGCTGCACCAACCAACGCATACGGAAGTTGTGTCGTGACGTGATCGATATGATGCGAACCGGCACCTGTCGAACTGAGAATCGTCGTATCGGAAATTGGTGAACAGTGGTCTCCGAAGACGGATCCGGCAAGAACGGCAGCGAGCGTCGGAAGTAAGAGATTCGGTTCGACCGCCATGATGAGGTCAGCACCGATCGGCAGCATGATACCGAATGTTCCCCAACTTGTACCTGTCGAGAATGCCATTAAGCTTGCAATCAAGAACAATAAGAAGGGGAGGTACGAAGCAGAAATCGACTTACTGACGAAGCTTGCTAAGTACTCACCTGTTTTCATGTCACCGATAACAGCGATGATTGTCCAAGCGAATAATAAGATGACGACAGCAGGCCACATGGATTTCATCCCAGCCCAGATGCTGTGTCCGTATTCGCGCGCCGGGATTTTCCGACCAATCAACATCAGGAAAGCAACGACTAAACTGATGACGACACCAGCAACGAGTGAACGTGTTACGTCTGTCGCTTCAAATGCACCAATCAACGTAAATGCACGATTGTCAGCAGCGAGTGCCTGAGCACCGGTAAAGAGTAATGCGGAAACTGTTGCAATGACGAGAACGATAATCGGAACGACGAGGTCACGTACTTTTCCACCTTCGTGTTCTTTGACTTCCTCTGCCATCCCCATCGGTGTTCCTTTACTTGCGTCGAAAAGTTCACCTTTTAATGCACGAAGTTCATGCGTCCGCATCGGTCCGACCGCAATCCCTGTGTACGCGATGTAAAGCGTCAGCAATAGAGCGAAAATCGCATAGAAGTTGAGGGGCACGATCATCATGAAAGCACTGAATGCGGAATACTCCGTAATCGAATGTGTCGTTAAGATACCAGCGATGATCGAGATGATGAACGCTCCCCAACTTGAAAGCGGGCTGATGACACAGACTGGAGCAGCCGTCGAGTCAATAATATACGCAAGTTTTGCACGCGAGACGCCACGACGGTCCGTTAACGGACGACTGACATTCCCGACAGCAAGACTGTTGAAATAATCATCGATGAAGATTAAAATACCTAAACCAAATGCTGCGAGGCGAGCGCCGCGCGCTGTCTTGACGTGTGTTGTTGCCCATTCACCGAAGGCATGTGCACCGCCCGATGTTTGGATAAGCGTCGATAGAACACCGAGTAATAGTAAGAAGATGAGTAATAAGACGTTCCATTCATTTAACGCCCCATCCGCCCAAAATAGACTAAAGATGTTTTTGCCGAGATAGACGACCGTATCGATTGGATTAAAGCTATGCAGCAATAAAGCACCAATCAAAATACCGACACCAAGTGAAATAACGACTTTGCGCGTCACGATTGCAAGTGCGATTGCAATGACAGCTGGAATGAGCGCAACGATTGAATCTGAATAATTGACCATTGTGTGGTTCCTCCTCTTTTTTTAGAAGATGAGACCCATTGCATACAAAAAAGCAAGGGCACCGGCAACAAAGCCGACACCCTTGCTGGATGCGTCTTTCTTAGCCGAATTGGAGCGCTCCATACAAAATACGTATGGCAATCGAACGGGTATTTCCCAATTCGACCAGTACCATCAAGTCAGACACTTGACGATACTTCGGCAGCATTACCTTTCCTTGATCGTCCTCGTTGTCATCCTCAGATCAAATACTCATTAAGACCGCGCCTCTACCTCATCGATAGAATAGTCATATTCTTTTAATAAGAAAACCTTATCATATTTCAGAAAAAAGTTTCAAGTCTGTTTTTAAAAAAAAGTAGTAAAGTCTGTTCAAAAGGAACAATGAAGTTATTCGGCGTTCATCCGATTTAAATGGGCAGCACCGATGACACCGGCATTTCCTTCCAATGCAGCTAAGCGGATGATTGTTTTTTGACGTAACGTCGGGTAGAGACGGGCATTGACGGCTTGTAAGAGCTCCTCCCAAAATAAATCGGCGGAAGCCGTAACACCGCCGCCGATGATGACAGCTTCCGGATCAAGTGTATGAATGATGTTCGCGATGCCTGTTGCTAAATGGTTAACGAAGCGAAGTCTTTCCAGTGGATTGCGAAGAAGTGTTGCGACAGAACGCTCGTTCAACAAATCAGCACGTGTCTGAAGTGCCGTCCCGCTTGCTAATCCTTCGAGTGAGCCTTTGTTCAAGACAGGGTGTTCCGGTCCAGAAGCATCGATGATCGTATTTCCGATTTCACCAGCATATCCGTGTGCGCCTCGAATCAACGTCTTTTGATAGACATATCCACCACCGATTCCTGTACTGACTGTCATGTAATAGATGGATGCATAGTCTTGGCCTGCCCCGAACAATGCTTCGCCGAGCGCGGCGGCATTTGCATCATTTTCAAGGGAAACCGGGATGTTAAAGAACTCTTCTAACGGGCGAACCAAATTTACATCGTCCCAACCCGGCAGGTTCGGAGGTGACAATAGCCGACCCGTTGCTGCATCAAGCGGACCAGGCGCTGCGATACCAATTCGTTCGACTTCAAATTCTTCAAGTAGCTTTTGGATGGCTTGTCTTAAATGATTAATTGTATAGTCCGGGCCAGCAGCCGCCTCTGTCAAAAATCGATATTGTTTTACGACATGGTGCTGATTGATTGCGGCAACACGCGTGTGAGTCCCACCAAGATCAATTCCGATGTGAAGTCGTTGTTTCGGTGTTGGATTTGGACCAGTCAATAGAAGTTTCCCCTTTCCAGAAACGGTACAAGTTACTTTTGCCGGAATCAGAACCGTGTCTCCGGCGGTATAACGCAATTGGTTGATGATCAGCGTGCCACTGATGATAGTGATGACTTGGAAGGAAGTTCGTGGTGCAATCGTAATCATGTCATGGATGGCCCATTCCTCGACAAAAAAATAGGCGTTGGTTGTCAGTAGTCTTGAACAAAAAGAGGTCGGTACATAAGGCTCCTCGTACTGGAAATGAGGAAATTGAATGACTTCGAGTGCTTCTTTAAGGTGGAGTTGACGCGGTTTGTTGGTCGAATGGTCAATTCGATCGTAATCGTACAACCGGTACGTGGTATCAGAGTTCTGCTGGATTTCGATGACAAGACACCCTTCGGTTAAAGCATGAACAGTACCTGCTGGAACGTAAAAAAAATCGCCGGGTGAAACAGGCAAATCAATTAAGCCGGAAGTTAAATCGTCTTCACGGACAGCGCGCAACAAATCAGCTTTTGTTTTGAAGTCATGCCCATAAATAATGGTGGCGTCTGCCGGACAATCGACGATATACCAGCATTCATTTTTCCCGTAAGGCTGTCCTTCTAGGCGACAGGCATCATGATCGTCAGGATGGACTTGAACGGACAAATCATCCGCAGCGTCAATCCACTTAATGAGTAAAGGAAAAGCTTCCGTTGTGTCCACCCCAAAGATTTCAGGGTGATTTGACCATAAATCCCGTAGTGCATCACCGGAAAAACGTCCGGCATTCACCTTGGTTTGCCCGTTTTGGTGATCAGCCAAAGTCCAAGCTTCACCGATGTTGTGTTTGCCTAACGTATCAAATCCATATGCACCAAGCTTACATCCACCCCATATCCGCTCCTGTAAAATCGGCTCAAAACAAATCAGTTCTTCCATGATTGTTCCTCCTCCAAGTTGTTTTCGATTACAACACTACACTTTTTAAAAATAAAAATAAACAAAATAAAAATCAAGTATAGACATGAATGTTAAAATCCGTATAATCAAAGTTGTAAGCGATTCCAAAACGCGGAAGGAATGGTTGAAATGAAAAAAATCATGTTGGCGTGTAGTTCAGGAATGTCGACGAGTATTCTCGTCACTAAGATGCAGGAACATGCCCAATCACTTGGTGAAGAGGCGACAATTTGGGCAGTCGGTCAAGACCAAGCTTTAAAAGAAATGGATGGAGCAGATGTTGTATTGATTGGTCCACAAATGCGCTTTTTATTATCAAAATTTCAACAAGCGACAGATAAACCAGTCGAAGTCATCGATATGATGGCGTACGGAATGGCCGACGGAAAAGCGGCCTATGAACAAGCCGTTAAGTTGATGGGGTGAAGAAATGAAAACAAATGAACAGACGATGGAACAAGTAGCGTTCATGATGATTTTGCATAGTGGAAATGCGCGAAGTACGATTCGTGAAGCAATCGAAGTGTACAAGGAAGAATCATTTGAGGCATTTGAGCGGTTATTAACAGATGCCCGAGAACAGTTGCAAGAAGCGCACCAGATTCATTTCGGTCAAGTCCAAAAAGAAGCGAGCGGTGAGGCGACGACATTGTCTTTACTGCTTTTGCATGCAGAAGATCATTTGATGTCGACACAAACGATGCTTGATTTGACGTCAGGATTAGTTGAAATGATGGAACATAAATTTTCTCAAAAATAAGAGGAGGGATTGAAATGGCTGGTAATAGTAAGTGGTTCGATTTGTTGAGTCGTTTCCTGATGCCGATTGCGGCATATTTAAACAATAGCCGCTATCTTCAGACGTTACGTGACGCGTTCATGCTCGCTTTTCCGATTACGATGTTCGGTTCATTAATCGTTGTTATTGCGAATTTACCATTCTTAGATAAATTTATGTCGCCTGGAGTATTGGATGCTTTTAAAACTTCATTAGGAAACGCCCCTTCGGCGACGATGGGAATCATGTCACTATTCGTCGTCTTCGGTATCGGATATTATCTCTCGAAAAGCTATGATGTAGAAGCTGTTTTTGGTGGTGTAATCGCCCTTGTTTCTTTTTTACTTTTAACACCTTTTTTTGTAGCAGTCGAAAATGTTGCTGATCCTGTCGGTAATGTCATTCCACTTGACCGTCTCGGTGCAAAAGGCATGTTCCTTGCAATGATGACAGGGTTCTTAGCAGGAGAAATTTATCGATTTGTCGTTCAAAAAAACTGGACGATTAAAATGCCGGCTGGCGTGCCGACTGCTGTGGCTAAATCATTTTCAGCTCTTGTGCCTGCACTTTTGACACTTTCCATTTTCCTTGGCATTAACATCGCTATCACCTCGCTTTTAGACACGAATCTCCACGATTTAATCTTTAATTTAGTTCAAAAACCACTCGTGAATCTTGGGAACGGTTTAGTTCCGACATTAATCGCCATCTTTTTTGTTCAATTGTTTTGGTTCTTCGGCCTGCATGGTCAAGTTATCGTCAATTCGGTCATGGATCCGATCTGGAACACTCTGTCACTTGAAAACTTAAACGCCTATACGGCGAATGGAGAACTCCCGAATATCATCAGTAAACAGTTCATTGAAATTTATACAGTTGGAATTGGTGGTTCCGGTTCGACACTGGCTGTCGTCGTCGCAATCCTCCTCTTCATGCGCTCAAAACAGTTGAAGCAAATCGGTAAGTTATCAATCGGACCCGGAATCTTTAACGTCAATGAACCAATCATTTTCGGATTACCGATCGTCATGAACCCTCTCATCATGATTCCCTGGATTTTTGCACCGTTGATTACCGTAACCGTTACTTATTTTGCGATGTCGACAGGAATCGTTCCGCCGCCAACAGGAGTTGCTGTGCCTTGGACGGTGCCGATGTTTATCAGTGGCATGATGGCAACGAATTCACTGGCGGGCGGATTGTTACAACTCGTCAACTTCGCCATTATCATGGCAGTGTGGTTCCCTTTCCTAGTCTTCATTGACCGCTTGAATATGAAAAAAGAACGAGAAGAAGCGAATGTTGCCGGAGATGAAAATCAACATGTAGGTTGAATTCAAAAATAGAGATAGGACGTGGATGAGATGAATCAAACGGAAGTTACGACGGCAAAAGAGCAAAAGTATACGTTCCCTGCAGATTTTTGGTGGGGAACAGCAGCTTCAGCGACACAAACGGAAGGTGCAGCATTTGAGGGGGGAAAAGGACCGAACATTTGGGATCATTGGTACGAACAAGAACCGAATCGCTTTTTCGATGGTGTAAGTGCAACGGTAGCCTCTGATTTTTATTATCGTTATGAAGAAGATATTGCGTTGATGAAAGAACTCGGACACAACTCGTTTCGAATATCGATTTCCTGGTCACGTCTTTTTCCTGAGGGGCAGGGGAAAATGAATCCGATTGCCATTGATTTCTATAATCGTGTGATTGACGAATTGATTGCAGCGGACATCGAACCGTTCGTAAATCTATATCACTTTGATATGCCGCTTGCACTGCAAAACATCGGTGGCTGGGAAAGTCGTGCCGTCGTCACCGCCTATACAGAATATGCTAAAACGTGCTTTTCACTATTCGGAGATCGTGTCAGTAAATGGTTTACGCATAATGAGCCAATCGTCCCGGTAGAAGGTGGCTATTTATACGACTTCCACTACCCGAACGTTGTTGATTTCAAGCGTGCCGTTCAAGTGGCCTATCATTCGATTTTATCGAGTGCACTTGCAATACAGGCCTATAAAGAAACAGAGCAGACGGGTGAAATTGGCATCATCTTGAATTTAACGCCATCTTATCCTCGAAGCCAAAATGCTGGGGATGTGAAAGCGGCC
Source organism: Exiguobacterium sp. H66 (assembly GCF_018618705.1). NCBI lineage: Bacteria > Bacillati > Bacillota > Bacilli > Caryophanales > Exiguobacterium > Exiguobacterium sp. H66. The sequence goes on from NZ_JACSMQ010000004.1 coordinate 87,010, forward strand.
CAAGTAGCCGACGTATTGTTCAATCGTTCTTTCTTGGATCCTTCCGTACTCGGAACGTTCCCGGCCGAATTGGTCGATTTATTGGAACAACAAGGTGCTTTGCCCGAGGTCGTTCAAGGTGACCTGGAACTTATCGCGAAAAATACCGTTGATTTACTCGGAATTAATTACTATCAACCACGACGCATCAAAGTAAAAGAGCACCTTCCGCATCCAGATGCACCTTTCATGCCGGAGCATCTGTTCGATTATTACGAGATGCCGGGAAGAAAAATGAATCCATATCGTGGCTGGGAAATCTACGAAAAGGGAATTTACGATATTTTGACGAACCTGCGAGAGAATTACGGGAACATCAAGTGTTTTGTTTCTGAAAATGGAATGGGTGTAGAAGGGGAGGAACGTTACCGGGACGAGGACGGCAGTGTTCAGGACGATTATCGCATCGATTTCATCGCCTCTCACTTGCAATGGATGCATCGTGCGCTGGAGGAAGGATCAAACGTCAAAGGTTATCACTTATGGACGTTCATGGATAACTGGTCTTGGAGCAATGCCTATAAAAACCGTTACGGTTTTGTCGGACTCGATCTCGCGACCCAAAAACGAACGGTCAAGAAAAGCGGCCATTGGTTCAAACAATTGATTGAAGAGCAAGGATTTACGAAATAATTGAAAAGATGATTAGGATGTCTAGTCCTGATCATCTTTTTTTGTTATATTATTTTTATATGTCTATACATGGGGTGAAGTCATGTCTATAAAGAAACAACCGAAATATGAGAAAATTGCTGATGAACTTCGCAAACGAATCCTAAATGGGGGATATGATGTCGATCAGGCGATGCCGGACGAAATCAACTTAGCAGAAGAATTCGAAGTCAGCCGGATGACGATGAAGAGAGCACTTGAGATTCTCGTCTTAGAAGGAATTATTTACCGACAACGGGGACAAGGGACGTTTATTTTACCATCGAATTTTTCACAAGGACGTATTAACGTTCTGAACAAAGAATCGCAAGGATTGACCAAATTGCTTGGGGAACGGGCTGTTAAAAGCGAAGTACTTCAATTTGAGGTGCGCTTTCCGGAGAAGGAAGTCGCACGGCATTTGATGATTGAGCAAACGGATCCGGTCTATGAAATTAGACGTGTCCGCTACGTCGAAGGAGAGGCTTACGTGATTGAGCATACATTCATGCCTTCCTCCTTGATTACAGGTTTAACGAAGGCGATTCTCGATCAATCGATTTACCGCTATATTCAAGAAGAACTTGGTTATACGATTACGAGCTCGCACAAAATGATCCGTGCAGATAAACCGAATGAATGGGATCAAAAATATCTTGGAAATCTCGAAACCGATCCTGTCATCGAAGTGGAACAAGTCGTTTTTTTAGGGAACGGAAAACCATTTGAATATTCATTTTCGCGGCACCGGTATGACAAATTCGTGTTCACATCTGTGCATATCGGCCGATAAGAAGTCCCTGACGTCTCAGCGCGAAGCTGGTACGACAGGGACTCTTTTTTTGATTTAATCCGAACGCGTGAAGTAGTGAATCAATTGTTGGTTGAGGTAGGAACGGTTGTCTTCGAATTGACGTTTACGATGGCCATTGGCACCAGAGGGATGAGGAAAACCCGATAAAAGAAAATGTTTTCGAATCCGTCCTTGATGAAGTAAGGTCCGGACCGTCGCCTCAACGATTCGGCCGAGCGGAATAATCAGGGCAGGTTCATTTAATTGATTCAATTCTGCTGCGAAGTGTTCATACGCATAGTGTCGGAGTAAAGGGATACGATCTATCTTCGGTTGATGACCACTGTAGTTTTTCCCGCGATAGAAAACAGGATGTTTTAAGATGGAGGTCGCATGGAGTAATTCCTGGTGTTCATTAAATAAAGTAGCGGTCGTCGGAATCGACAGCATTGTCGCAAAATCAAGTTCGTCCAGCATCGTTACGAGATTTCGACGCATCACACCGGAAAAGCTAGCTGAATAATTGGCGTTTTTTGCCGCTTCCTCTAACGAAACGCCATGGTGTAAGGCATCGGCCATCTCTTCGAACGCGATTCGCATCTGTTCAAGTCCTGGCGTAATTCCGACGATAATGACTTTTGCGAAAGGATTGATGTAGTCACCGATTGGGGAATAATAGACCGATAACTCATGTTCCGTTTGCAATAAAAAATCTTCTGTACAAATATCTTCTCGTGTCAACGACCGGTCGACAGGCAAATCTCGAATGACTTGTTCAAAAATCGTTAAGGAATCAATCATAATATGTCCTCTCTCTCTAGTATTGGACATATAATAACAATAAATGGAACAATATACAATTTAACCCTTGTTAAATATTGTGAGAGGTTAATTGCAAAATAACGTTTGAAAAATTAAATCCCCGAATCGATTTAAGGATTCGGGGATTTAAGTCGTATCGATTAACGTGTACTTTCTTTTACAGAAGCGACTTCATAGGTGACGATTTCACTGCCGAGCATCGGTGACTCCTGTGCCTCGCCTTCTTGCTGCGCAGGACGCTTATGCGATTCCTTGAAGTCATCACTGTTCCGCCATGCTTCGAAGTGCTTCATGTCTTCCCAGTACATGTTGACGTTCATTTCGTCATGTTCTTCGATATTTTGCGTTAAGAGAACTTCGACACGAATGAATCCGTCCATCGAGTCGAGACCACTCGGGCGTGTGAAGCGAGGTGCTAGTGCAGCAGCCATCCCTTTTTTGACTTTAATCCGGTTCGTTACGACGATCATAAAAACATCCCCTTTTATCGAATTACGTACCTCTTTAGTATAGTACGATGGAGAAAACAATGCTTGAAAGAAGGAAGTTGAACTATGAATGAACAAGAATATGAAACGCGGCTCCACATTAAAACGATTGATGTCCAGCACCTCTACAATGCCTTCAGTCACTATAACCGTTATGAACCGACCCCATATGCAGCCCTGGATGAGCTATGCGCGGTCTATCCGTTTCATTCTGAGGATACGGTGATTGATTTTGGGTGCGGGAAGGGACGCTTGAACTTTTATCTCCACGATCGGTTTGACTGTTCCGTCATCGGAATCGAGATGAACGGTCAGTTTTATGAGGATGCACTGACGAATCAGATGAATTACTTAAAAAAAGTTAAAAAACGGCGCGGGAGTCTTCAATTTGAACATGTCTATGCAGAAAGTTATCCGATTCCGGTAGAAGCGACAAAGTTTTATTTTTTTAACCCTTTTTCCGTTCAAATTTTTATCAAGGTCGTCAACCACATCTTACAGTCGGTCGAGCAGGCGCCACGGACCATCGATTTGATTCTTTATTATCCGGCAGATGAATACCGGTATTTTTTAGAGAACCAGACGGCGTTCGAACAAATCGAGGAAGTCCGGTTACGCGATTTATTCGAAAAAAATCATGATGAACGGTTTGTGATTTATCGATTCGCTACGTCCGACACGATGACAGAACGGGTATAACTAACTGTAGCCATTTCCTAAAAAAGAAATGAGGCGGTTGAAGTGATTCATCTCGAACATGTCACGAAAGCGTTCGCGTCGGGTAAAGGAATATTCGATGTCAGTTTTTCTGTCGAGCCGGGAATGGTCTTTGGTTTCATTGGTCCGAATGGGGCAGGGAAATCAACGGCACTTCGTCAATTGATGGGCTTGATTGCTGCTGACTCCGGTCATGCGACGATTGGTGGATTTGATTGCTGGGTTGAAACAAAAGAAGTGAAACGACTCGTCGGTTATCTGCCGGGAGAAATCAGTTTGCCGGGAGACTTTACGGGAGACCACATCTTACAGTTGATGCAACAATTGCATGGTGGGGACCGGAAGCGTCAAGCGGATTTACTTGAGCGCTTTCCGTTCGATCCGAAAACGAAGGTGCGGAAGATGTCTAAAGGTACAAAACAAAAACTCGCACTCGTCGGATGTTTCATGAAGGACGCACCGGTCTATCTCCTTGATGAGCCGACGAGCGGACTTGATCCATTGATGCAGGAACGATTTCTGACGTGGTTAGAGGAAGAACGTCGCCTCGGAAAAGCAATCTTGATGAGTTCGCACCACTTCCCGGAGATGGAGAAGTCGTGCGACCGGGCAGCGTTGATAAAAGACGGACGAATCATCGTTGAATCCGATATCCATGAACTGATCCGGTCGAGCCGGAAACAGTATACGGTCGAATTCGGTCTTGCTGCACAGGCGGAACAATTTGCGATTCAAGTTGGGGCGACGCAAAAACAACAACGTGTCTCCTTTTTGACAAGTGACCAATTGACACTGAATCAAGTTCTCCGTCTTCTGACTGCGTACGATATTCGCTCGATTCAGACGACGGCTGATGATTTGGAGCATGTCTTTTTGCACTATTACGGGGAGGGTGACGAATCATGAGCGTGGTCGTCTGGTCTTTACTCAAGCAGAACGTCAAACCGATCGTTGCCTATTCACTTGGTACCAGTTTGTACTTATTGTTGCTCGCCGCCTTGTATCCATCGATGATGAAGACCGGTCTGCTCGAGGCAAAACTCGAAGCTCTCCCAAAAGAATTGTTACAGGCATTCCAATATGACAAGGTGACGTTCAATAATTTGCTCGATCTCTTAGCCGGCAATTATTACGGCTTGATTTTTCAAGTTATTGCGACGTTTTATATGTTGTCCCTCGCGGCACGGTTACTTGCCCGTCCGATCGACAATGGCGAATTGATTTTATATATCGCAGCCCCGATCACGCGGATTCAATATACGGCAGCAGCGCTCATCGTCATGCTGATTGCGAGTACCTGTCTCATTCTATTGAATGGGCTCGTTTTACTGATGGCGGACTGGACGATGTCTGGTATCTCGATTGATGGTATGACTTTATTGCGACTGCAAGTCAATGCCTTATTTTTGCTGTATGCGGTTGCTGGTTTCACGTTGTTTATCGCGACACTCTTTGACGATGAGCGTCGTGCCTTTTCCGTCGCTGCCGGTGTCCTCGTCTTCTCGATTGTCTTGACGATTGGAGCGGGCTTAAGTGAAAAAACGGACTGGATGCGTTATGGATCGATCTTCAGTTTGTTTGATACGGGACGATTGCGGCGGGGACAGAACATTTACTGTTGCACATCCTTCTACTTGTGCTAATCTGTCTGATGTTCAGTAGTTTTGCTTTTATCAGTTTTCGAAAACGGAATTTATCGATTTGAGGCATTTTTTTGACAAAACAAAGCGAAACAGCCTTTCGAAATCTACAGAAAGTGAACATTTAGGATTTGAACGTTGCGTAAGTGCCCGATTTTTACTAAGATAAAGGAATGTTATAGTTCTGGAAAAAGAAATGAGGTCTCACTAATGAATAAACCATCCATTTATGGATTAACAATTGAGCAGATGACAGACTGGTTATCGCATCAAGGTCACAAGCCGTTCCGTGCGAAGCAGGTTTGGGATTGGCTTTATCGTAAACGTGTCACTACTTTCGCTGAAATGACGAATGTCAACAAGGATTGCCTTGAGTTGTTAGATCAGAGTTTTGCGATTGGCTCGATGACAGAATCAGTTAAACAAGAATCAGCAGACGGAACAATCAAGTTCCTCTTCAAGTTGTATGACGGCAGTTTGATTGAAACAGTCCTCATGCGTCACAAATACGGACTCTCTGTCTGTGTGACGACACAAGTCGGTTGTAACATCGGCTGCAGCTTCTGCGCGAGTGGATTGATTAAGAAGAGCCGCGATTTGTCAGCTGGTGAAATCGTCGAACAAATCATGAACGTCCAACATCACCTCGATGCTGTCGGTAAAGAAGAACGTGTCAGCCACGTCGTCGTCATGGGTATCGGTGAGCCGTTTGATAACTTCGACAACATGGTCGACTTCTTGAACGTCATCAAAGATCACAACGGTCTTGCGATCGGTGCACGTCACATCACTGTTTCGACAAGTGGTCTTGCTGATAAAATCTACAAATTCGCAGATTTAAAACTTCAAGTGAACTTGGCGATTTCATTGCACGCACCAAACAACGAGTTGCGCACACAAATCATGAAAATCAACCGTGCGATTCCACTTGAAAAATTGATGCCTGCCATCGATTATTACGTGAAGACGACGAATCGTAAAATTACGATCGAGTACATCTTACTTCGTGGAGTCAATGACCAAAAAGCACAAGCAATCGAACTTGCGAAATTATTCGAAGACAAACGTCACTTGACGTATGTCAACTTGATTCCGTACAACCCGGTTGATGAGCATGGTCAATATCAACGGAGTACGTCAGAAGATATCTCGACATTCTACGATACGTTGAAAAAGAACGGTCTCAACTGTGGTGTTCGTCTCGAGCACGGGACAGACATCGACGCAGCATGTGGACAGTTACGCAGTAAACAAATCAAAAAAGATAAAGTCGCAGCAAAATAAGCAAGTGGAGCTTCCTGTCACTCTGACGGGAAGCTCTTTTGACGTCCTGCGGAAAGTAGCGCATAATGAGAGGTCATGAGATGTACGGTCAATTCGAAACTATATAATAAATGAGGGATTCACATGCCAAAAAAACCATTCACTGATTTTCAACTCAGTTCACCAATTTTAGAAGCGATTGAACAACTTGGTTACCATACGCCGACGGATGTCCAACAAGCCGTCATTCCGGTCGCCTTGTCTGAAAAAGATATCATCGTCAAATCACGCACAGGAAGCGGGAAAACGGCATCGTTCGGCATTCCACTCTGTGAACTCGTCGAGTGGGAAGAAAATAAACCACAAGCGCTAATTTTGACACCGACGCGTGAACTGGCGCTGCAAGTCACGGAAGACGTGATGAACATCGGGCGTTACAAGCGGATTAAAGCGACAGCCGTTTTCGGAAAACAGCCGTTCCGTGGTCAGGTCACGGAATTAAAACAGAAGACCCATATCGTCGTCGGAACACCAGGTCGTGTGCTCGATCACCTCGAGCGAGGGACACTTTCGCTTGAAAAGGTCAAATACCTTGTCCTGGATGAAGCGGATGAGATGCTGAACATGGGCTTCCTCGAGCAAGTCGATACGATTTTAAAACAACTGCCGACACAACGGACGACGATGTTGTTCTCAGCGACGTTCCCGCAAGACATCCACAAGCTGAGCGAACGTTACATGCAGTCGCCGAAAGAAGTCGAAATCACGACAAATGCAACCGAAATCGCTCAAATCGATCACAGTTATATTTCTGTAACCGATAAGACGAAATTCGCAATCCTGAAAGACGTCACGGTCGTCGAAAATCCGGACCGTTGTATGATTTTCTGCCGGACGAAAGAACATGTCGATTTCGTCGCCCAAGGACTGACGGCGATGGAGTATCCGGTCGAGAAAATTCACGGCGGGATGGAACAGGACGAGCGCCTTGCGGTCATGAAGGCATTCCGTGCAGGCGAATTCCGTTACTTGGTCGCGACAGACGTCGCAGCACGTGGAATTGACATCGAAAATATCACCCACGTCATCCAGTACGACATGCCGGTCGAAAAAGAAAGTTATGTGCACCGGACGGGTCGGACAGGGCGTGCGGGCGCAATGGGGAAAGCAATCAGCCTCGTGACGGAAGCGGATATGCGCCGTCTTCGTGAAGTCGAACAGTACCGTGGCGAAGCAATCGAAAAACGTCAAGCACCGACGGAACGTGAATTGATTCGGACGGCAGATGCGTTCGAAGAGAAAATCACGACGACGGATGTCCGCACATCAAAAACACAACAACTGAACGCTGACATCATGAAGCTCTATTTCAATGGCGGGAAGAAAAAGAAACTTCGGGCCGTTGATTTTGTCGGAACGATTGCGAAAATCGAAGGGATGACTGCTCAGGATATCGGGATCATCACGATTCAAGATACGGTAACGTATGTCGAGATTCTGAACGGTAAAGGGCCACTCGTCTTACGCGCGATGAAGACGACGAAGGTCAAAGGGAAACAACTGAAAGTATATGAAGCATTTAAAAAATAAGAACTGAATGAAAAACAGCCGTTTTGAGAGAGCTTTACTCTCCCGAAACGGCTGTTTTTTGCTGTAAGACTTGTCCGAGGTGGAGACCGCTCGCCGCTGCTTGCGAAAGCGAATGGGTCGCGCCGGAACAATCCCCGATTGCATACAGTCCCGTGATGTCTGTTTCGAAGTCGCGGGAGGTCGCGAGGACCGGAGCGTAAAACTTCCCGTCCATTCCGTAAAGCAATGTATCAGGGGAGAGCGGAGTTTCGAGCAAACGTTCGAGCCGCTCGAAAAATCCGAGTAACACGGTGAGATCTGTGTCCGGGACCTCGTCGAGCAGGTTTCCTGGTGTTGCTTCGAGCGTCGGGACGACTTGATTGTGAGCGATTCCGGTTGCTGTAGAAGCTACACCGGCAAGCAAGTCACCGAGACGTTGGACGACAATCCGGTCCGACCCCTGGTTGATTTGTCCGATGACTGAAGTCGCAAATTGATTCGCTGCGGTCAACGTATCGAAATAGCGTGGTAAAAACAACGTGAAGTTTAAATTTGCCGTCCCCGTCGTCTGTTCGCGGAAATTTTGTCCGTCCGGCATGACGAGACCTTCTTGATATTTGCGGATGATCCGACCGGTCGGATTCATGCAGTAGGTGACGGCCGTTCCAGCGTCAGATGCGTATGCCAGCTTCGTTTCGAACGTGTCCTGTAATACAGTCCGAAAAGGCGCTTCATCCATTTCAATCCGAATCCCGAGGTCGAGTCGTGTTTTCGTTTGCACCAGACCGAGCTGCTTTAGCTGCTGGCGCATCCAGTCCGTTCCGGAACGTCCGGTCGCAAGCACGACTCGTCGGCTCGAGAACGTCTCTGACGCTGTTTTGAGTGTGAATGTAGTATCCGCTTGTTTCTGTATCTGTTCGACTTGCGTCGAAAAGCGGAACGTGACCGTCTGCATCAACATGTCCTCCAGTCGGGCGAGCACCTGTTTCGTAAGTGAAGTTCCGAGATGACGGACGGACGTCTCGATTGTATGTAAACCAGCGTCTTCAGCACGCGCCGCAAATGACGCATTATGAGTGGAATACAAAGGGACCTCCAGTGCTCCGTACTGACACAGGACGGCATCGACTTGTTGCATTAAGCGAAGTGTCGTTTCCGGACCTAACTTTTGTTCGAGTTCGCCCCCGAACTCTGTTGAATAATTGTATTTTCCTTCTGATTTACCGAGTCCGCCAAAGCCGAGGTAAGCGTCTGTCACGGTTCTTTCGGCTAACGGTTTTCCGGCGTCAATCACTAAGACGGATTGTCCGTCCTGTACGAGTTCGTGTGCCAGAAAAATTCCGGCGACACCTGCGCCGATGATCGTTACGTCATACACCTGCATCCGCTCCTTTTTCGTTCAGTATACAAAAGGATTGAGCCGAACTGAATTTAAATGCAAAGGAGGGACAGGAAATGCAGCAAAAAAAGTACCCCGTAAAACGGGATGCTCCAGGCTGTAGACAACGTGCTATCGGGAGATCAAGCGTCTTTTTTCGTTGCTTTCCTCGGGCGAGGCACAAGCCGTTGCTCCTTGGTCCTCACGGACAATGAGCAGGGTCTTGCCTGCCTCTGACAGCGCGTTAAAAACGCACTTTTCCCCGTAGGAGTCAACGAAAACGACGCTTTTTAGGCAATAGCGTAGGAAAAGACAAGTCGTACAGCCGCTCTTTGAAGACGGGACAGGGAAGCGAAGCGGCGCGATGTTTGCCACAGGAAGACGATTAGGAAGGAAAGAGCAAAAAAAGATGGAAAATCACATTTACGTGACCTTCCATCTAGTTTGTCTACAGTCGGAGCACCCCGTTAAAACGAGGTGCTCTCTTCATCGTGCGGATTGCTTACTTCCAATCTGTGATGTCGTTGATTGGAAGACGGACTGATGGATATCCTGCGTCAACGGCTTTCCCGATTGAAAGGAGCATGACAGGGAGGTAACGGTCTTTATCCATACCGAATGCTTCCGCGATTTGGTCTTTTTCGTAACCACCGATTGGGTTCGTATCGTAACCATGTGCACGGGCGACGAGCATCAATTGCATCGAAACAAGACCGGAGTCGATCAAGATGCTGTCACGAAGTGTGTCTGTATCTTCTGGGCGGTAGAATCCTTTGATTGCCGGAACTTGGCGATCGCGGACTTCTTGCGGCATAAGCCCTTTTTCAACAGCCATGTCGTAGATTGTATCGATGCTATCGACCGCATTCATGTCGCCGAACACAGCGATGACAGCAGATGATGTCTCGACTTGGACTTGGTTGAACTTCGCGAGTGGAGCGAGTGTCGCTTTTCCTTCTTCGCTGTCGATGACGAGGAAACGCCATGGTTGCATGTTGACGGAAGATGGTGCGAGTGTTGCTTCTTCAAGAATTTGTGTCATTTCTTCTTTTGAGATTTTTACATCCGTGTCGTAGTTGCGGATTGAGCGACGGCCTTTTACGATTTCCATAAAGTCAGTAGTTGTTTGTGTTGTCATAGTATTCAATCTCCCTTGTTGTGTTCTCTATTTTTTGATGAAGCGAATCGAACTTATTTCCAGTCTGCGATATCGTTGATTGGAAGACGGACTGATGGATATCCTGCGTCAACGGCTTTCCCGATTGAAAGGAGCATGACTGGTACATAACGATTTTTATCCATGCCGAAAGCTTCAGCGATTTGATCTTTTTCGTATCCACCGATCGGATTCGTATCGTAACCGTGTGCACGAGCGACGAGCATCAATTGCATGGAAACAAGACCTGAATCGATCAAGATGCTGTCTTTAAGTGCGCTAGCAGGAACGTTTTCATACATACCTTTGATTGCCGGAACTTGACGGTCGCGGACTTCTTGCGGCATAAGTCCTTGTGCGACAGCTGTATCGTAAATGTTTTCAAGTTGATCGATCGCATTCATGTCACCGAAGACCGCGATGACAGCAGATGATGTCTCGACTTGGACTTGGTTGAACTTCGCGAGTGGAGCGAGTGTCGCTTTTCCTTCTTCGCTGTCGATAACGAGGAAACGCCATGGTTGCATGTTGACGGAAGACGGTGCGAGTGTTGCTTCTTCAAGAATTTGTGTCATTTCTTCTTTTGAGATTTTTACGTCCGTGTCGTAGTTGCGGATTGAACGACGGCCTTTTACGATTTCCATAAAGTCAGTAGATGTTTGTGTTGTCATGAGTAAGCTCTCCTTTTTTTATCAAAAATAGACGAGAATACGCCCACTTCTAAACGTTCAGGGTGAAGCCCTAGTCCAAGTGGGGGATGAATCGTCTTCGGACAAGGCGTGTCTTCCGACACGTAAATTGTCCGACGCTCTTAGTTTGAAGACAATTAAAATCAGGAATAATTAAAATGTCACGTTCTTTGGAAACTGAAGATATAGGGTTGTGACAGGAAGTTCGTCTGTCACGTAAAATCTTCAACGTCCACCTTGCGGATGACCGAAGTAGCGAAAACCAAGCAGAGTAGGCATCCGCGCAAAAGAAACGGGCAAGATTAACGTTCAACCGTCGGGACGACGGGGTTAGCCTGATAAATTTTCGGCCGTTAGGTCGAATAACTCAGGAATCCTCCACCTCTTAGCGAAGCGTAGGTGGAGGTAGTTCAACGTGCAGTAGTTTTAGGTAATGTTAACGCGTTATCTTCAATACGCTGAATCATTTGTGCGAGTTGATCTTGTTCTTCTTCAGTAAAGCCGGTTAACAGCCTTTCCAAGAAGTCATCTTTTTGCTGGCGCAATTGTGTGATACGTGTGGCACCCTCTGCAGTTAATGAGACGAGGATGACACGGTTATCGCTCTCAGAACGGACACGTTGAATCATTCCGTTCGTTTCGAGATGTTTTAAATGTCGCGTCACGGCAGCGTTGTCGACATTGACGCGTTGTTGCAATTCTTTTTGACTAATCGTCTTTCCGACCTCGAGTTGGGCTAGTAAGTCCATCCGAGTCTGACTGAAGCCATCTGTACATAAATCAAATTTTTGCGCGATCGTCTTATTGACCGAGACGAGTGCATAAATGAGGCGTCCTTTTTCCGTACAAGAAATACTCAAATCATCACATCCTTCCCTTCGTTCCAAGAAACCTTTGACGTATCAAAGATTGATATGTAAACGAATATAACGTGTATTTTTTCTAGGTGCAACTAATCTGCTTCATCCACGAAAAAAAGATACCATTTCTTTCGAAACGATATCGAGTCAGGCGGCTCAGCTGATTTTTTGTTCGTTCGGTCGAACGACCCCAGCATCGATTGCGGCAATCATCCGCCGGAAATAGACTAACCAAAATTGAAGAAACGGTCCAATCAAAAAGATTGAGAGGATGGTCCCGAAAAAGACGGGGCCACCGAGTAACCAACCAAGACCACATGCCGTTATCTCCATGATTGTCCGCATCATCCGGATTGAGGTTCCGAAACGATCCGCTAACGTCAAGGTCAATCCGTCACGTGGACCGGCGCCGTATCCGACGGCGACGTATAGCCCTGCCCCCATGCCGATGATGAAAATACCGAAGATGAGCCATAAGGCGTTTAGCCAGACAGCTGAGAACGATGGAAGCAAATGAGAACCAAGTACGAGGTTCATGAAGACACCGACGAAAATTGCATTGACGAGTGTCCCGACTTGCGGTCGAATCCGGTCGAGTAAGTATTTGACGAGGACGAGCAGCAGACCGACGAGAAGAATGACCGTCCCGACTGACAAAGGTGTTTTGTTTTGAAGACCGAGATGCAGGACATCCCACGTCGAGACACCGAGGTTAGCGGTGATCATGATGGAGGAACCGACGGCGAGTAAAAAGAGACCGCTTAAAAATAAGAACCACTTCAACGTTGCGCGCAGCAACCAGGACGTATGGAAACGTTTGAACATCGTTGCGTGTCACCTCGATTCAATAAGATACGTATTCGTTAACTGTATCACGTTCGTGGACTAAAGCAGAAGCAACAAATTGTCGAATGTCCAACTTGAGAAGGAGGGAGGTACGGCGAACGTCTCGTATACTTAAAGAAAGAAGAGGAGGGACGTCGATGCGATTGATCCGCCATCTCATCCGTTTTACATATCTTGAAGCACTCTGTTGTGTCTTTCCAGTCGCCATCTTTGCTGCACTCGCCTTATCACGTTATTTGCCGAGTGAACCGATTGCCCGTTATGACATCCTGTTACTGTGGTGTCTGTTCGTCCAAGTCGCCTTACTCGTGACCCGTTATGAAACGAAAGAAGAGTTCAAGCTGATTCTTATTTTTCACGTCATTGGATTAGGACTTGAGCTGTTTAAAGTCCACGTCGGTTCATGGAGTTATCCGGAAGACGCATTTTCGAAGGTGCTGGGTGTTCCGCTCTATGCGGGCTTCATGTATGCCAGTGTCGCGAGTTACATCTGTCAGGCATTTCGGCGACTTGATCTTCGGTTTACGTCCTTTCCACGTCCGACCCTCGCACTTGCTGTCGGGAGTTTGATTTACTTAAACTTTTTTACGCACCACTGGATGCTCGATTTACGGTGGTTCTTGATGGGACTCGTCATCGTCGTCTTCTTTAAATCGTGGGTCTACTTCCGACTAGAGGATACGGTTTACCGTCTCCCGCTTGTCTTATCATTTTTACTAATTGCCTGGTTCATTTGGCTGGCGGAAAACATCGTCACCTTTTTTAAGGGCTGGGTCTATCCGCATCAGCAAGAGGGGTGGGCACTTGTCGATTTTGGCAAATTATCGTCTTGGTTCTTACTCGTCATCATTACCGTCTTGATTGTCGTCGTCGAAAAATACCGAAGTGACGACTCCGCAGTCGAAGTTAAATCGTAACCCATAACAAAAAAATACCAGGTTGTTTTTTTGCGCGGGTGAAGCATCATGACCTTGCTATAGTTGGAAAAAATAGCAAAGGGGTTTTTAACATGATGCATCACGTAATCGAACGAGCGAAGGAGTTAGTTACAAGCAAACTGAACATCGTCGAGACAGCAGACGACTGGGGTTTGTTACTTGAAGAAATCAACGGAATCGATGAATGGGTCCAGCTGTCGCAGTACTACGCGCCACGTCAAACAACGACGAAACTAGTAGAACGTCCGGAAACACCATCTAGCCTCCCGATCAAAATGATTCAGGAACGGAAGGAAGAAGTTGAACGGACTGTCGAACAACGGTATTCCTATACGTTTGAACGGCAATTAAAGGGTGGCTCGTTACGGGAATGGCCAAACAGTCATGTCTCAGAAAAAGAAATCCGTGACTGGAACCTGGAGCATGGGATGGAAGTCCGTGTCCAAGTCCTACATCAAGATGAGCGCCGGACGTCGCTTGAAATCTTAGCCGTCGTCGCGACGGATCAAGTAAAACCACTTGCAGAGCGAATCGTTTTTGAAAAGTGTATCGTCAAGAACCATGGCATCATCGAAGCGACGATTGACGGTCCACTGCAAGAGGAGACGGGAAAACCGTTCTATTACACGACACCACTCGAAGACATGCGGTTCTTCCAACTGAAAGCAGGTCAACTCGTCGACCTCGTCATGTGGAAAGGTCATCCGGAGACATTGACGATTGTCTGGAAACACGCATTTCATTACGAAGTACCGACCATGACGGAATTACCGGCACGCGACGTATCGAGTGGTTCGCCCGAGTCCGTCACTGCGTCACCTGCAAACAAACAGACGAAAACAGGACGCTACGACAAGATGATGCAACGGAAACCGAAGGCGAAGAAAGTCAAAAAAGAGCGGCGCCTCCGGGAAAAGAAAGTCCAGCAACTCGAACGTCTCGATACGACGACATTACCCGGTCAACCAATCGAATTCGTCGATAAAACGGCACTCGATTTTGCTTCCTACGACGGCATGCGTCTCGTCATCGTCGGTAATGAGCAACAGCGCGCCGTCTACCGCGACTTCTTTGCGGAGACAGGGATTGAATTAATCCATCTTGGCGGTGACGCCCAAGCTGCGAAAAAAATTGCCTGTCTCGCGAAAAAGACAGATGCGATCGTCGTCATCAAAAGTCGCGTCTCCCACGCAGCAGCGGCACATGTTCTCGTGCAAGCAAAAAAGCACGATATTCCGTTTGCGATTGAACGACTCGATGGACGACGCTCTTTGTATACGGCGTGCCAGCAACAACTTGAGAAAGCAATGGTCCAACGTTTACTAAAAGACAAGCGTTAAAAAGTGAAACCTCCTCAAAAATAAACCGTAAAGAAAGGTAGCACTTATTTTTGAGGAGGATCTTTCGATGTCAAAACAATTAAAATTAGCAGCGCGCGAGTCGTTGCAGGGACGATGGGGCTTCATGGCATTAATGATGTTGTTGTTCTTAATCATTCAAGGCGTTCCGAACGGATTTGCGTCCTCACCCGAAGAGGATTTCCAATTTATCGACCTGATTGGTATGCTCTTGACGGTGTTGACCTTACCGGTTGCAATGGGATGGTCATGGCTCGCCCTATCCGTTGCCCGAGACGAGCAGACGAAAGTCGCAGATTTGTTTGAGCCGTACAAAATGTTCTTGAAAGCCATTGGAGTGTCAATCGTCCAAACCTTTTTCTTAGGGCTATGGTTCTTACTTTTCATCATTCCAGGAATCATTAAGTCATTCTCTTACATGTTGACGTATTACATCATTCGGGACGAACCATCGATTGGCATCCTTGATGCCATTACGCGTTCACGCCAAATGATGGATGGACACAAAAAAGAGGCGTTTTTCCTCGTCCTTTCGTTCATCGGTTGGTTCTTGCTCGGAATCATTACGCTCGGAATCGGTTTCCTCTGGATTGGCCCGTACTTCAGCGTCACAATCGCGAAGTTCTATGATCGCGTGCGTGGGGAAGAAGTTTCGACGACTGGTCACCGGACAGCCATGATGGATGCAAATCACAATGACTCACCGTTCGTATCACCAGAATGAATTGATTTTGAACAGCACCATACAAAACAGGGATTGCCATCTTAAACCGATGCGCAATCCCTGTTTTTAGCTTCTAGACAAAGAAGTATCAAGAAACAGAGTGATTTTCCAAATGTTTTTTTAATTCCGATAGGAAAAGAAGGTTTAAAGGTTGCTTTACTCTGCTAAAAGATGTACGCTAATTTCAATTATTCTTATCACGAGAAGTCGAGGGACTGGCCCGACGACACTTCAGCAACCCCGCATGAGCGGAAGGTGCTACTTCCAAGAGGAATTTATTCCTTTGAAGATAAGAGCCGACAGTAGACATTCGTCGCTCTTTTCTAAACGAAAAGAGCGATTTTTTATGCAAAAAGGGGGCAAAGGGGATGGAATACGGATTTTGGTTACCAATCTTCGGAGGTTGGTTACGAAACGTCGAGGATGAACAAATGCCAGCGACATTCGATTATGCGAAACAAGTCGCACAGACGGCAGAACGGATTGGCTTTTCTACGACATTGATTGCAGAATTGAATTTAAACGACATTAAAGGAATAGCCGAACCGAGTCTTGAGGCGTGGACGACGGCAGCGGCGATTGCGGCGACAACGGAACGTTTGGAAATCATGACAGCCGTCCGGCCCGGTTTTCATAATCCGGCGACGACAGCGAAAATGGCGGCGAACCTCGATCAGTTGAGTAACGGACGTTTTACGCTCAACGTCGTTTCGGCCTGGTGGGAGGAAGAAGCCCGTCAATACAATGGGATATTTACAGCCCATGACGAACGATATGCCCGGACGGAAGAATTCGTGACGGTCATGAAAGGATTATGGGCGGACGCATCACCCTACAGTTTTGACGGAGACTACTATCAGCTGGAACGGGCAGAGCTTCACCCGAAACCCGTTCAGCGTCCCGGAATCAAGCTCTACGCTGGTGGTGAGAGTGAGACGGGGAAACAGACGATCGTCAATCACTGTGATGCCTATGTCATGCATGGGGGAACGGTTGATGAAGTCGCGACGAAAATTACGGATATGAAAATCCGCCGCGCGGCGACCGGGAAGCAGCCGCTTGCGAGTTTCGGACTGGCAGCCTATATCATCTGTCGCGAGACGGAAGAAGCAGCGCTCGAAGAATGGCGCCGGATTACGAACGTCAAAGAAGATGGTGCCGGATATGCCGGATATGACGACTTCGTCAGTAAATCGCAACTCGAACAACAGGTCAAACGAAATGATTACTCCGTCTCAAACCGTGGACTGCGTCCGAATCTGATTGGGACGCCGGATCAAATCGCAGAACGGATTCTTGAATTTGAAGCGGTCGGGGTGACGTTGCTCTTGCTCCAATTTTCTCCGCAACTCGAAGAAATGGAACGCTTTGCCCGCGAGGTCATGCCACGCGTCGAAGCGAAACGAAAGGTAGGTCAACTAAAATGACGAAAATTCATATTTTACACGAAAATCAGGAATGGACGGATCATTTAATCAAGCGACTCGAGGAACTCAACTTACCGTATGAACAGTGGCACCTCAACGAAGGGGTCGTCCCGCTCGACGAAACACCACCGGAAGGCGTTTTTTACAGCCGGATGAGTGCCTCGTCCCATACACGCGGACACCGGTATGCACCAGAATTGACGGAAGGGGTCCTCGCTTGGCTCGAAGAACATGATCGGACCGTTTTCAACGGAACCCGTGCGTTACGACTCGAGGTCAGTAAGATCAACCAATACACCGCCTTACGCAAAGCAGGTATCCGTGTTCCGAAAACGACGGCAGCCGTCGGACGTGATCAAATCGTCCAAGCCGCTCAAAACATCGGAGTGTCGTCGTTCATCACGAAACACAATCGTGCCGGTAAAGGACTCGGCGTTCAATTGTTCCACTCGATTGAAGCACTCGAGACGTATCTTGACGGACCGACATTCGATGAGCCGGTCGACGGCATCACGTTGATTCAAGAGTACATTCAAGCACCTGAACCGTATATTACGCGTTGTGAATTCGTTGGTGGTAAGTTCGTCTATGCGGTCCGTGTCGATACGTCGGAAGGATTCGAGCTCTGCCCCGCGGATGCTTGTGTCATCGATGATTTGTTCTGCCCGGTTGGGGAAGAGGCGGCAGAGACACCGATGAAATTCCAAGTTGTCGATGGGTTCGATGACCCAATCATCGCTCAGTATGAAGCGTTCTTGCAGGAAAATAAAATTGCGGTCGCCGGGATTGAGTTCATCAAGGATGCGGACGGGACGATTTATACGTATGACGTCAACACGAATACGAATTACAATTCGGACGCTGAAGCGGCAGCTGGGAAGTTTGGGATGCTGGAACTCGCCAAATTCCTCGGTCATGTGTTAGAACGTCAAACCGTGAAGTGAACATCAAAATCCACTTGAAGTAAGAAAAATACCCTGATTGTGCCGTAGTCGAGCGTTAGAACGACGGACATCAGGGTATTTTTAAACTAAAAGGAGGTGGTGTCATGGTGACGTGGCGTGAAGAAAAAGTACTTGCGATTCCAATCGAACAGGCGTGGCATTTGTTTGATCACGATCGACTGCAACGACTCATTCCGGGGGTAGTCCAACATGAGGTGATTGAACGTAAGCCGGGCGTCGTCGGATCGACGTACCGCCAAACCTACATGCAAGGGAATCGTCTTGAAACCTACATCGTGACCGATCTCGCTTATACGAATGAACCGGACTATAAACAAAATACGATTGGTTTTACGTTAGCGAAGATGTTTCGCCTTGAGATGTCGTTTGCGCTGAAGCGAATCGATGCGACGAACTGTCGTTTGATTTACACGGGGAAAAATGAAGGCGTCAACTTCGTCGGTCGCAGTCTCTTATCGTTAGGCGGAGAACGTGAAAACGAGAAAATTGTCAAAGGATTTCTCGAGCGGCTCGAAACAGAGGTTAAACAAATCCAAAACTAAAAACAGGTGTCTTCCCTTCCGGTCATGACGGAAACGGGGAGACACCTGTTTTAGTGAAGAACGACGCAGTCGGTCATTGTTCTACTTAATGGTGGTGCGAGTATGATTTTGTGCCTGTCGGAAGACCGGAGAGGTAGCCGACACCACCTGTTTTTTGGATGCCGATGCCATCTTGCATCGCTTGTTCAAGTTCTTTCGGGTCAACTGCTGTGATCTGCTTGCCGTCAAGACCTTCACCTGGGTGTTGGTAGTTGCTGAGCAAGTAGCTATAGCCACCGACACGATCGAGCGAACGGAGTCCAGTTGCTTCTGCACCGACGGGAACCGATAGGATACGTGAGAGTTTCTTCGTTTTCAAGTCGTATGCCCAGACGAAGTTATTCGTGTGCAGTGAGCTGTCCTCACCGATGAACAACGTATTCGATGCAGCAGAGTAAGCGAGGTTATCCGGGTTTGCGACGAGGTTCGGATTCGCTGTGTTTCCGTAAGCATCCGGTTGCGCTAAATCTTCACCGATGACAAGGGCGTTCATCCGTGTTGGAACATAAGAGCTGTCGATTTTTTTAGCACGACCGAGATTGAGTTCATACGTCACGCCAGATTCACGTTTTTCGAACTGGATGTCATCTTGGACGGCACCGGCTTGTTTTTCTGTGCTACCTGACACGTATGACAGCGCGATGTATGCTTTCTTGTCTTTTTCGTTGACCGTGATGCCTTCCATCTTGTTGAACTCAGATGTCGCACCGAGTATCACACCATAACGACGTGATTCGAGGAAAGCAGCTGCTTTCTCCATGCCTGGTTTCACTTTCAAGTACTCGACGTTTTTGCTTGCTGCCGTTTTGACTGCTGTGAAACCTGGTGTCGGTTCAGTCGCCGTTTCGAAGATGTCGCTGAACGTCGTCCCGTTGTCGATGATCTTTTTGACAGCAGCATCTGACGAATGGCCGAGTTTAATCCATTCGAGTTTACCGGCGCCGCCTTCAGTTGCCTTCGTCTGGTTGAACTTCGCTGCGTAAAGTGTTCCTTTTGAGAAGTCTTTTTTCTTATCCGCGACGTACATGAACATCATCGTGTTATTGCCGTCATCTCCGAAGATTGCCGTTTTTTGGTCAGGTAAGACTTGCATCATCTCGTGTGAGAAACGACCTGTACTGTAGTGCTTGACGACAGACGATTGTCCTTTACGGTCGACTGAAATTTCAGGTGTGAAACCGTAGAAGTATGGGTTGGCTTTACTTGCGTCACCGAAGTAACGTTCTGCGAATGCAGAGACTTCTTTATACGCGGATGAATTTGAATCGGCTTCGAACGCACGCGCATCCGGCTCGTATTCTTCAGAACCAAGGTGTGTTCCCCATGGCGTCGTTGATCCGTTACATGGTGTCCACAGTCCATTGACGTTTTTGAAGTCGATTTTGCTCGATTTTTTGACCGCCAGTTTACCGGTCTTTTTATCCTGTGTGACTTCTGTCAATGTCATCGACGCCGGGAGTCCGCGGACGGCGTTGCCTGCATTGTCGATTGAATCGTATTCGAAGTGCGAGACCAAGTACTTCTTACCGTGGACTTCGAGTAAGCTGTTCGAGTCCGGTGCGTCCGAGACGAATGCTTCCGGCTTATCAGGAACACTGCGATCGATGATTGGATCACCATTGACATCGATCGGTGTACCGGCTGCGATTTTTTGTCCTTTGTTGTCGACGATTTTATCTTGCGACAAGAACAATTGGTTGTAATCGAGTGCTTTTACTTCTGTTTTACCATTCTTATATGTGATTTTAACTTTAGCATCTGTATATGTTTTAACCATTTGATCAATCGTCTTTGGTGCATGCATCGATAAAAATTCAATGTGTTTGATGGCTTGATGTGAACGATGTTCGTTTGATTTAGCATCTGCGAGTGTTGGAATCAGACTCGATGATAAAAGTGCTGCCGATAGACCGACCATAAGTGTACGTTTCATGTATGTTTCCCCCCATGTTGTTTTAAACTCGTGTTGTGGCTACGTTCTTAATTAAAACAAGCGATTGTGTAGGCGGTGTAAAGGAAGCGAGACAGTCTGGTGTCGGAAGGTTAAGAATGGATTTACAAAAAAAGACTGTCCTTTATGTAAAGGACAGTCGGCAGATCAATGTGCGTATAACGCAGTCAATTGTTGTTGAATCGAGTCGTTGTTGAGGTACTCGTCGTACGTCGTTTCTTTATCGACGATTCCGTTTGGTGTGAGTTCGATGATCCGGTTCGCAATTGTTTCGACGAACTGATGGTCATGCGAGCTGAAGAGCATCGCACCTTTGTAAGCAATCAAGCCATCGTTGAGTGCTGTGATTGATTCGAGGTCTAAGTGATTCGTCGGATCGTCAAGGACGAGGACGTTTGAACCACTGAGCATCGCTTTCGATAACATACAACGGACTTTTTCTCCCCCAGAGAGGACTGACGCTTTTTTCATGACTTCTTCTCCGGAGAAGAGCATCCGACCGAGGAAACCACGGAGGAATGTGTCACTTTCATCAGCTGGTGAGTATTGGCGCAACCAATCGAGAATCGTTTTGTCAGACCCTTCGAAGAACTCCGAGTTGTCTTTTGGCAAGTACGATTGTGACGTCGTAACACCCCATTTGAATGTCCCGCTGTCTGCTTCCATTTCACCCATTAAAATTTTAAACAGTGTTGTGATGGCGATATCGCTTTGGCTGATGAATGCCACTTTGTCTGTTTTATTTAATGAGAAACGGACGTTGTCAAGGACTTTGACGCCATCGATTGTCTTCGAGAGACCTTCAACCGTCAACAAATCGTTTCCGATTTCACGTTCCGGTGAGAAACCGACGAACGGATAGCGGCGTGATGACGGACGGATGTCGTCAAGTGTGATTTTATCGAGCAACTTCTTCCGTGACGTCGCTTGTTTCGCTTTTGAAGCATTCGAGCTGAAACGCGCGATGAAGGCTTGAAGTTCTTTAATTTTTTCTTCTTTTTTCTTGTTTTGGTCGCCAGCCATCCGTGAAGCGAGTTGGCTTGACTCATACCAGAAATCATAGTTCCCGATATAGAGTTGAATTTTCCCGTAGTCGAGATCGGCCATGTGCGTACAGACGTTGTTGAGGAAGTGACGGTCGTGGGAAATAACGATGACCGTGTTCTCAAACCCGATCAGGAATTCTTCGAGCCATTTGACGGCTTTCAAATCAAGACCATTGGTCGGCTCATCGAGTAACAGAATATCCGGCTTACCGAACAACGCTTGCGCGAGCAAGACTTTAACTTTTTCTCCACCTGTTAATTCAGCCATTGTTTTTGTGTGCAGGCTTTCTTTGATTCCGAGACCTTGAAGGAGCATCGCAGCTTCAGACTCAGCTTCCCAACCATTCATTTCTGCGAATTCTCCTTCGAGTTCAGCGGCACGCATGCCGTCTTCATCCGAGAAGTTTTCTTTCATATAAATTGCATCTTTTTCTTTCATGACTTCATACAGACGTTTGTGTCCCATCATGACGGTTTCGATGACTTGGAACTCTTCATATTCATAATGATTCTGACGGAGTACGCCAAGACGCTCACCCGGTGTGATGATGACATCGCCTTGTTGTGCTTCGATGTCTCCTGCAAGAATTTTGAGGAAAGTCGATTTACCGGCGCCGTTCGCACCAATCAGACCGTAACAGTTACCTGGTGTGAACTTGATGTTGACGTCTTCGAATAATTTGCGGTCCGCAAAGCGGAGGCCGACGTTTTGTACTGTAATCATATAGAGATGAACCCTCGTTTCTAGTGTGTGATGTGCTGTTACGAGTGTACCACAAAATGATACGGCTCGTTTCAAGGACAAAGTTTTTTACATGTTAAGACAGATTCTAAAAATAAGCAACCATGGTCATGAAACATTTTCTGAAATCAACCGTATAAGTTAAAGAGACAGGATGAAGGAGGGATGAGAAATCATGGCAACATTGTTTACCTTACTGTTTTTCGCACTCATCGCCTTGTTAGGAATCGAACTGTATAAATATATCCAAGACAAAATTGACAAAGGGGACTCATAATGAGAAAAATCAAACCAAAGAAAAGAATTAACCCAGCGATGATCATCGCCGGTGTCATCGTCGTTGCACTCCTTGCCATGACACCGTTCATCGTCGAACAGATTGAACCGGGGCAAGTCGGTGTCGTCTACAAACCGTCAAGCGGTGTCCAGGACGAAACACTTTCGCAAGGGTGGCACGTCGTTTCACCGATCACACGTGTGACAGAGTATCCGATTCGGACACAAACGAAGTCGCTCGACAACATGACACTCGCGACAAAAGACGGGAAGAACATCGTTGTCGACTTTACGTACAGTTTTGCAGTCTCTCCCGATCAAGTCACGAAAGTATTCAATAAGTTCGGACCGATCGAAATCGATGAAATCGCAGATGGCTATTTGAAACAACGTTTATATGATGCGTCACGAGAGCAAATTTCGAAAGTAACTGTACTCGAATTGTTCGGTGAAGAGTCAGGAAATGTTTCAACGAGCATCCAAACGCAATTTGCAGAAGACGTTAAAAAAATCGGTTTCATCATTGAGGACGTTGCACTCGGTGCTCCGAAACCAGATGAAAAAACACAAGAAGCCATCGATTCTCGTGTTAAAGCCTCACAAGAGCTAGATAAGAAGAAAACGGATCTCGCGATTGCCAAAGCTGAAGCAGAACGACTTCGTGTCGAAGCACAAGGGGAAGCAGATGCGCGTTTGATTGAGGCGCAAGGTCTGGCGAAAGCACAGAAGGAACTTCAAAAAACGTTGACTGCCGAAATGATTCAATATGAAGCTGTCAAGAAGTGGGACGGGAAGTCACCACTTGTGAGCGGGTCGGGCAGCATGGTTCAGTTACCACTTCCAGATCAAGAAACAGAGAAGAAATAAGTAATGAAAGTACACCTTCAGACGAGAAGGTGTATTTTTTTATGGTTTTTTTAAGTAGTAAATTATAATTTTGATAAAATGAAACGATCTAATAAATGAGTTATATCAAGCAAATAAACATATTTCAGGAAAAAAATAAGAAAGATACCTCTTTTTAATTGTAAAATAATTGGTTTATTTTAGTATTTATAAGGTAATTATTGAAGTGAGTCATGAATGAGTTAATTGTAATCGGTCGTTAGGAGGGGGAGGTAGTGGTTGATAAAAAAATCTCCAATCCAATCTATCCCAACAATACTAGTGCTTAGTATTTTCTTGTCAGGCACACACGCTTTAGCGAATGCAACTTCGACTACGATTAAAGGTAATCTGACGTTAAAAGAATGTGTAAGCATTCTCGAAGCACAACCGTCACCTGACCAAAATGCAATCGATTATTGTGAAAACACCTTGAAGGAAGCAGAAAATGAATTTATCGAAGAAACAAAAAAGGAAGGAGACGATAGGGCAAAAGATGAGGATCAAGCGGTCGTGCCACCAGAAAACGACGAACTTGATCACATGGAGCCTGCGTCACCGGAAGCATCTTCAACACCCGAGACTGAAATACCCCCGACACCAGAACCTCAAGCACCAGAAGAGGAAGAGTCCCCAACACCCGAGACTGACATACCCCTGACACCAGAACCTCAAGCACCAGAAGAGGAAGAGTCCCCAACATCCGAGACTGAAATACCCCCGACACTAGAACCTCAAGTACCTGAAGAGAAAGAATCACTAGTATCCGAGGATGAATCATCAACTGCACCAAAGTCACAAAATCCTGCATTAGAGGATAAGGAAATACTTGTCGACGAAGGAGCGGAAAAAGCAGAACAAAGAGGAGCACTCGATGTCGCGTTGGTAGGATCGGTCAACCTGACCGCCGCCTATGAAGCAGCGCAAAGGAAAATTACGTTGACTGCGGATATGCAATCCGTTTTGAGTTTAGGATTAGGAAGCAAATACGTGATTTTTCAACTCCCACAGGAAGTGATGCAATCGATTCAGGCAGGGACAATCAGTTTGAGCTATTCCTATACAGGAGTGCTGGGCGCGAAGGTTGCAAATGTACCGGCCAGTTCGATTCAACAAAACGGCAATCAAATTTATGCAGAAGTCGGTTCTTTGCTTGCACTCTCACTTTTATCAAAAGATATCTTTACGTTAAGTTTCAAAGTCAATCCACTTCCGGTCGGAACAAATTCAGTTTATACATTTGAAAGTTCATTGACGAGTAGTGTAGTCGATTTGGATGTTTTAAATAGTGGTCTTGGAACGGCGACTTTAACAATCGGTCCCGTATTTCACCTTAAAGTACCTGAAGTCCTCGATTTTGGAACACAGGAAATCGAAGGGAGAGAGGGTGTAATCAATCGAAAAACAACGATGACGATTGAAATCTCGCATCAAAATGCTTTGAATTATGATTGGAAACTTCGCGCTAGGTTGACGGCACCACTCTCGAGCGAGGGAGGTGATGTACTAGATGACGTGCTGCTTTTTAAAGTCGGTGCGACAAATCAAACGTTACAAACCATTGATAGCGAAATTGCATCCGGGAAAATGGGAGCGACATCAACGATTTTGACGTATGGACCAAGTGAAGGAATCATTCTCGATTTGACAGGGAAACGACCACGAGCTACTACGTATCAGACGCAAATTCAATGGACATTAGTCAATGCACCATGAGAAGGGGAGATTTGAATGAAAAAACAGTCAATCGTTACTTCATTGTTTGCTAGTGCACTACTACTAGGTGGACCGTCCCTCGTATTTGCAGAAACGTCTTCAGGAAGTTCAACCGCGACCATCACTTTTGAGACGAATAAAGCACCCGACATTCTGGATCCAGCCAATCCCGATGATTCGTACACACCTGATCCAGGTAAGGGTGAAAACACACCGACCGGTAATACAGGACCGTTGACACTAGATTATGCCCCGAACTTTAACTTTGGGACACATGAAATTCTTGGAAGTGATGCTATTTTTGAATCGATTGACGAAAAACCCTTTCTACAAGTGACAGACCGGCGTGTCGTGTTGTCTGAATGGACGGTTACTGCCAAGCTGAATACGTTCACGAGTGGAGGGGAAAACACATTGCCTGGAGCATCATTATCGATAGCGGAAGGCATCGTGAATACGCCTACCTATAACGTCGGGGCGGCGGCACCCGTGACAAGCGCGATTGAATTGCTTGCGGGTGGTGAAGCAGTAGATATTTTAACGTCGACAGCTGGATCGCCTTACTCTTGGTTACTATCTTGGTTGGGTACTGATGTATCACCTGAGACGGACGGATCACTTTGGTCGAATGCCAACATTACATTGAATGTTCCATTGAATCAGCAAATCAAAGGAACGCACGTCGCGACAATCGACTGGGTATTAACGGATTCGATTCCTTGATTAAGGAGGGGATGGGTTGATTAAACGTGGTATACAGTATCTTGTTGGAGTAAGTGGAGTCATCTATCTACTCATGACCGGAGTAGTTGTCAGTGCCGAGAGTAACGTCAATTTTTCGGTTGAAGCGATACCGAATGAATTTCAAGTGGATTCCGGTGTCACGTATTTCGATTTAAGGATACCTCCGGAACAACGAACTGATATGAAAATTCGGATTTATAATCACGGATCAGACGATCAGTCCTATCTTGTCTCGCTCCGAAATGCGACGACGAACGGGAACGGATTGATTGTATATGAAGAGAAAGAACCATTGAGGCTCGCGGAAGTGTCGCTATCCGAGTTAGCTCGCGTCTCGGAAAAGCCGATTACAATTAAAGCAGGGGAGTCGAAAATCGTTTCGTTGAAGCTGAATTTGCCGAAACGAGCGATTGAAGGGGTCCTGCTCGCAGGTATTGAAATCAAGAAACAGGACAAACCCGAAGAGGCATCCGCAGAAGTCGGTGTTCAAAGTCGCCAAGCGTACGTCATTGGTGTAAAGGTTCGATCATCAATCCGGGAGATTGAACCGGATTTGCTGTTCGAGGGAGTAAAAGCAACTTCCTATCTGTCTCGTCCGAGCGTCCTCGTCACCCTCGCGAACCAAGCACCTGCCATCAGTGAAAAATTTCAGGTGGAAGCTGTCGTCAAAAAAGGTGGAAAGGTCATCGTTCGTAAAGAAATGACGGCTCAATTCGCTCCGACGACATACATGACGTTCCCACTTACATCAATGGGAATTTTGAAGCCGGGAACATATCAACTCGATGTTAAAGTGATTGGGAAAGAAAAAAACTGGACGTGGCAGGATGATTTTACAATTAGTGAAAAACAAGTGGAACGGATGAAAAAAACGGTTCCTGACGTCGAACAACATCCGAATTCGTTCCTTGGAGAAACATCGAAAATGTTGATGATTGTTTCGCTTTCCATCATCGTTCTTTTACTCGGTTACATTTATCACTTGAAACGAAAAGCATCTTCCGAATGATAAACAAGCGGCCCTGCTGAATCAGCAGGGCCGCACGTGTGAAGGTACTTATTTTTTTTCGGCGAACCCGTTTGCGATGGCGACGATGACTTCTGTCGCCTTCACCATGTTGTCGACAGAAATGAATTCGAATTTCCCGTGATAATTTTCGCCACCTGTGAAGATGTTCGGTGTCGGTAATCCCATGTAGGACAGCTGCGAACCGTCCGTTCCGCCACGGATCGGCTTGATGATTGGTGTGATACCACGCGACTCCATTGCAGCATGCGCGATGTCAATGATGTGCATGTGCGGTTCGATTTTCTCCCGCATGTTGTAGTATTGATCATTTAATTCCATTTCGACACTACCGGCGCCGTACTTTTTGTTCCATTCCTCGACGAGCGCCGTTAAGAAGTGTTTTCGTGCCTCGAAGTTATGGCGATCAAAGTCACGGACGATGTAGTGGACGATCGTCTTTTCGACGGATCCATCAAAGGAAATTAAATGATAGAAACCCTCGAACCCTTCCGTGAACTCGGGCGCTTCATCACCCGGTAAGCGATTTTGGAAGGCCATCGCGTGTTTTTGTGAATTGACCATCTTATCTTTTGCTGTACCTGGATGGACGTTCGTTCCATGGAACGTGATTTTAGCACCTGCCGCGTTGAAACTCTCATATTCGAGTTCACCGAGTGGTCCACCGTCGACGGTATAAGCAAACTGGGCATCAAATGCTTCGACATCAAAATGATGCGGTCCGCGACCGATTTCTTCGTCAGGCGTGAAGGCGACACGAATCCGTCCGTGTTTTACTTCCGGATGGGCAATCAAGTAAGCCATCGCCGTCATGATTTCGGCAATCCCGGCTTTATTGTCGGCGCCGAGTAATGTTGTCCCGTCCGTTGTCATCAGAGTATGCCCGACGTAGTTCGTCAAGGATGGGAAATCGCTCGGTGACAGTACGACGGGAATCGCGTCATTTAAGACAATCGGTCCTCCGTCATATGCATCGACGAGCTGCGGATTGACGTTCGTTCCTGTAAAATCCGTCGCCGTATCGAGATGGGCGAGAAAACCGATCGTCGGAATGTCGGCGTCTGTATTCGCAGGGAGTGTCGCCATGACGTAACCATTGGCGTCGACCGTGACATCCGTCATGCCGATTTCTTTTAATTCTTCGACGAGAAGACGAGCGAGTGTCCACTGTCCTTCCGTCGTCGGGACGGTCGTGCTTTCATAGCTGGATTGTGTGTCGATTTTTGCATATGTAGTCAATCGACGAATCAAATCTTGTTTCAATGAAAAAACGTCCTTTCTGAGTTGAGTTACGTTCATCATATCATGAAGCGATAATATTCGAGTATTCTGAACCATGATAAAATGGGAAAGAAAAAAGGGGGAGTACAGATGAAAGCATTTGTTGTCGATCAGTATGGGACAGACGCTACGTTAACAGAAAAAGACGTCACACTCGCTGAAACGGGGGAAAACGAATTACGTGTACGTGTTACGGGGACGAGCTTAAATCCACTTGATACGAAGATGTTTTTCGGTCATGTGGCAGCAGCTCCGACAACTGGAATTCTCCAGGGCGATGTAACGGGGGAAATCATCGAAATTGGATCGAGTGTGACGACTTTTTCTGTCGGCGATCACGTCATCGCCTTCGGAGGCGGATTAGGCGAACGATCCGGTGCACTCGCGGAAGAGATGCTTGTCCCGGAAAGCATGGCCGTCTTAAAACCAGCAGCACTGCGTTCGGAAATTGCCGGATGCCTGCCCGTGATTGGTTTAACGGCGATGGAGGCTTTAAAAGAACGGGCTATGGTTCAACCCGGTATGTGCCTGTATGTCGTCGGTGGAACAGGTGGGGTTGGTCATCTCGTCGTTCAGCTTGCAAAACATTATGGATGCGACGTGACGGCGAGTGCCGCGAACGATGAAAAAGCGAACTGGCTAGAAGGACATGGGATACAAGTCCATCGGTATCGCGACGAAACGAGTGAAGCGCTACTCGAACGTGTTGCGCCTGACGGTTTCGACGTCGTCATCGATACGGTGGGCGGTGATCATTTACAAGAGTCGTTCGTCTTAGCGAAGGAACGCGGGAAAATCATCTCAATCGCGACACGGACGACACAAGATTTGACGCAAATGCATAGTAAGGCATTGACGCTTGAAGCCTTATTCGTCGCATTGCCGTTGTTAAAAGGAAAAGCAGATGAGATGCGCCGCCAACAAGAACACCTTACGGAAGTCGCCGGTTTAGTCGCCGACGGAACGATTGAACTTCGAATCGATTCGCGTGTCCCGCGCCAAGTAGAAGCGTTAAACGAAGCGTATAAAACCTTCGACCAACACTCGCATTTCGGAAAGGTTAGCGTATATGATGTTTAATCAGAATATCGATTAACCTAAAAGATTCGGCGTTTGGTTTATTTTTCCTTTTAATACAAAAAATAATTCTGCTAATCGATAGAAGATTAGCAGAATTATTTATTTTGAGCTTATTTACGGCGGACAAGAACGGCTTTACGTTCCGCTTCTTTCATCGAAGGATGCTCTGGAAAGTCTTCAAGCGAGGAACTTTCCCAAATGATTTCGTACGTTTGACGAAGTTTTTTGAAAGCTTGTTCGACCATTTTCATGAAGCGCTGTTGATCAAATAGCTGACAATCCGTCGTAATCAACAACAGTCCACCGCGATGCGTCATATGAATCGTTTGTTGGATTAAAGCGGGCAAATCGACTTCGGCACGGAAGTGGCGTGCTTGTGTTTTGACGAGTGCCGGTGGATGGACGATGACAAAATCAAAACGTGTTTTCTTATCAGCTTGATCGATATAATCAAACGCATCTTGGACGAGGATCGTTTGCGCCGCTGGATCAAGCTGATGCAGTTCAAGTTGTTCAATCGTCTTGTTCCGGCTCCGGGTCGAGAAATCGACGCTCGTCGTCTCAAGTGCCCCACCAAGTAGCGCAGCGGCTGTCAACGTCCCTGTATCGGAAAACAGGTTCAAGACAGTTCGCCCTGTCGCATGTTGTTTGACGATGGCACGAAGGTCGCGTTGGTTAATGTCGAGACCCGTCCGCATGCCGGTGTCCAGGTGATAGAGAAGCGGAAGACTGTTCTCCTCGAGGACTTCCGGGAAATCTCCCCGTTCACCGGCTAAGAAATCATCGCCTTTGACGGGTTGACCATCAATTTGGAAGGCACGTTTTTCGTAGATGCTCTTAAAGTGGATTAACGACTCAAGGGCAGAGACGATTTCCTGCTTAAATGAATAGATGCCTTCATTTTCGAACGTGATCAAGTAGTGGTGATCAAAACAATCGATTGTCAAACCACCGATGCCGTCACCTGAACCATTGAAGACACGGAACGTATCGATGAGTTCGTTCTCAAAAAAAGCATCGCGCCGGTCGAGAGCAACCTCGATTTTTTCTTTAAAGAAGACGTCATCGATTTCTTGAATCTCGTCCGTCGAGAGCAACCAGCCGAGTCCTTTTTCTTGCTTGCCAAAATAGCCGGTCGCAAGGTATTCTTTATCTTCTGTAGTCAGCCGGAGTAACGCACCGGCTTCTTTGAGGTGGTTACTTTTTTGGAACAGTTCTTTATAAAGTAAAGGCTGACTATTTTTGATTTGTTCGATAGCCGTCGCTTTGACGACGACAGGATAGATTTCGCGTGGCACGTGAGTTCCTCATTTCTAGTTGTGGATAAGTAGTCAAATTATAGCATAGGAAAAGTTGTCCACATGTGGATAATTCAAATTGATAGATATTTAACATGTCCTTCGTCGGTTTCTGTGGATAAGTCAAGATGATTCAGGTGGAGATAATTTAAGTGAACGTTCTTCAATCGAACCATCTCTTTCCATGCGTGTCGAGTGAAGGAAAGGTTCTTCTTTGAAAACAAACTTTTTACTTGAATTCGCGATAGATTTCTAAATTCAAAAAACAGTTCTGGCCTTTTCGATAAGAGTCCGATATAGTGAGAATAGGTACTTTAACCGTGAGGTGAAATCGATGAAAATTAATGAACGTGGAAGAGGGAAATTTCGTCCTCTTAAGAGTTATGAAAACAGTGATGTGAAGAATATTCTGTTTGAAAAAATCTACGAAGAAACAAACTTAATCATTGAAAACAATGAAGAAGAAACTTTTTTTAATACAATCAAGCGATCAACGACTTCCCATAGTGTGATTAGTCTTTTTTCAGGTGCTGGTGGTTTAGATTTAGGTCTTGAACTAGCCAGTTTAGTGAGTCTTCATGGAGAGGATGTTGTTCAAAAGGCATTTCACTCTAAAGAAAAATTTAAGCAGTTGATTGCTAAAGGAACAGTTACAGAAACTATCTATTCCAATGATATTTTTAAGGAATCTGCTATCACATATAAGACTAATTTTTCGAATCATGTGATTCAGGATGAACGTGATATTCGAAAAATCAAATATTTTCCTGATTGTGATTTGATATTAGGGGGATTCCCATGTCCGGGTTTTAGTTCAGCAGGTCCGAGATTGATTGATGATGAACGAAATTTTTTATATATCCACTTTATTCGTGCAATCATTCAAACAAGACCAAAAGTATTTGTTGCAGAAAATGTTAAAGGATTATTGACCTTAGGAAACGGTGAAGTGGCCAAGCAAATCATCGAGGACTTTGCTTCTGCTGGATATAACATCAAATATCAATTAGTAAACGCCCGAGATTATGGTGTACCGCAATTACGAGAACGAGTTTTTATCGTTGGAGTACGCGAGGATATTGATTTTGAATATGAATTTCCAGAGCCTACACATGGTCCTTCACGCCAGTATGAATATGTTACCTTAGCAGATGCGATTTCCGATTTGCATCCCAATCCTTCTGATGTCTACAGCGGTGGATTCTCTTCGATGTATTTATCGAGAAATCGTAAAAAAGAATGGGGAGATCAAGCTTTTACGATTCAAGCTTCGGGAAGACAAGCCCAACTTTGGCCTGGCGGAGACAGAATGATGAAAATCGGAAAAGATGAATGGAAATTGGTTGGCGAAAATCGAAGAATGAGTGTGAGGGAATCAGCTAGAATTCAAACGTTCCCTGATTGGTGGGAATTTTATGATGGTGGCAATATGAGTACACAATTAAATAATCGTTTGGATAAACAATATAAGCAGATTGGGAATGCGGTACCTGTATTACTTGCACTTCGAATTCTTCAACCGATTACAGACTGGTTAAAAAACGAAGATATCATTAAAATGGAGTCTAACAAACAACTTGAATTGTTTTGACGATAAGCAAGAAGTTGATACACAACGTAGCTTCGCACATGTCGTCACGCTTCCTTCACTCGCTTTCCTCAGGCGAGACACAAGCCAACCGCTCTGTCCGAGGGGACAAAGCGGTTGGTCTTGTTCGTCTCTGACAGCGCAAGTAATCTTGCGCTTTTTCCTGTAGGAGTCGCGTGAAGCGCGTGACTTTGTCTAGAAGGTCAAGGAAGGGATTGCCGTCTTAAATCGATGGCAATCCCTTCTTTTTTAGCGTTGCGTTCAAAATTAACTAGACGTACCCTAAGTTCTTTTTTGATAATACGAAATTTAAAAAATAGGTCGTTCACAAGCTAGCTTTAAGGAAGACCAACCGTGAGTCGCACCTTCACTAAATTTGACACGTAGTCGAATTTCTTCTTGATTGTCATCCCAAGATAACCGTGTTGTTGTAGGCGTTTTTTGTTCGACACAAATCTGTCCATTCACTTGGATATGCGAATGAATGCTGCAGGTATTTTGTTGGTAAAACGATATGACAGAAGTGTTTGTACCAATCATATTCTTTAGACCAAGTTCGAGTGAGTGTTGGTTTGCATTCATGAGATGCGCTGTGACTTGACTTGACACGATAGTGAGTACTTCTTTTCTAGTCAACCTTCCAGCAGAATAATCTTCTTTTATACGAGCGATAAATAACTGCATATCGTCATAAATATCGAAGTAACTATAGGATAAGATGCTTCCGATTCCAGGATTCTTCAAAGTCATCATCGTATTTTTCTTTTTTAATGCTTTTAAAGAGAATGGAATTTCAACATAGTTATCTGAATGAAGAACAGTTATGACGATATCGGCCGTTTCAAGATTATTAAAAATGTAATTCCCGGCAACAAGTTGAATTTGTTGGATGTCGTAGTGTGTATCAAAGTGTTGGTCTAAGAATTCTAAGATCGTGAAGTATGTGGTACTTGAGCAAATGAACAATTCGTTGAGAGTAGTGGGACTGACATCATGAAAGTACTTATCGAAGGTCTCTCTTACTAAGTCGGCATCTACGATATCAATCGAGGGGCGATGCTTAACGAATTGATAAATGAGAAGTGTCTCATTACATCTTCCGATTGCATTACTACTATTTTTTTTGGGTCGAGATGCGTGTGTTGCAATTAAATTCTCAAATGAATCTAGCCAGAAAGAATTCGAACGCATCCGTTGCTTTTGGAGATCCTTAGGTGAATGCTCGTTTTCAACTAATTTGGTTGCCAATTTAATCGATGAAAATAGTGAAGACTCAAACTTAAATCGTAATTCTAAATCAAAGTCATCGATGGTTAGATGAATGGAAGAATTATTTTTCTTTAAGATATTGATTGTTTTAAATGTATCGAGAAAAGTCTGTTGAAGAACGATATCGGCGACATCCATTTTGTCTTGAGTCAAGACGACTTTGTATTCTTCAATCATCGAGAGTTGCTTGAATCCTTCGAAAATCGAAGTTTGGTTATGATTCATCGCCTCAAGAAGGATGGAGTAACAATGATCGCGAATACGTTCTAAGAACATTAACCGATATTGTTTGATATCGTTTTCTTCGAGCGTTAGCCCACGAACTACTTTTTTTAATTCCGCATCCGACAAATACAAATGAGGGAATCTATTTTGTAAAAGAATATGTTCATATAAAAATCGTTGTTCTTGAGAGATGAGAGAATTTAACTGTTCTTGCGCTTCGGGAAAAGCAAAGTACTTATGTAAAAATGATTTGGCACCCGGATTTTTCAGTTGAATTTTTCCGTTTTTTTTGATGGAGAATAGATGAACGGGAACAGTTTTATTTTCAAGATAAAGGTACAAATCTGGATGATGATCTGGGCGTGAGAAATCGAACTTCGATTTTACGTCTTTTAGATTAGGAAAATTCATGTATAGAAATTTAGCGACCATCAAATCAGGATCATTATGATGTTGTGCTTGAGGATGTTCTTGAATTAATTCTTTTAAGTAAAGGGAAGTATTCCTGGTATGTGTATTACCAGATGACTTCTGTTTATTAGCCATGAGTAGTTATCCTCCATTTTTAAAGAAAGTAGGTAAGGTATAGATGACTCAACAAGATAATGTACAAAAAATGAAAAAAATGATGAGAGAATGGCTTATTGAATTTACTAATGAACATAACATACCACTAAAAAAAGAACGTAATAAATTAATTCTAAGTGAAGTAAAGTTTGGGATACGAGGATCCGCAGGTGGAACAACAAACAATCATTATGGACTACGCGATACAAAGGAAAGTGAATATGATTACTTGATCTTTTGTGTAACAAATGTTGATAATCTAACTTCAAGTAAAGATATCCAATTTGTATTATTAGATAGTCAACAACTAGTAAAGTTAAAATTAATTTTAGGTACTTCAGATAAATCGTTCAAAATGAACAAATATCATACTTTTATCGATTTTTTTGAATTTGAAAGTGAAATGAAAAAAATATTACAACTGAAAAAAGAATATTTTGTCGATGAAATTGACCGATTAAATTCAGTAATCGAAGAAGAATTGATGAAGTATGAGAGTGAAGGATACGACGAAGGTACCAAAAAAATGATGGTACATTATTTAGCAGAACGAAATGCGACTGTTGTAAGAAAAGCCAAAGAACTATTTGAACTTAAAAATGGTCACTTATTCTGTGACATCTGCAAATTTGATTACTTCGAAGCTTACGGAACGCTTGGGAATGGTTACATAGAAGCACATCACAAAAAGCCGTTAAGTTTAAATGGCCAAACTACTACTGAAATAGAAGACCTTGCATTATTATGTGCAAGCTGCCACCGCATGATACACAAACTTATGAAAATACAGCTAAATGATTCATATGAAGAGTTGAAGAGATCTTTAAAGGAACGCATGGATGCTAAGTAAGAAAAGAAGATAGAGCAAGGTCTCGCAGGGGATAGACACATTGAATCTTTAAAGTGTATAGAGACTTCTCATTTTAAATGAGCAGAAGTGAGTAATAAAATTATTCTATGTTCAGTCGCTATTTTCAATCGAATCGCTTCCTAGTGGAAAGCAAGCAAGAGCGACCCTGCAACGAAGTGAAGCGGCGCGATGCTTGCCACAGGAAGACGATTCGAGAAGGAAAATAGCGACTAGAAGAATGAACATCAGATTCATATGATCTACTATTAAGGTTTATCTGCAGTTAACTTCCTATCATTTTTCGACTTCAATCATCGCTTCAAGCGAGACTTTTACATTTCCTGCAAGCGCACGGGTAATCATGCACGAACCTTCCGCTTTTTCCGCGAGGCGACGTGCCATCTTGACCATTGCCTCTGTCGTATCGGCAGGTAAAATCAATGTGGGACGATGAATGATTTGATCATACGTAAAGACGCCGTTCGTCACATCGACGATGCCTTCAGACTCCATCGTCAGCGATACTTTTTTGATGTTGCTGCGCTCGAGCATCGCGGCAAGCGTGATGATGTAGCAGGTCGCGGCTGCGCCAAGTAACATTTCGTCCGGATTCGTTCCGACGCCAGGACCGTCCATCGCTTCCGGAATCGAAATCTTCGTTTTTAAGTCACCGGTCTCGATGTCGCCGATGTCATTTCGGTTTCCCGGCCAGTCTGCTGTTAAGTGAAAATGATGTTTCATTTCAAAATCGCCTCCTCTGTTGTTATCATACGTGTTGTCTTTTTGATTTTCGCGCTATTTGCTCATGAACAAGCCCCCGGTCATCTTGCGACCGAGGGCTTGCATGGCGTTAACTAAAGATTTGATCGATTTTTTTAATGTCTGCATCCGTCAGCTCGACTTCAATCGTTCGGAGCGTATCCGTTACTTGATCGGCACGTTTTGCACCGGGAATGATGGCATCGATGCCATCTTGCGCAAGGTACCAAGCGAGGACGACATGCGCGACGTCAACCTCTTTTTCTTTTGCAATCGGGCGAAGTAGCTCGACTTTTGCTAAGTTGTCTTTGAAGACATCTTCTTGGAAAAGGGGATCCTTCGCACGTAAATCATCGAACTTCGTATTTTCATCATATTTTCCGGCAAGTAATCCGGCAGCGAGCGGGAAGTACGGAACAAATGAAATCCCGTGTTCGCGGATATAAGGCAGGATTTCTTTTTCTGCATCCCGCTTGAACAAGTTGTACTCGCCTTGATAGACGTCGACGTGCCCGTCTTTATTGGCTTCTTTTAATTGTTCGAGTGAGAAGTTCGAGACACCGATCGCTCGGATTTTTCCTTGTTCCTTTAATTCGGCAAGTGCAGCGACCGCTTGATCTTTCGGTGTCGCTTCATCTGGGAAGTGGATGTAGAACAAGTCGATGTAATCCGTTTTTAAACGCTTCAGGCTCTCTTCGACCGACTGTTTCAAAAACTCGGGTGAGTTATCGATGACGACCTCGTCGTCGACGATTTTGTGCGCGCCTTTCGTTGCGAGGATGACGTCTTTGCGTTCGACCGTATCGCTCCACGTTTCACCAACGAGTTCTTCTGAACGTTCTGGTCCGTAAATAAAGGCCGTATCTAAAAAGTTGATGCCGTTCATCAAGGCGACACGGACTAAATCGCGTCCTGCTTGTTCATCGAGATTCGGGTAAAGGTTATGCCCCCCGACGGCATTTGTTCCGAGACCGATCGGGTGAACCATGAGATCTGATTTTCCGAGTTTGACTTTCGTATCCATAAGCAAATTCCTCCTTAGACGATATCGAGCGATTCTTTTTTAGTTGGAGCAGGGAATGCTTCATCAAGTGCTGCGAATTCTTCGTCAGTTAGTTGTAAGAGTGCGGCGCGACCATTTTCTTCGACGTGCTTCGCCTGACCGGCTTTCGGAATGGCGATGACATCACCACTCCGCACGACGAAGGCGAGTAAGATTTGTGCCGGGTCGACACCATGTATTTCAGCAAGGCGTTCAACGGTCGGGTGATCAAGCAGCTTCTCCCGGAGACTCCCGCCTTCTGCTAATGGGCAGTACGCCATGACTGGAATGCCGTGCTCTTTTAAGAGCGGCATCAATTCGTATTCAATCCCGCGTGAGCCAAGGTGATAAAGTACTTGGTTGACGGCACATTGATCACCGTTTTCTAACGCGAGTAACTCTTTCATATCTGCGACGTCAAAGTTCGACACACCCCAGCGGCGAATTTTTCCTTCTGCCTTCAACTGCTCGAGACCATCGATCGTCTCTTGAAGCGGGATGTCACCGCGCCAGTGGAGTAAGTAAAGATCGAGATAATCCGTCTTCAGGTTACGTAACGAACGTTCACATGCTTCGCGTAACTTGTCTCCGCCAGCATTATGAGGATAAACCTTCGAGACGAGAAACACTTCTTCACGTCGTCCTTCGATTGCTTCACCGATTAATTGTTCTGATGCCCCTTCACCGTACATTTCTGCGGTATCAATTAATTCCATTCCACTGTCGAGTCCGACGTTCAAAGCTTCGATTTCCGCTTGTCGTTTTGTCGGTTCTTCACCCATGTGCCACGTTCCTTGACCGAATGCCCGAACGTGTGTTGAATCGGGAAATGCTACCGTCTGTTGTTTTAACGCGGCAAGTAGAATCGTCCGTTCTGTCTCATTCATTCTCGCTTCCTCCTCCAAAATTCACAATAATAGGCTTTACCACGGATGGATAAGAAAAAAACGTCAATCGTTTGTTTACCAATGCTCAAGCAAAGGACCTGACTGGCCATAAACGGGGTCGGTCGATGGACGCTCGACGCGTTCAATCCGCTCGAGATTACCCGGTCGTTCGCAGGATTCACCTGTCAACGTATCGTAGTCTTGACCATTTGGATAGGCACCAACCACTTTGAAGCGACGACTCGTATCAAGCGCTTTATGTCCGGTTCCGGCAGGTAAGACGATGACATCCCCAGCAGTCAGCGTAAACGTTTTCCCGAGCGGTCCTCCAATCTGAATGCTGGCGTGTCCCTCGAGAATACCGATGACTTCATGAGCGACACTATGGTAATGATGGAAATCAAAAATACCGTCGACCCAGCTGTTTTGCCAATTGTTCGCACGGAAGGTTTTTTCGATGGCAGAAGGGTCTTCGAAGACATGACGATAAATCAAAACCGGGTAACGTGGATTATTTGGAATCACACCATCGTCCTCGAAACGAAAAAGCTCGATACTCATCATGTGTGCTCCTCTCTGGTGTCAAAAAAGATACATTTTTTTACCCGAAATCGAATTAAATTAATCTTCTAAGCATCTTTATAGCACTTGCATAATCGAGGTGCTAAACTATGTAAGTTAA
Source organism: Exiguobacterium sp. H66 (assembly GCF_018618705.1). Lineage (NCBI taxonomy): Bacteria > Bacillati > Bacillota > Bacilli > Caryophanales > Exiguobacterium > Exiguobacterium sp. H66. Next base: position 125,829 of record NZ_JACSMQ010000004.1, read on the forward strand.
CGAAAGTTGAAGGAGGAATTTACATGATCGCAATCGAAGCAAAATTAGAAGTTCAACCAGCAAAACGTACTGAATTTTTGGAGGCTACTAAAGCATTGATCGACGGTTCACGCTTAGAAGCAGGAAACGTCAGCTATGACCTGTTCCAAAGCACAGAAGACGTAAATGTCTTCATGATGATTGAGAAATGGGAAGATCAAGCAGCAATCGAATCACACAACACGAGTGCGCATTTCGGACAGTTCGTTGCATTTGCACAAACTGCTCTTGCTAAACCACTTGATGTTCAAACATTCACTGCATAAGTAGGAGGAAAGTCTGGCAATTGTCAGGCTTTTTTTTTATGTTTAAATCGAACGAAAGTTCTCTTTTTTGTTACAAAAAAATTAAAAGACCTCGAATGCCTGTTATTTTTTCCAAAAATAGGGCATTATCTTAAGAGTAGCTAGATTCAGACTTAAGAGGAGGCAACTAAATGAACGAACGTAAAGTCCAGGAAGATCCGTCTTCACGCTCTTTCTTTAAAATGCCTCATACATATGCCATTATCATGGGGATTTTACTGATTTCAGTTATCTTGACGTATACGTTACCAGCAGGTCAATTTGATCGTGAGAAACAAGATGGACAGACGGTCGTCATCGATGGTACATACCGGGCAGTCGAGTCGGCACCCGTTAATTTGTTTGGATTGTTTGAAGCGATACCAAAAGGCATGGAAGCGGGTGCTGGCATCATCTTCTATATCTTTCTCGTCGGTGGTGTCTTCGGCATTATCCGTGAGACGGGAGCGATCGAATCCGGAATCAATCAATTGATTAATCGATTTGGTCAAAAGGGTCATATCATGATTCCGATGACGATGTTTGTCTTTTCGGTTGCTGGAGCGACGATCGGCATGGCAGAAGAAACGATTATTTTCGTCCCGATCGGTATCATGCTCGCCCGGGCACTCGGTTACGATGCGATGACGGGCGCAGCCATCGTCAGTCTCGGGGCAGCGGTCGGTTTTGCCGGCGGGATGCTCAATCCGTTTACGGTTGGTGTTGCACAGTCGATTGCCGAAGTGCCATTGTTCAGTGGGATTGGTTACCGGACCGCAATCTACTTAGCCTTTTTACTCGTGACGATTTTATATGTCATGAACTATGCCCAAAAGGTTAAAAAAAACCCGGAGCGCAGCTTAGTCTATGACTTAGAGAAACATCGGAAAGAAGAAGTAACGACAACATTTTCGCGGTTTTCGAAGAAGCATGCGTTCGTCCTCATCGTTTTGATTGGTGGCATCACACTGAACGTTATTGGAATCTTTGAGTGGGGTTGGTACTTAACGGAGTTGACGGCATCGTTCCTCATCATCGGAATGCTTGCCGGAATCGCGACGCTCGGTGTCAATCGGACGTTCGAAAGTTTGATTGACGGGGCGAAAGCGGTGACGTTCGGTGCGTTAATCGTCGGCTTCGCACGTGCGATCGTCGTCATCTTGGAAGACGGCCGTGTCATCGACACAGTCATCTATGGTTTATCGAACGCGGTCGGACATTTACCGACGTCGCTTGCCGTCATCGGCATGTACATCGTCCAGTTGATTACGAACTTCTTCATTCCATCCGGGAGTGGACAAGCAGCGACGACGATGCCAATCATGGCTCCGCTCGCTGATCTATTAGGGATCGAACGACAAGTCGCAGTCCTCGCCTTCCAGTATGGGGATGGGTTGACGAATATGATTTTCCCGACGAGTGCCCATTTGATGGCGTTCCTTGCAATTGCCGGCATCCCGTATGAAAAATGGTTACGATTCGTCTGGAAGTTGTTTGCGATTTGGGTGACACTTGCTTGCGTCGCCTTGCTTCTCGCCGTCACATTAGGGATTCAATGAACGTCGACCTTCCGTGCAATGGGCGCGGAAGGTTTTTCCCGTGCAGGAATCGGGAACTTCTAAGACGAACGTTAGTTATAAGTTCATAAGGGGGATTTCAACATGACATATTCAATCGTTGGCTATTGTGAAAAAGAACAAGCATGGGGAGTCGCTGTTCAATCGAAGTTTCTCGCGGTCGGGAGCGCCGTCCCGTTTGCAAAAGCAGGTGTCGGGGCAATCGCGACCCAATCATTTGCGAATACGACATATGGTCCGGAAGGGTTACGGATGATTTCTGAAGGGAAGTCGGCGGAAGAAGTCTTAAAATTGTTGACCGAGGCGGACGAAGGACGGGCAGAGCGGCAAGTCGGAATCGTTGACGCAGCTGGGCGGAGCGCAACTTTCACAGGAGACGCCTGTAACGACTGGGCAGGTGGAATCGCCGGTAAACATTTTGCCGCGCAAGGGAATATTTTAGTCGACGGCAACACGGTCAAAGAGATGGCCCGTGTGTTCGAGGCGACGGACGGACCGCTCGGTGAACGGTTGTTACGTGCCCTCGCTGCCGGACAAGCAGCAGGCGGTGACTCACGCGGAATGCAGTCGGCTGCGCTCCTCGTCGTCAAGGAAAACGGTGGATATGGTGGTTTCAATGACCGCTACATCGATTTGCGTGTCGACGATCACCCGAGTCCGATTCAAGAGCTCGAGCGGATTTATCAACTTCACACCCTTTACCTGCAACCAAGTAAACCGGAAGAAATCAAGCCGATTGATGATGCGCTTGAATCGGAAGTGATGGATAAATTACTCGAACTCGGTTACCGGGGATCGTTCGAAGAAGCTTTCCGGACGTACCTGCATACGGAGAATTTCGAGATGCGTGAGCATCAGGACCGTACAATCGATACACGTGTCCTTGCTTATCTCCGCGCCCAATGAGAAAAAGCTCTGCACTGACCGAGGTCAGGCAGAGCTTCTTTTATGCGGACGGATGGGTCCGGACAGGCACTTGATAACCGGTTGCGATGAAGCGTTCAAGCTCCGGTTCGGATTTAGCATTCAATCCGACCGTCCCGTTCCCTTTGATCGCGACGTTCATCAAACGGATGCGCTCAATGTGGGGGCCGATCGTAATCCCGTGGCGTGCGGAATCTTCAATCCGGACATCGACGAGCCGGACGTCGTCTGCCCCATTTTCACCACCGAAGACTTGAATGTCCGTTTTAGCCTGACGGAATCCCGTCATCTTGACTTGGCTCAAGGTGACGTTTTTCGCCTTGTACTGGATTCCGATCACCGGCTGTTCCTGGTAATCATAGTTCGGGTCACCGAGGACGGTGAAGTCGTGAATGACGACGTTCCGATACGCCGAGACGACGAGTGCCCGCGGTTTTGAGTTTGCATAGAGCGGTGTGTATTGAGGCGTCTGCGCGACGAGCCGTGTCGCGATGATGTTATAGGCAGTTTGTGACGTCGGGTCCGTTGCTTGATGATGGCCGATATGGCGGAAGTTGAACGAGCGATGATCATCGATTGAGAGGTGCCCGACGATTTTGACGGTCGAAGCAGCGGACGATGTCGCATGTGCCTTGATTTCAAGCCCACCGAAACAACGGGACGTCGCATTGTTGAACAACCAGACATCGCGCGAGCCATCATCGATTTCAATCCCATTCGAATTCGAAAAACCGACGGCGTGGGCTCGCCCGCTCGGGTCATGCATGAAGCAGTTCGAGATGAATAAGTGATCGCTATGATGCGTCGTGATGCCATCGTCGCCGAATCCGGATCCTGTCAAGCCGTCGAACCAAATGAAGGAACTACTTAAATTCGCCCGTGCGCCGTCCCCGTTGTAATTGTAGTAAGGTGTCGAAATGTCGAAACAATGGAGCCCGGGATCGACTGCCTCGACGTCGAAGACCCAGCCGTACGTCACATGGGCGTAGGTCAGACAACTCGAATGGTTGCCCCATGTACTGCTCTTTTTAGCATCACCGATTCGTGCGATGTTCCAGTCGAGGGTCATCTTCTCGACAAGGAGATGATGATTACCGAGTAAGTAGTTCTGATTCGTGATCAACCGGCGTCCTTTTGGGGCATCATCATGTAATTTTATAATCGTCCGGCCTTTCCCGTCGCCCGTCAAAATCGTAAAGTTCGGGAGCCGGATCCCGCGGACGATGTATGTGCCCGCAGGGACGTGGACTTGCCGATGTCCGTCAGCAAGTGCTTCCTTGAAAGCAAGCGTATCATCGGTCTTTCCGTCACCGACAGCCCCGTACGTCCGGACATCGACTTTTTCGACCTGACAGGCCAGTTGTTCGAATTCATAGGTGAGTCGACCGAACCAGCTCGGCCGGACCTCATCCTGTTCACTGACGAATGCTTTTGTCAGAGGCAAGATATGTTTAGCGCGGTCCGTTAAAAAAAGCGGCGAAATCAACGACCGTAAGTAGCGGCTCGGATGCGGCGCACGCCGAGGCGCGACGAACGGACTTTCGTTCATCAATTGTTCAGCATGGGTAATGGCAGCGAGGTTCGTGTTACTTTCCGTATATTCAGCAATCAATCGCCCGTTTTGATAGGGATCGTGTGTAGTTTCTAATATGACCATGATTGAACTCCTCTCTAAAAATCACTACATTCCTTTTCCCATCCCGTCTGTTGTTCAAGCTCTTTTAAAGTAAAATCAAAAAATTCCGTTAATTAGGCTTGAATCATTATATAATGGATAAAAATGACATTAAAGAGGTGGGAGCATGCGATTTCGAAGTCGATTACTGTTGATGATGGGTATAGTTTTGTTGGCACTTGGGATCATGAAACCGTTAGTCGAGACGGGTTATCAAGCACTGCGTGATGTCGAGGTTTTTCCGGCGACGGCGACGGCGCAACAGTGCAGAGAAGATTGTGAAAGCAAGCCGCTCGACTGGTGGTGGCTGAAGTTACTTTGGAAGAAAGAACCGAAACCTGAGGGTGTGATTTATGGTTACGAGACGGATGAAAAAGGTGAAATGGGAGGAAAACTCAACGATAAATTAAAATTCATCTCACTTGGATTTAAACATGCTGAAAAAGGTGTGGGAATCGAAGAGGACGGAGGCTTTCCTTACTTCTTACTCGGGTTTAGTGGAGCGGCTGTCCTCTTGCTTGTCCTGCTCGTCCGTCGCTTCCGAAAACGCCGTGGTCGGCCAAAAGATGCGCTCGAAGACGAAGTGACGCCACCGCAGCAATATCGACAGACTAAGGTGAATTCAGAGGAAACGTTCCCGCCATTGCCGGTCGAACAAGTTCGGCAACAGGTCGTTTTGTTCAATCGTCAGTTGCCGGCGCGGCTGAAACGCCGAGAGACGGAGTCGTTCAGCGAGTGGTTCGGACGGATCGGTTTTCATCCGTCAACCGAACTGCAGCATCTATATGAGGTAATCCGGTATGATTCAAAACAATCAATTCAAGTGCCATCGACCGCGCTGACAGACATCAAACATGATTTTTCAAATTATCTCAACCGATTCCGATGAAACCTTTTAGAAAGTCCCGACGTATCATGGAACAGAAGGTCAGGAAACGGGGGACTGAAGAATGTACTTAGCAGACGCAGTGAAACTAAAAAGTATCTTACGGAAACAATTGGAGCAACTAGTCGAAGAGATGGAGCGTATTGCATTCATCGACCTTGAAAAAGGGGATGCCCTACCGACTGGTCAAGAACGGACGTTACTCGATGTCGAGTCGGCGATGGATGCAGTCAGGCGTGATATGCGGACACTCGATCGGCTGGTCTATGCAGCAAACTTGTCAACGACCATCGAGACGACAGAAGGAGCAATTCCGCTCGTCGAAGCGATTGAACTGGCGACTCAATTACGGGCAAAAGCGACACAGTTCCAAGAACTCGCCGCACGTCCGAAACGCGAATTCCAGTATGGATTTGAAGGAACGACGGTCATCCGGCATGCTTTGTACGATCCTGAGGCATACCGGATCAAGGCACAAGAGATGGAGCGGGCTGCTCACCGAATCTCGAATGCGATCAATGCCGCGAATTACCGAACGGAAATTGATTTTGACGGTCACCGTTATATGTAAGCCTTGATCAGGTGAGACTCCTGATCAAGGATGGCATTTCTGACTCTCAAACGCTTCCACAAGGGAATCACAACGGCCACGGCACACCTATGACCACGGACCGATGACATGTTTACCTGTCACTTTTGACTACCTGCGGAAAAGACTTTTTCCGTCAGATGCCAAAAAACCGCGATTGCTTCGGCATCGCGGTTTTTTATGCATAACATCTTGTTATTCCTTAAAAAAAGGTAGACCACTACTTTAGTTCGGGTATAGGCTAGGGGAATAGTAAATCTTGAAGGAGGAATTGATATGAAAAATTCATTTAAAGCATTCGTCGTACGTGAGGAAGAAGGACAATTCGTCGGGGCACTCGAACAAAAACAAGTCGACGACTTACCAGCAGGTGATGTGTTGATTCGTGTCGCCTATTCGTGCATCAACTATAAAGATGCGTTATCGGTCACAGGAAATCGAGGGGTGACGAAAAATTACCCACATACACCAGGCGTCGACGCGGCAGGTCATGTCGTAACATCATCTGATGAACGCTTCAGCGAAGGACAAGCGGTCGTCGTCAACGGCTTTGATTTCGGAATGAATACATCGGGTGGTTTCCAGGAGTATATCCGCGTGCCGGCGGACTGGATTACGCCGCTACCGAACGGCATCACGACGCTTGAAGCGATGAGTTACGGAACAGCTGGTCTGACAGCTGCCCAGTCGATTGATGAACTCGTTCAACGTGTCGCACCGCAAGATGGTCCGGTCCTCGTGACGGGAGCGACGGGCGGCGTCGGCAGTGTCGCGGTCGCGCTCCTCGTGAAACTCGGGTTTACAGTCCATGCCGTGACCGGGAAAGAAGCCGAGCATGATCGCTTGAAGCAAGCAGGTGTCGCAGAAGTCATCTCACGCCAGTCACTTCTGGAAGAAACAACGCGACCTTTGAAAAAAGGACTGTATGCCGGTATTATCGACACGGTCGGTGGTCCGCTACTTGCTTCAGTCATCCGTTACGTGCAATATGGGGGTCTCGTCACGACGTGTGGTAACGTCGGTGGTGCTGAACTGACGATGACCGTCTATCCGTTCATCTTACGTGGTGTTCGTTTGATTGGAATCGATGCTGTTCAGTTACCAATCACAGAGCGTGAGCGTTTATGGAATCATCTCGCGAACGACTGGCATTTATCGATTGCCGAGATGGTCCAAATGAAAGCGTTGAGTGATGTTCCGGCAGTCGTCAAGTCGTTGCTTGAAGGGACACATCAAGGCAGAACTGTCATCGAAATTTAAACAATTTGGTTCTGGATTAGATGGTATAGTGAATGAAACATCACTCGGTCAATTCAGGAGGAACCAAATATGAGTCAACAGGAACAAGAGCACGATCAGGCACGGCAATCGCGTCACATGCGTCGGAAACAAAAGCGCAACCGGCGTGGCATTGCGTTCGGTGGTCTATTGGCGACGGCTTTGATCGTCGGCGGATGGGGCTATATGGTCGCGCATAACGATCCTTCGCAAGCGACGTCGACGGTCGAAACACCGAAAACAGATGCTTCGGCCAAAGAAACGTCAAAGGATAAAGAAAAAGATTCGGCCGATCAAGCGAAGAAAAAAGAGTCGAAGAAATCGAAAAAAGAAGCAGCACCTGAGATTAGTTCAGCAGCATGGATCAAACGACCGTTTGCGGATGTCTATCAAGATGCAAATCGGACCAGTGTCATCTATAAGGCGGACTTAGGGGATGTCTATGAAGTACTCGACGCGAAGGATGGGATGGTTCACTTGAAGTTGAGTGATGCAGTCGAAGGGTACATTCCGGAAGCGGACGTTCAGATGGAGGCACCGGCTGGTTTAAAGGATGAGAAACTCCTTTCGACACTCGGACAAGTCGTCGCGAATCAGCCGATTGACAAGCCGGAACAATACCTCGGGAAACCGCTTGAAACGTTTGAGGCGAAGTATGGCAAGCTCGGCAACACACAAAAAGATGCCGTCAATACGTACCATTTCTCGAACGCCGGGTACTTGCTCGTCGTATCAGATGGAGTAGTCGAAGCAATTGACTGGATGAATGTCTCAGCGTCAGGTTTAACAGCACTTGGTGATCCGGTCGTAAAGACGGATTACGGCACATGGTACGAGGGTGAGAAATTACAGCTCAAGGCATTCCCGGATAACGGTTCGACGCGCTTGCGTCTCGCACGTGATCTTGGGAAATGAATCGATTGAGACTGAAGCTAGTCAGGTTCTCTAGTCAAAAGCCGGACATGGCGAGTTGGATTTGAACGCAACGGCAAAAAAGACAGGATCGTCATCTCACAAAGATGCACAGTCCTATCTTTCATTTTATCTAAAGTCTGAAGCACGTTCATTCCGTCAAGTGAACGTGCTTTTTTGCGTTGGATCCACAATAAAAAACCTCCCGAGTCATCGACTCGAGAGGAAAGAGAAAATCCTTGGGAGGAGGTTTTCTTAGTAGACGCCAACTGCATCAAATGATTTTGCTGCAGCGGCTGCTTCAGCACTTGAAGAACCGTAAAGGTCTTTTGCCGATTGAACGACTGCTGCGCGGAGGTAGCTGAAGTTCGAAGTCGGAGTCAAGTAGACGTTAAGGGCACGGTAGTAGATGGCACCAAGTTTCGGTACGCCGACGCCTGGTACAGTGACACCGTAATGTGTACCACCGTTACCTAAGAGGTAAGCGGCTTTGTTGACGATACCAGAGTTCGTGTGGACACCACCGTTATCAGCCGTACCTGTGTAACGTTTTGAGTAGTGGTCTGGATCACCGTAAGCGGCAGGGTTAGACATTGAACGAAGAGCATCGCCACTTACACCTGGTGTGTAGATGTCTTCACCGACGAGCCAGTCGAAGTTTGATCCGACTGAGTACTCTGCAACTGTTCCCATGATATCCGAAACAGCCTCATTGATCGCACCCGATTCGTTTTGGTAAACGAGTCCTGCTGTGTATTCCGTGACAGCGTGCGTCAATTCGTGAGCGACTACATCAAGTGCGCCAGAAAGGTATGTGAATGTCGAACCGTCTCCGTCACCGTAGACCATTTTTGATCCATCCCAGAACGCATTGTTGTAGCGTGAAGAATAGTGAACCGTTGAATTGAGTGCTGCACCCGCATTATCGTAACTGTTGCGGCCATATGTGTTTTTGTAGAAGTCATATGTTTTCACTGCATTGACTTGTGCGCTGACAGCGGCACGGTCATAAGTAGCATTGAGAACGTTGTCGGCATCCGCCCAAAGTGATCCTGGAAGTGATGTCCGGTTTTTTGCATCGTACGTCGAGATGCCTTTACCGCGTGTTGAATCTTGAAGGTAGTAGTAAGAACCATTTTTCGTTGTGTTGAATGTAGCACTTGTTCCAAGAACCGTCGTACCTGAACCGACTGTCGTTGTTCCGGTGATTGTCGTAACTGGTTTCGCATGTGCCAGTTGGTCATATTTGTTGATGACCTTACCAGAGTTTGCATCGATGAAGTATGTCCAGCGTGACGGCTCGTCGCCGGCTAAGACAGTCGATGTGATTTTATAAGCATAGACAGCATCGTCTTTGACTGGATAGACAACGAGTTCACTCGTTGGAGCCACTTCGAATTCTGTTGCTTTGATTGATTTTTTATACAACTTTAAAGCTTTCTTTTCAGAGATTGCAATTTTCTTATCAAGACCTGGTTTCCCTTTGACCTTGACTGCATCATTGACGATTGCTTTTAAAGTACCGTCTTTCGCAACGTTACCGACGACGACACTACCGAAGACCGGGACGCCATCCACTTCTTGTTGGAGACGTACGATGTGAGATGATCCATCTTTTTGAACATCTTGTACAGAGAAGTCACCTTTACCTTCGACATACTCTTTAACGATTGATGCAGCTGGCTCGGACGATGCTTTCGTCAACTTACCAGATTGAAGACCTTCTGCGCCTACGACTGTAGGAACGACAAGTACACTTGCGACAAGCGATGTAGCGAGAAACTTTTTCAAAATAAATCGCCTCCTTGTTTGGGTTGAGTCTAACTATGCCAAACAAAATAGAGAACGAGAATAAGGCATTCGGATTAAATAGAATTTTCTGAAAATAGGTATTTAGTACCCGTACTGAACAATTTAGTCATTGAGACAAATCGAGTGAAGAAATACTCTTCTAGCACTCCCATCCCTGAAGCAACGGGCTTTCTGGCCTTAAATTCTGTGAGTAGTCCTCAAACTGTAGACAACGAACTATCGGTAGATGAAGCGTCTTTTCCCGTAGCAGTCAACGAAACGTGACGCTTTGTAGGTAATACCAGGAGGGAAAAGTCGGGCATGCAGACGGTTTAGAGCACAATCCGTCTCGATATCGTAAGTTCACGCTAGAGTTTGTCTACACGCGGAAAAGACTACTCATTTGAGTAGTCCTTAGAGAATTCGTTGATATAAGTGATGCGTGCCTTCGCGTGTCTCATCGATTTTAAAATCAAGCGGATCAAGTTCAATCCCTTGTTTGTGTGCAAAACGTTGAATCTTTTCAAACGACTTCCAAATCTCGATGTCTGGTCCTTCATGTCTCCAAAAGACATAGCGAGCGGGAGGAAGATGGTATCCTTTCATTCCCTTAGGAACCCGTTCGAGTGAAGAGACAGGTAAGCCGACGCATTGCGTATAGGTCGTTCCGCGATGGGCAAGCGAAACATCTAACGGAAAACTGTCCGGTACGACTGCCGGAATTTCATGCGCCCGACGTGAAAATTCACGCCATAGTTCAGGCATCAATGTATGGAGTTCATTTTCTTCGCACGTCATGCTGAGTCCGATTACATAAAGCTCGTGACGTTCAACAATTTTAGGATGCATTTGAGACTCCTTTCGTCAGAAATCAAGAAGCAGTAGTCAAGTTCCGTCGTTTTAAGTCTAAGAAAAGTTTAGTAAAAGTTGCGTCCCACTGCGTGCCGCTTCCTTCTTCAAGAATCGACAATGCTCGTTCAGCGGGCATCCCCTTTCGATAGGGGCGATCGGAAGTCATGGCATCATAGGCGTCGGCAATTGCCATGATTCGTCCGAAAAGCGGAATCGCGTCGCCGGTCAAGCCTTCCGGATAGCCTTTGCCATCATAACGCTCGTGATGGTACTTTACCCCAGGAAGAATCGGTTGTAACGTCTCTGGTAAATCAACTTGCGATAAAATATGGACACCGATTACCGGATGGCGTTTGATTTCATCGAATTCTTCTTCCGTTAACCGTCCTTCCTTCAAAAGAACGGCATCTCGGATACCGATTTTACCGATATCGTGAAGAAGAGCAGACTTTCGTAATAACTCGATTTGTTCATCAGGTAAGTCAGCGGCACGGGCGATTTCAACGGAATATTCCGCTACCCGTAAAGAATGCCCTGCCGTATAAGGATCGCGAGCATCTAAAGTCGCGGCAAACAACGTAAATAAACTATTTAAAAGGCGTTCATTTTCTAAATCGCGTCCTTCGATTCCTTCAACCATCAAATTAAATCCGCCAATCAAGTGTGCGAATTCATCGGAGTAGGGATTGGAAATCGTATTCAATTGACCCGACTCGATTTGAGCAACTCCTTCTTGCAAAGCAAGAATCGGTTTTTTGATGTTTTCATATAGTAGAAGACTGCAAAATGTCGCAAGGCAGAGGATGACAATCAAAATTAACGTTGCCCAACTCCAATAAGACTGAAGACTTTCGTTTTCCGTTAACTGAACGGCAGAAGCGAGGACGAACAGTAAGATTGGAAATACACCGATGACGAGTGTACTAATCAACATTTTTTGGCGCAAGCTGACCATATGTTGTTTCTTTAAGACGATGTCGCCGTAACCTGCCGCCTGAGATCGTTTCGTCAACTCGAGCAACATCGGTTCCGTGACCCGGTAAGTGAGGAAAAATTCAATCAGAGCATGAAGAATCGCGACGAGAATCGCCCCGAAACAAGCGAGACCAATCAAATAGTAGGGCATGTCGAGCCAACCACGGTATATGGCGAAAGCTGTCAAGGTAGAAGAAGGAAGTGATAATCCGAGAAAGTGTGGACCGAGAATACGTTGCATCGTCAAAACCGGGAAGCGATGCGTCGTCTGAAAAGCAATTGTCAATTCGTCAGCAGTGGGCTGTTTTGATTGAAATACTATATAAAGGGACCGAACGTGTCGGCGATAGATTGTATATTCCAAGCTGAACATCAGGGTGACAGATCCTGCCATGATACCAAGCAAGAGCATCCGCTCTTGTGGACTGAAGGTCAGTGTTTCGAAGATGAACAAACTGCCGACACCGAAAACGGCAACGAATGAGCCGATTAAATAGTTCGTTAAGACTTGTCGCTCAAAACGTTTTAAAGGTTGCATGGAATTCCTCCTCTTCTTAATCAAAGCGTGCAGCAAAGAATTTTTCTAGTACTATATAATGGTCTATCTTATTAATATCGGCACGATGTAAGAATATTAAACTAAATTCCAAAAATAGGTATAGTTATAAAGTCCTAATTATACAAAAACTAATTGATTAACGAACTAAAATAACATATGATTTGAATATTCAGAAAAGTATATTAAAAGTGTGCTTTTCACTACTACATAGGGGGTAAGTTCACGTGGGGAAAAAGAAACAGCTTAGCTTAGCCGTTTTATCTGGAATCACGGCAGCTGCATTCGCAGTTAGTCCGGTTTTACCTGGTGGGAAGGTAAAATCTGTTGATGCTGCTGAAAAAGCAGCAGTAGGAGCGCCGATGGACTTGAACACAGTTGATCAGGAACGTCTCTTAAAAGTATTGCAGGATCGTGGGGTCGTCTCAAAAGCATCATCTGCAGCTGAGAAACAAAAGGCTGTCCAAAAGTATTTGGATAAAAAGTCGAATGGTAAACCAGCAGCTGAACATGAGTCAGAAAAAGCGAAAGAATTCGATCAAAAAACAAAAGACTTTTTGACGAAACAAAAAGATCAACTCGCAAAACAGTTGAACAAGAAGCACAATAATTATAAAAAAGGTAAAAAAGATGGGTTTGTCAAAGTCGACAAAGCTAAACAAGCAAAATACAACGGTGATACACGGACAGATAAAGTCCTTGTTTTACTCGTTGAGTACAGTGACTTTAAGCATAACAATGTTGTGCAAGAAGATGGATACATGTATTCGAATGACTTCAACCAAAAGCATTATCAAGATTTAATGTTTGGTAATAAAGAGTTCGAACTCTTTAACGGAGACAAGGTCAAGACGTTTAAACAGTATTATGAAGAACAGTCGGGCGGAAGCTACACGGTTGATGGTAAGGTCTCGAACTGGTTAACAGTTCCAGGTACAGCCAAAGACTACGGTTCGGATAATCCAGCGGGCGGAAACGATAACCTTCCAGGCGCTAAGGGTCCACGTGGTCTCGTCAAAGATTCGTTGAATGCTGCAGTAAAATCAGGCATCAACTTAGCAGAGTACGATCAATTCGACCAATACGATATGGATGGAGACGGCGACTTGAACGAGCCGGACGGCCTCGTCGATCACTTGATGATCATCCATGCAGGAACAGGACAAGAAGCTGGGGGCGGAACGCTCGGAGATGACGCAATCTGGTCACACCGTTGGACACTCGGCAACGTATATCCTGTTGCTGACTCGGTAGCGAAAGTAAACTATTGGGGCGGTAAAATGGCTGCCTACGATTACACGGTTCAACCTGAAGACGGCGCGGTCGGTGTTTTCGCACACGAATTCGGTCATGACTTAGGTCTTCCAGATGAGTACGACACACAGTACACAGGTCAAGGCGAGCCGGTCGCATCATGGTCAATCATGAGTGGCGGTAGCTGGAACGGGAAAGTTGCCGGAACAGAACCAACAAGTTTCTCACCACAAAATAAAGAATTCTTCCAAAACGTGATGGGTGGAAACTGGGCGAATATCGAGACAATCGATTTTGATTCGTTATCAAAAGCAGGAACTGCTTCTTATATCGATCAAAGTGTTACAAAATCGAAAAACCCAGGAATCATCAAAGTAGACTTACCGAAAAAACCGGTCAAAGGAATTTCACCGGCGTTCGGTAAAAAATACTACTACAGCACAAAAGGAAACGATCTTCATACGTCAATGACGTCACCAGAATTCGATTTGACAGCTGCTAAAGCTGCTAAATTTGATTACAAAGCGTACTTTGATGTCGAGTTCGATTATGACTTCTTGACAGTTACGGCAACAGCTGGTGGAGTAGAAAAAGTCATCGACGTCATCGGTGACGAAGATACTGATGGTGATCAACGTGCTGAGTCTTCAAAAGGTGCATGGGTCGATAAATCATACGACCTCAGCGAATTTGCAGGCAAAAAAGTAACACTTAAATTTGATTACACAGCTGATGCTGGTCTTGCACTCGACGGTTTCGCACTTGATAACGCGAAATTGACAGTCGACGGTAAAGTCGTCTTCGAAGATGATGCAGAAGGTACACCGAAGTTTAAACTCGACGGTTTCATCGCGTCTGACGGCTTCAGCTATGCAGACAATGCGTACTACCTCGAATGGCGTAACTACGCAGGCTCAGATAAAGCACTTGAGCATGCGCGTGGTGTGAAATACAACACAGGTCTCGTCGTTTGGTACGCAGATTCTAGCTTCACAGATAACTGGGTCGGTGTTCACCCGGGTGAAGGATTCCTCGGTGTCGTCGATTCACACCCTGAGGCAATCGTTGGTACGCTTAAAGGCAAGCCAGTCGTATCAGGTAGCACACGTTACCAAGTTGCGGATGCTGCATTCAGCTACGATAAAGCACCTTCTTGGTTGATCGATTCACCAACACGTGGTCTTTACGACTACAAAGGTCTCTCAGGTGTAACGAAATTCGATGATTCTAAATCGTATATCAACCAATTGATTCCGGATGCAGGGAAACTTCTTCCGAACAATGGTCTTAAAATTCAAGTCATCGGTGAAGCGAAAGATAACTCTGCTGGAGCTGTCTGGATCCACCGTTAAGAACAAAACAGATCTGGGAAACCAGGTCTGTTTTTCTTTTGAAAAGTGGAATCAATTGGAAAAAATATTGGTCAGACAACTTGACTTTTAAAGCGCATCCATACTATACTGACGTTAGCTTAATATTGTTATTGTCACTACTGATTCACATTGCGTCACGAACAATCTTTTCGTCGCTCCATGTATTTCGGGACAATAATGAATTTCTTTCATATGCATCGTCATATGTATTAAGTAATTTATTTTTGGAGGTTGTTCCCATGAACACAGGTAAAGTAAAATGGTTTAACGCAGAAAAAGGTTTCGGTTTCATCGAAGTTGAAGGCGGAGAAGACGTATTCGTACATTTCTCAGCAATCACTGGTGAAGGTTTCAAATCACTTGACGAAGGTCAAGAAGTTGAATTCGAAATCACTGAAGGCGCACGTGGAGCACAAGCTGCTAACGTCGTAAAACTTTAATTTCAACTATTCAATCGCTCTTCTTCAGAAGAGCGGTTTTTTTATTGTCTTAATATCTTGAATTTAAGATATCTGTGCGCTATGCTTTGCATATAATCAAATTCAAAAGGGAGTGGCAAAGATGGAATTACTCGGTATTCATCATGTTTCAATTTTGACCGGGATGGCGGAACGGAACTATCAATTTTACACGCAAGTCCTTGGAATGCGCTTAATTAAGAAAACAGTGAACCAAGACGACACGACGTCGTATCATTTATTTTATGGGGACGCGGAAGGAAATCCGGGGACTGATCTGACGTTCTTCGACATTCCGCATCTTGGGACAGGTGTACCGGGAGCCTCGAGCATCTCTTCGACATCCCTGCGTGTGAAAACAACAGCATCGCTCAAGTTTTGGGAACAGCGATTTGAGCAAAAAGAGATTGATCATGATTCAATCATCGAACGGGCAGGGCGACAAACGCTTGCCTTTCGTGATCAAGAAGGAACACGTCTGATTCTCGTCGCAGAAGATGGGGAACTAGGCGTCCCGGGTGGCGTGCCGTGGAAACACGACGAGATTCCAGCAGAACATGCAATCGTCGGCTTAGGTGCCGTGACATTGACCGTTAACGACCCGGGACCAACAGCGCTCGTTTTGACGGAAGTCCTCGGTTTTAAAAAAATCGGCAGTTATCCGTCGCTTGCGGGTGAGTTTGCGGATATTGAAGTGTATGCAACGGGTCAAGGAGGAATCGGAGCCGAAGTCCACCTCGAAGCGCGACCGGATCTCGATCGAGAACGTCTTGGTCGCGGCGGTGTCCACCATGTCGCGTTCCGCGTACCGAACAGTGCGGAATATGATCTATGGGTCGAGCGTTTAAACCACTACCGTCTTCCGAACTCCGGAAAAGTTGATCGCCATTACTTCCAAGCCTTGTATTTTCGGGAACCGAATCATATTTTATTCGAGCTTTCGACGGATACACCGGGATTTGCGACAGATGAATCGATTGAGGAGTTAGGCGAGACACTCGCACTACCACCATTTTTAGAACCACAACGTGAGCAGATTGAAGCACGTCTTCGTCCACTCGAAATCTGACAATCCTGTGACACGGGTCACAGATACGTCGACGTCCCGTATACTAAAAGAAGGAATCACGAAAAGGAGTGACGGGATGTTAAGAACTACGTTAGGTCAATTTCGGTTAATTGCGATTGTAGAAGGAATTTCATTTTTAGTATTGTTGCTGATTGCGATGCCGTTAAAATATATGGCAGGAATTCCTGAGGCAGTCTCGGTCGTTGGAGCCATGCACGGTGTGTTGTTTGTCATGTATGCGTTATGGCTTGTCGTCGTTAAATTTAAATACCGCTGGTCGTTTGTCAAAGCAGGTATCGCCTTTATCGCATCCTTCATTCCGTTTGGTACGTTTGTACTCGATCGAAAGCTAAAACAGGAAGCAACAAACGCGTAAATTGTGTATACTAGTAAAAGCACGGCTGTGGATAACTGTTTTTGTCTATGCGAAGCAGGTTATCCACAGCTTTTTTCTGTGGATAATTTTTAGGAGGATACTATGTCAACATTCGAAACATTAAACATTCAAGAACTGTGGATAAAAAAACTACAAAAACAAGGCATCAAACAACCGACACCGATTCAAGAACAAGCTATTCCGCATTTGCTTGCGGGACGTGATTTAATAGGAAAAGCACAAACAGGTACAGGGAAGACACTTGCCTTCTTGTTACCGATTCTCGAGCAAATCGATTTAGAGAGTAAAACGGTTCAAGCATTGATCGTCGCACCGACACGTGAACTTGCGCGTCAGATTGCCGACGAAACACATAAGTTGATTCGGAATATGGAAGACATTCGGGCACTTGCTGTATACGGCGGACAAGATGTCTTTAAACAAATCCAACGTCTCGGACGGATGCCGCAAATCATCATCGGGACACCTGGACGAATTTTAGACCATGTCGGACGGGGAACACTCGATTTGAGCGCGCTGAAGACACTCGTCTTAGATGAAGCCGATCAGATGCTTCAAATTGGTTTCTTACCGGAAATCGAAGATATCATCGCAGCAGCACCGGTCGATCGTCAATTCGTCATGTTATCTGCGACGATGCCACCAAAAGTCGAGCAACTCGCGAAAACGTACCTTCGTGACCCGATTGAAATTCAAGTCGAAGCTGAAAAAGTAACGGTCGATGCGATTGAACAATTCGTCGTCGAAACGACGGATCGTCGTAAGCAAGCGACACTTCGGACGATGCTCGACGAAATGCGCCCGTATGCCGCAATCATTTTCTGTCGGACGCAACGTCGCGTAACGAAATTAAACGAAGAATTGCAAATGCAAGGTTATCCGACGGACGAGTTACACGGTGGATTGACGCAAGGAAAACGTGAAAAGGCGATGTCGAAGTTCTATCAAGGGAAAACACCATTCTTGATTGCGACCGATGTTGCGTCACGCGGACTGGATGTCACAGGTGTCACACACGTCTTCAACTATGACTTGCCGGACGATGCAGAAAGCTATGTCCACCGGATTGGGCGGACGGGACGTGCCGGGAACGACGGCGTCGCGATTTCAATCGTCACACCGAAAGACGGTCGGAGTTTCCGTGACATGGAACGCGAACTTGGGGTCGAAGTTACACCAATCGTCGTCGAATTGTCAGATGAAATGATTCGGGCACAGCATGACCAGAGTAAAGGCACGAAAAAGCCGACAACGGAAGGCCGTGGCAATACACGCCGGTCGAATAATCGTCGCCCAGGACGGACACACCGGAAGTAAGCAAATCAATCTACAGAAAAATCCCGTTTCCATTCATCGGAAACGGGATTTTTTATCGTTGAAGAGACGCTTTACTGGTCTGTGTTATTTATAGACTATCTGTCCGCCGAGATGACCGGCATAAGCAAGTAATCCACTACCAATCACAGCGACGATTAGACTGAAGATAAGAAGCATTTTTTTATTTGATCGATAATTGAAAATCAACAATACAAAGGAAATACCGAAAGCAATCAGACTGTAAAGCGCAAAGTGTTCATGATCTTCAATCGCAGCCCGTGTCGCATTGAACGTCGAACGGGCATAGTCTTTTGTCTCATCTCCGGATAGATACGCAGCGACCCCTGCGAGGAGACCGGTGAATAGGGTAATTAGAGCAAACAATTTCAATTGAACCCATTTTAAACTAAAGAATAGTAGTAGTGTAGCGAACAGTAACAGACCGATTGGAGCATGGACGAGTAAGGGGTGGAGCGGAACACCGAATAGCATGATAAATCCTCCTTAAGTAATGAGTGTATGACTATTCATTACTTTACCCCTGCTACCTGATAGTTAGCTGACGGCTTTACTTAATGAGGGAAATGAATCGTAAACCGTGTTCCTTCATTTGGACTGGAGTCGACCTCGATGCTCGCGTTATGGGCATCAGCAATCGAGCTAGCGATTGCGAGGCCGAGACCGGTCCCTGTTCCGTGGCGAGCGTGGTCCCCGCGATAGAAGCGTTCGAAGATTTTTGCCTGATCACTTTTCGGGATACCGATTCCCTCATCAGCGATTGTCAGCTGAACTTCGCCAGGGGCTTTTGACAAGCGGACCTTGATTGGTCCGTCACTGTAGACGGAAGCATTTTCTAGAAAGACCATTAATAAGCGCGTCAATTGGTTAGCGTCCCCTTTAATTAAGAGGTTCGGTTCAATCTCGATTCGCAGTGTCCGGTTGGATAATGTATGGGCGAACCGTTCAGCGGTCTTTGAGACGAGCGTACTGAAATCAACGGATTGCAGGGTCATGGATTGACCCCCGCGGGCAAGCAACAGCAAGTCCGCGACGAGTAATTGCATCGAAGTCGTCTCGGCTTTCAAATCGTCGAGAATCGTCTGTCCCTCACGACTGAGCGGTTCAGCTTCAAGCAATTCGATTCCGCTATATAAAATCGTCAGCGGTGTGCGTAGTTCATGGGAGGCGTCCGACGTGAAGCGACGTTGCCGGTCGAAAGCTTGTTGGACGGGCTGGACGGCTCGACCGGCGAGAACATAACTGAGTCCCATCAAAATCAACGTCGATAAGACGGCGATTCCAGATAAGACAGCGATTAAACGTTGGAGTGTATCGCGTGTAGCGGACGTTTCTTTTAAAAGAACGATGGAGCCTTCGTTCGTGTCGCGTTTGTACAATAAAAAATGGTGATCCTCGACAGTCACTTTTTCAGTTTCTTGAGCAGAGGATACGAAACGCTGAACGGTCTCTTCCGTTAAATCATCCGGAAGACTCGAATACTGTTCTTCACCCGTTTCGTCCAGCACTTGAAAATAAATCGGATTAGGTGTCAAGCGATCTTCACCATGTTCGATTCGTTCGAAGACGTCACGGTTCGAGATGTTTTTTAATTGATTGAGCTCTGTCTGGTCGAGTAACCGTGCCGTCGTAAAATAGACGCCAACGAGTATGAGGATTAATAACAGTAAGAAGGTCCCACTGAATAAAAGGGTCAGCCGTTTTCGGATCACTTCAAGCATGGTGGTCACCAAGACGATACCCGAAACCGCGGACGGTCTTGATGAGTGGTGGAGCGCCAACCGCCTCTAATTTTTTGCGGACGAGACGGACCAAGGCATCGAGAGCGTTGTCCGTAACGTCGGCACCAATTCCCCAGACGACTTCGATGATCAGTTCGCGACCCATCACTTGTTCCGGTCGACGTAATAAGAGTGATAGAAATTCAAATTCACGACGTGTCAATTCAAGTGGATGATGATTATAGGAAATCATTTGCGATGAAACATCGAGTTCAAGTCCTTGAAAAGATACCGTATCGACGAAGGCCTTTTTTTGTCGACGACTTAATGCGCGGAGACGGGCAAGCAATTCATTCGATTGAAACGGTTTGACGAGATAGTCGTCGGCACCACTATCGAGACCATGGACGAGGTCGATTTCTGTATCACGTGCCGTCAACATTAAAATACCACCTTCAAAACGATTTTTTCTAAGTTCAGCTGCGACCTCAACCCCACTTTTATGAGGCATCATCCAATCAAGAACAAGCAAATCGTAACGAAATGTCTGGCATTGATTGAGTGCATCGACACCATCGTGTGCGACATCGACTTGGTAGCCGGCACGTTCGAGATGGAGTCGAAGCATTTTTGCGAGCCGCTGATCGTCTTCTGCAATCAATACACGCATGAATTTTCCCCCCCGCGTTCATTTTTTCTTATTATCCCATAGTTGCCGTCAGCTAGTTATCAGTTTTTAGCGCTACAGTAAAGATAACAACAAACGAGAGAGGATGAAGGAAGATGAAACCAAAGCCGTTTGCAAAATGGATGGTCGGTTTAAGTAGTACGGTGTTTATCGGTCTAGCGATTGGTCAATTAAGTGTCAGCTCAGATGGACAATCGACAACACCGGTCAGTACAGGGGATACGTATTCGAATGAAACGAATTTCCCGAGTCAACCGACGCAAGGGGATTCTTATGGTGACGAGGAGTCAGACGATGATGGCGGATATTATGATGATGATGAGGGATGGTCAGGAGAGGATTCTTCCGGATTCAGCCAGCCGAGCGGAAATAGCGACGGACGCTCGAGTCACTCGAAATAGGAGGTCAAGTGATGGAACGACAACTCTATTCGATGCATAATACGATTCGATTCGTGACGGAAAATCAGATTCCTGAAGAAGAATGGCAGGAGATTGAACGATTTTTCAGCTACGTTGATCGAGAGTGGTCACGGTTTGCTGAAGCGAGTGAAGTGAATCGGTTGAATCGCCTTCGAATCGGTGAAACCTTATCGATTTCGTTACCACTCGCTCGGTTACTAAAGCGTTCGATTCGTTATTTTGAACAGACGGAGCACTATTTTTCTCCGTTTCTTCTTGAACAACAACAGGCGAACGGATACCGGGATTCCTTTCCGTTTCACTATGCGACTGAGTCGGAGCGGGTTGTTCCCCCAGAGATTACACCCTTCATTCTCGAAGGACTTGAAGTGACACGTGTCGGTGGAGGAGCAATTGACTTAGGTGGAATCGGGAAAGGTGCAGCAGCAATGATGGTGGCGCAACGGCTTCGGAAAGAACGACGACGCGGATTGATTGAAGCTGGCGGTGATGTCGTCGTCTGGTCGGACGAAACACCATGGAAGATTGGCATTACACATCCGCATACAGACGAAGAAATCGCGGAAATCAGCCTTCGACAAGGGGCAATCGCAACCTCGAATCGAATTTATCGCTCCTGGCATGTCGGCGAACGGATGAATCATCACTTACTTGACGGTAAAACGGGGCGACCGATTGAGACACCGCTCATTCAAGTGACGGCTTCTGCTCCACAGCTGTATGAAGCAGAAGTAATGACGAAACTTGCTTTTCAGATGACAGAACAGGAACGGCAAGAGAAGTTATTCAAATGGTTTCCGAATGGACGATTATTGTTACTCGACGCGTCAGGTGAAATCCTATCCGAGAAGAAAGGGGAGTGTGCACTATGGACTGGTTGAAATGGATGTTTTCGACCTGGACGATGATTCGTCTCAGTGGGCTAGCGGGTCACTTTTTGATGACATTATCCGTATTAGCTGGATTACTAGGCTCGTTTCTGAATCTCCGAAAACAAAAAGCACGACTTCATAACATCCACCTCTATGGCGGATGGGCCGGACTGCTCGCGATTGTCCTCCACGCGACGTTGATTATCGTGGATACGTATGCACCGCTATCCATCCTCGAGATTTTGATACCGGGCAACGCTTCTTACGAACCACTGTGGAATGCCTTTGGAACAATCAGTCTTTATCTCTTCGGTTTTGTCCTGATCACGTCGGACTTCCTAAAAGAGACGCTCGGAAAAACCTTATGGAAATTAACGCACTGGCTTGTCTTACCGGCTTGGGGGTTGATGACGCTCCATGGTCTCTTCATCGGGACAGATACGGGAACGTTGTTTACGACAATCTGGTACGCGACTTCGACACTGACATTCATCGTACTGATTCTTTACCGGATGCGTCTGCGTCCTAAAACAAAAGTTCAAATAAAACCGGAATCCTCGACGTCTTAAGAGGATTCCGGTTTTATTCATTGTTGCTCGAGCCACTTCGTCCACGCGACAAAAGCGTCTTCCCGATTTTCGATGTAGTTGTGATCACTGTCGACGACCAGTTCTTCGAAATAACCGGCGTTTTGAAGGAGGTCGTGGTGGAGCGCTTTGACAGATGTTTCATCCCGTTCAGATGTGACGAGCAATGCCGAGCGGTTCTTTAGTTCTTCCTTGAGCGCAAGAAGGTTCCAACTCGCATGGTTAGCTTTTAACTCCTCGAGTAACGTGTCACCGTCAGTCGCTGTAAGGAAAGACGCACCGCGGCTGAGAACACCGCGTAAGGCGTCCTCGTGTTCCGGGTAGTCGAGGATCAGTTGACCGATTAGACCGAAGTTGAACGGAGAAATTCCGATGTAGTGTTTGATGTGCGGAACAGCAGCAAACGCGTGTAGACCAGCAAATCCACCCATGCTGTGACCGACAATCGTAATTTGGTCGCCGAGCACATCATGCTGTTCTGTAAAGGTCGGAGAAGCGACGTGCTCCATGATCGCTGTCGCATCTTCCAGGACATGACGAAAACGGAACGCACCCGGGCTGCCGATGCTGCCGCGGTAAGAGGTCACGAGGACATGGTAGCCGATTTCTTGGAGACGGACCGCCCAGTCCATGTTCAATTGTTTCCCGGGAAACCCGTGGAAGAGGACGATTAACGGAGCGGGACCTGTACTTGCCGGAGAATATAGACGACAAAATAGCGCTTCGTTCCCTCCGCTCGGTATGGCAATTAAAGAAAGACTAGCTTTGTTCGTGATTGTTTCCATCTCATTCGCTCCTTTAAAAAGTTTCGTATGTTTCATAGTGTGATACAAGTTAGGAAGCAAAGCAATCGTTAAGTCTATGAACAAAAAATAAAGTAAGAAAAGAACGTTTTGCGCTCCGCCGTTTGAGAGCTGGGATAGAGGTGTGCTTGAAATCGACTAGCTTGTAGTCTGCCGCGCGTCTCCACCTTGTCTCGTCTCCGAGCGGCGGGCGTCCACGCCGCTTCACTGCGTTGCAGGGTCGCGGACGCCCGCTGTTCGCTGCGGAAGCGATCCAAGTCGGCATGCGCTTCAAGATATTCGCGTTACATGTCGTGCTTCTTAGGGAAATCTTAAAAAAGCTTCGCTTTTCCGTTGACTCCTACGGGATAAGGCGCGTTTTAACGCGCTGTCAGAGGCAGGCGAGACCCTGCTTCTTGTCCTTACGGGACAAGAAGCAACGGCTTGCGCCTCGCCCGAGGAAAGCAATGGAAAGGAAGAAGCTTTGAATCACGTACCACTGTGCCGTTCATCCAAGGGACCTGACAAGTCATGCGCTTGAGGAAAGCAACGGAAAGAAAGAAGCTTTGAATCACTACCGTTCACCCAAAGGAGCTGACAAGTCATGCGCTTGAGAAAAGCAACGGAAAGGAAGAAGCTTTGAATCACGTACAACTGCGCCGTTCATCCAAAGGACCTGACAAAATCCGCATTACTGCCATTCTCTTTTTCGATAAAAAACAAAAAGAGCCGCCCCAATCAACAGGGCGGCTCAAATCATCGTTCTTAAAAGAGTAAGAGGCAATCAATCAAAAGACTTTTGTCGTCCATGATTCACAGTTCCATAAGTCAGTTGCGACTGCTTCATAAAATTCAGGTTCGTGTGAAATCAAGAGGACCGTTCCTTTATATTCTTGCAAGGCCCGTTTCAATTCCTCTTTCGCTTCGACGTCCAAGTGGTTCGTCGGCTCATCGAGAACCAGAATGTTTGATTCCGTGTTCATCAGCTTACAAAGACGGACTTTCGCCTTCTCTCCACCGCTGAGTACTTCGATTTTAGATTCGATGTGTTTTGTCATCAAACCACATTTCGCGAGCATCGCCCGGACTTGTTGTTGCGTCAAGGATGGGAACGTCCCCCAAATTTCTTCGATACACGTGTTCGAATTCTTCTCTTTGATTTCTTGTTCGAAATAGCCGATGTGCAAGTTTTCACCGCGATCGACCATCCCTGAAACAGCGGGAATCTCACCGAGTAAGCTTTTCAGTAATGTCGACTTCCCGATTCCGTTCGCACCATGCAAGGCAATCTTTTGACCCCGTTCGATCGTTAAATCAAGCGGGCGTGAGAGCGGTTCGTCGTAGCCGATGACAAGACCTTTTGCTTCGAACATCAGCTTGCTTGGTGTCCGAGCCGTCTGGAAATGGAATTCCGGTTGCGGACGTTCTTGTGCAAGCTCGATGACATCCATCTTGTCGAGTTTTTTCTGACGGGACATCGCCATGTTTCGTGTCGAGACACGCGCCTTGTTACGGGCGACGAAATCTTTAAGTTCAGAAATTTCTTGCTGTTGGCGCTTAAAGGCAGACTCCAGCTGTTTCTTTTTCGCTTCATGGACCGTCAAGAAATTATCATAGTCACCAACATAACGGCTCAAGCCTTGATTTTCCATATGGTAAATCAAGTTGATGACGCTGTTTAAGAATGGAATATCATGCGAAATCAAAATGAATGCATTCTCGTAATCGTTGAGATACCGTTTCAGCCATTCGATGTGTTGCACATCAAGATAGTTGGTCGGCTCATCCAGTAACAAGATATCTGGTTTTTCAAGTAAGAGCTTCGCAAGTAAGATTTTTGTACGCTGACCGCCACTCAATTCATGGACATCACGGTCTAAGCCGATTTCATCGAGACCAAGTCCGCGGGCGATTTCTTCGACTTTTGCGTCGATCGTATAAAAATCATTATTCGTTAAAATGTCTTGTAAGACACCGACTTCCTCAAGCATCTTTTCGAGTTCTTCGGGCTCGACTTCACCCATCTTCGCATACAGGTCATTGATTTCTTGTTCGATATCGAACAAGTATTGGAATGCCCCTTTTAGCGCATCACGAATCGATAAACCTTTTGCAAGGACGGCATGTTGATCGAGATAACCGACACGAACGTGTTTCGCCCATTCGACTTTCCCTTCATCCGGTTCGAGCTGAGAAGTGATGATGTTCATGAAGGTTGATTTTCCTTCGCCGTTTGCTCCGACGAGGCCGATGTGTTCACCCTTTAACAGGCGGAACGAGACATCTTCGAAAATCGCACGATCACCAAAGCCGTGGCTTAAGTTTGATACCGTTAAAATACTCATAACTACTCCCTTATTTCATGAATTCAACGCTGTGATTAGACACCTGTACGTTTTTTCTGGTTGTTCGTCTTTTTCGTCTTCTGGCTCGTCATTTGTTTCGTTTCCGTTCCACGAAGACCAGTCGGACGTTTTGTTTGTGATTGTTTTTTTGCTTTCAATTGTTCAATCATCGCTTCTTGAAGTGATAATTTTTTTGGTTGTTCGCTCATGTGTGTTCACCTCGATTAATTCGTTCTTATCTTATAGTATGCCAAAAAAAACGCTTTTTGAAAACGAACTCTACTTAATTCATCCTTTTAACGGACAACCTGACCGAGATAAATGACATAACAATTCCGGTCGATGTCGATTTCGCAGCTGTCACGTTCAAAGGTTCCATGCTCTGGCACAGTCACCTTATCCTTAATTAAATAGCGCATCGCTTGGACGTGGTTCGGGACGGTCATCGTTTTGATAAGTGGTGATGTACTGCTTGGCATGTACCGGCGAAACTCGATGTGAATTTGATGAGGCGGATAAATCCGGTCCTCTGCATCGAGCGGAGAGGCTTCGACGTGATTGACAATCAGCTGATCGTACTCGCCCTCCATTTCGTTGGAGCGTAATTCATACAGTTGGCCTTCGATGATATGAAATTCACATAATTGATGAGCGATGATTTCATCCGGTTCGATTGCGAAACGACTGTATTGATAAATCGACTTATATTCATCTTGATCTTCGACATAATAAGCAAGTGACATCGTGATTCCTCCTTGTAACGGCATGATATGTTCTACTCGGACGATCAGAAAAAAGTTCCGGTACGACAAGGAAACTTTTTTAAGAGAAAAAGCGTATACTTAGAATAACAAATTGTTAAGAAAGGGGTATGAATCGTGAGATGGATGAAACAAGCATCACTTGCGGCGACGCTTTTGATTGGAACGACACTCAGTGGTTGCGGTGCAGACGATGCGCAAGCCGAACGTCCGGATGATCCGGATTGTGACGATTATGAATATGATAATGAAGAAGGCGTCTGGTATTGTGATGATGCAACATCGACCCATTCTGGTTTTTATTACTGGGGAGGCAGTTATTTTGCATCCCGTGCCCTGATGCATAGTGCGATGCGGACGAAAGGCTATACGCCGAAGTCGAACGCAGTCAAAAGTTATAATGCGAAGACAAAAGGATTCGGGACGGGATCGTCGTCTGGTTTCTTTGGCGGATGAGTGAACGAGAGGATTTATATGGTGACATTGAGTCGTTTTGGGATGAATTGGATGGTGAAATCTATGCGTTGACTGATGTTTTAACGGTTTCGTCGCGGACGCTGGAGCGCTTACGGGTAGCTGCCCGAGACGTGTATCTGATTTTTGAGAAAGTCGCACCGATTCTACGAACGATGGAAGACGATGCGTTACTCGAGCTCGGGTATCCAAAACAAGCACTTCCCTTTCTCCGTCTAGAGACGATGCGCCCCTTATCAATCATCAGTCGGCTCGACTTCATCGTGACGGATGATCGGATTTCCGTCATGGAGTGGAATGCCGATACGCCGACGTTCATTAAAGAATCGTTTGACGTCAATGACCGGATTGCACAAAAACGCCACATGATGGCAGTGAACCCGGATGAAGCGGCGAAATTAGCGACAAGCGTCCGTCGCGCCGTTGCAGCAGCGACACATCGAACGAAGCAACGCCCGCATATCGTCTTTACGTCACATGGGGACAATATCGAGGATCGTCTGACGACAGAATACTTGCAAGGGTTCGTGGACGGGGCAGCGTATTGCCCGCTTAACGCCCTTGAAATTCGACCGGAAGATGGATTGTACGACCAGGACGGACGACGGATTGATATTTTATACCGTCAGACCTTTCCGATTGAAATGGCGCTTCTCGATCGCGATGACACGGGACGTGAACTCGGTGTCTTATTGTTACAACTCGTCGAACAAGGATTGCTCGAGATCATCAATCCACCATCGGCGTTTCTGATGCAGGCAAAGTCCGTTCTTGCAGTGATTTGGGCACTGCATGAAGCAGACCACGCTTATTTAACAGGACGTGATCGTCAAATCATAGACCGTTATTTTTTACCAACGTATCTTGAACCAGATGTATTTCTTGAACAGCGACACGCCTTTGTCGAGAAACCGGTTTTTGGCAGAGAAGGTGATACGGTAACAATCTATCAAGCAGATGGTCGTATCCTGTTATCGAATGAACAGCGTTCCTTTAGTGACCAAGCATCGGTTTATCAGCAGTATCAAGAATTGCCGACGCATGTACTTAGTAATGGAGTGGAAGTGGCCTATATGTTTGGCGTGTTCGTTCTCGGTGGTCGGGCAAGTGCGATTGCTGTCCGAGCAGGCGAACGAATCACCGGAAATCGTTCTTACTTTTTACCGATTGGGCGATTGCAAGATTGAGAGGAGGAGACAAGATGAAAGCAGCCATTTTAGGAGCAAGCGGTTTAGTTGGACAAGAGTTAGTCGATCAATTATTAGCGAATGATGCGTATGAGGAAGTTCATGTGCTCGTTCGTCGACCCATGAACCGGTTTCATCAAAAGCTGGAAGAATGGGTGATTGACTTTGATCGCGTGACGGAAATCGAATTGCCGACAGTGGATCACGTCTATTGCGCGCTCGGAACGACGATTAAACAAGCAGGATCGCAAGAGGCATTTCGTCAGGTCGACTACACGTATCCGATTGAAGTCGGACGTGAATTGCTCGATTTAGGCGCGACACGCTTCGCGCTCATTTCAGCGCTCGGCGCACATCCGAATGCAAAAACGTTCTACAATCGTGTCAAAGGAGACACAGAGAACGGACTACGGGTTCTTGGCTACGAAGCTTTATTGATTTTCCGTCCATCGCTCTTGTTAGGGGAGCGAGAAGAGTTCCGGTTTGGCGAACAGGCGGCGGCTCGTGTCTCGACGGTTCTTCGCCCGTTATTAAAACGGAGTCCTTATGCCCCGATTGAAGCGAGTAAAGTCGCGAAAGCGATGATGGAGCAAACACTCCATGCGCCCCCGGGTATTACCATCGTTGAATCAAAAGACATGCAAAAATGAGCGAACGGATTCCGTTACGCTCTTTTTTTTGCTTAAAATTAATATTTGACTAGTCAAATGATTTGCGGTTGAATGATAAGGTGCTGTCTCCTATATAAAAAGAAGTGAGACAATTCAGTTAAAAACGTGTAAATCTTTTAATCGGTTACGAGACGCTTATCATTTGGGGAAAGCGGGAAAAAAGGTTTTAGATTATGCACGAATACAATGGTAGACGAAAGGAGCCTTCATTATGGCAGATTTTGATCGCGATCAGGTCTACAAGACTGTTCCGCAAAAAGGGTTCTTCGGAAACCCGAAAGGATTGTTCACACTCTTCTTCACAGAGTTCTGGGAACGATTCTCCTACTACGGGATGCGCGCCATCCTTATATTCTACATGTACGACTCTGTTGCGAACGGTGGACTCGGAATTGATAAAACGACTGCCGCTTCCATCATGGCCGTATATGGTTCACTTGTCTACATGTCTGGAATCATCGGAGGATGGGTCTCCGACCGTCTGTTAGGGACATCACGGACCGTCTTTTATGGTGGTATTCTCATCATGCTCGGACATATCGTGTTAGCTCTACCAGCCGGAATCACGGCATTATTCATCTCGATGGGCTTAATCGTCATCGGGACGGGATTCTTAAAACCGAACGTATCGAACATCGTCGGAGATTTGTACAGCAAAACGGATAACCGCCGTGATGCTGGATTCAGTATCTTCTATATGGGAATCAATGCCGGTGCATTTTTAGCACCACTCGTCGTCGGTAAAGTTTCAGATACGGCAGGATACCATGCTGGTTTCGCACTCGCTGCGGTCGGGATGTTCGCCGGTCTTGTTGTGTTCATATTGACGAAGAAAAAGAATTTAGGTCAAGCCGGAACATACGTCTTGAATCCGCTAGAAGGCGAGGAACGGAAACGTTTCTTTAAAATTGCGACAGTTGTCGTCATTGCGCTAGCAGTTCTCGGAACGATTGCCGCATTGACAGGTTTACTAACGATCGACCGCTTTACGTTGATGGTGACGTTCCTCGGAATCTTGATTCCGATTGCGTATTTCACATTCATGTTACGCAGTCCGAAAATTACAGATGATGAGCGTTCGCGTTTATTCGCCTACATCCCACTCTTTATCGCAGCAGCTGTTTTCTGGGCGATTCAAGAGCAAGGGTCATATGTCTTATCAATCTTTGCAGATGAACGGACAGACTTATCTTTCTTAGGCTTTGAGATTCAGCCTGCGTTCTTCCAGTCATTGAATCCATTGTTCATCATCGTGCTTGCACCAGTCTTTGCAAGCTTTTGGGTCCGACTCGGTGATCGTCAGCCGACGACGATGCAAAAATTCTCGTTCGGTCTGATTTTCGCAGGACTTTCGTTCATCGTCATGATGTTGCCTGGACTATTGTTTGGTACAGACACAATCGTTAGTCCGCTCTGGCTCGCACTCAGTTTCTTCCTCGTCGTGATTGGTGAGTTGTTACTATCACCAGTCGGTTTATCGGCAACGACGAAACTGGCGCCAGCGGCTTTCTCGGCACAGACAATGAGTCTTTGGTTCTTAACGAATGCAACGGGACAAGCCGTCAATGCACAGATCGTTAAATACTACGGGAAAGAAACAGAAGTCGCGTACTTCGGAATTACAGGTGTCGTCGCGATTGCACTCGGACTTCTCTTGTTTGCTTTTGCACCAAGGCTCCAAAAATATATGCGTGGTATTCGCTAAGCTCGAATCCACAAAAAAAAGGCAGGAACTCGGATTCTTTTTCCGAGTTACCTGTCTTTTTGTTAGTCATTTGTCCGAATATGGCGTAATGATTCTGCAAACAGGGCAACAAGCGTCCCGAGCACCAGTCCATTCGACATCAGTGTCGTGACGAGTGGAGGGAGATCGGCTGTTGCACCTTTCGGTAAGAGTAAGGCACCGATTCCGACGAGGACCGGTAACCCGACCGTAATCATTGCCGTTTGCCGATTTAAGTCGCGTGCTGCTTCCGTGACGCCGATGATGGCCATTCCGGCAACAATCGGGGCAACCATCGCATAACCGACGGCAACCGGAATTTTTGCAATCAAACCGACGAATGGCGTGACGATACTTAAGAATAAGCAAATGACGTTCGCAATCGCAAACGATTTACGATCCGTGTTATCCGTCGAAGCGATGAATCCGGCTGTTCCGGAAATCGCGACGGGACCAACCGTACCGAACATACCGGCAAAAATCTGTCCGACACCAGCAGTGACACCGGCTGTTCCGACTTGTCCTTTGACGTGTTCGCCACGTTTCGCACTGATGATGCGCTCGATGACTTTGATGTTCGCGAGCACGTTCGTCATCAACAGTAAAGAGATGATTAAGGCTGTCGGGAGTAATGTCCAGTCCAGATGAATGCCGCCGAACGGGAATAAATCAGGAAGTGTAAAGAATGGACCATCGAAGCTCGGCATCTCGGCGCGTCCAATCAAGGCAAACATGCTCCAACCGACGAGCAGCGTGATGAGTAAGGCATACTGACGCAACCGATCGCTACGTTCGAGATAAAGTGAGATGATGACGGTCAATACGGAAATGACGGCAGGTAACACTTGAATCTTACCGTTTTCCAGGTTGAGTAGCCCTTTCATAACGGAGCCTGACAGTTGGGCAGACAACAGGAGCATATAAACGCCGATGACTTGTGGCGTGAACAAGGGAACGAGTCGTCGTAAAATACCCGTTACTGTCAAAATGATACAGATGATGCCACTTAAGATGAGGAGAAAACCAAGTGATTGGAGTGTGTTCGAGTAACTCCCGTACAATGTAATGCCGATTGAGGAGTAGAGGGCGAAGACACCCCACCAAATCCCGGCCGGTCCTTCCATGATCGGTAGACGGTGACCGAGGAACACTTGGAATAAACTTAAAATCGCAAAAACGAACAGACAACGAGATAGGAAAGCCAATGTGTCCGCGCTCGATAGTTCAAACGATGCGGCAATGGCGAGTGGCGGGGCGATGTTAGTACAGATAATAAACAAAAACCACTGAATCGTGGAGACTACGGTACGTGGCAAAACAAATGATTCCCCTTTCAAAAGAAACGATACTTTTTTCATCTTAAACCAATTATTGAAAAAGCGATAGATACGCTTACATTGACTGAAAATTTAGAAAATAATTTTCATATGTGATTTTTCACATGAGATGGGGTAGGAGTTAAGAGGGAGGAATGAATATGAAAAAGTGGCTCAAGCGAATCAGCATCGGTTTCATCATACTCATCGGGCTTGTCATCGGAGCCTTCATGGTCTGGGCGCAATTTGATTATGATCCGTCAAAAGAAGCAAACACATATGTTGAACAACAGATCGGACAGGATTATCAGTTTGGTGACCCGGAGAGTGAAGTCGGATTTGTGTTTTATCAAGGGGCGAAGGTCGATCCGGGTGCCTACAGTTATATCGGGAGTCAGTTAGCGAAGAACGGACATTTCGTCGTCATCCCGAAATTACCGTTTAATATCGCATTACTCGACGCAAACGCGGCCTTACCGATCATCGATGCGAATCCGAAAATCAAACGATGGTATGTGATGGGACATTCGTTAGGTGGAAGTGCCGCTTCGACAGTCCTTGAGGAGAATTCGAAGATTAAAGGAATCATCTTTCTCGCGTCCTATCCGATTGATGCCATCGATACACCGTCCTTGACGGTCTACGGCGGACGGGATGGCGTCTTACCTGTAGCGGACATCGAAGCAAGTAAAAAAAATCTTCGATCGGACGCGACATTCCATTTCATCGAAGAGGGCAATCACGCGAATTTCGGGATGTACGGCGCACAAAAGGGCGACAACACGAGCCCGTTAACACCAAAAGCACAACAAGATGAGACGATTGAAGCAATTGAGTCATTCCTTTCATCGAATTAAAAAAGCCTTTCCGTCTAGCCATTTTACAAAGCTAGACGGAAAGGTTTTTTACGTTTTAGTCGAGACGACGTGATACCTCGTCGAGTGTCGGTAAAGCAGCCATCGCCCCTTTGACGGACGCGGCAAGCCCGCCGGAAATCGCGGCAAATCGCCCGATGTCCTGCAGTTCATCTTCATCCCAATCGAATGCAAAGGACCGCGTCGCACACTGGTGTAGCAAACCAGACATAAAGGCGTCACCTGCTCCGGTCGTATCGACGGCATCCACCGAAATCGCGTTGATTTCTGCCATCGCACGATTCGTATAGAGTAAGGATCCCTCGCTGCCCCGTGTAACGGCGAGCAACTGGATCGGGTATTCAGCGAGCAGTTCGGCTGCCCCTTCATCCAGGTTCGTTTGGCCGGTCAAGAAGGTCAATTCCTCTTCTGCTAACTTAACGATTTGCGCGTCAGGCAGGACGGACTGAATCGTCGTCCGGGCGACATCGAGATTCGACCATAACGATTCGCGGAGGTTCGGGTCGTAAGAAATCGGGACCTGATGTTCTTTTGCGAGCGCGATGGCACGACGTGTTGCTGCGACGGCATCACCGGAGATTAAGGAAATCGAACCGATGTGAAGTAAATCGGCTTCCGCCAGTGCGTCCGGAACATCTTGTTCATGAAAGCTCATATCGGCACGATACGTATTGATGAATTCAAAGGACCGTTCGCCGTTTTTAGCATTTGTGACGAGGACAAGCCCCGTTTTATTCGTTGCGTCAAGAACGATGTGATCCGTCTTGACCCCATAGTGGTGGAGTGTATCTTTCAAGAAATGTCCCATCGAGTCATCCCCGACAGCACCGAGAAAATAACTGTCGGCGCCAAGGCGGGCAAGTCCGACGGCGACATTGGCGGGAGCACCGCCGGGATTTTTTTGGAACGTCGTATTGCTGTCGTCGAGTGGAATCAAATCGATTAATGCTTCTCCAAGACTAAAAATTTTCATCATAGTTCGCTCCTTTCTAAATCCGGTCGAATCCGTTCGACATGAAGTGCCATATAGCCGACTTCAGAGTCGGGGACGGTCGTTTTTAATTCCTGTTCGAGCCAAGCGGCCATACTTTCTGCACAACGAAACGCATCCGCATAACGTGTTTTGACAGCAGATAAAATGACATCATCCATATCGTGGAGTGTCTGCCCCTGCTCAATCCGGGCGAGGACAAGTTTCATATGTGTGAAGAATCGGTAATACGTCATGGAAGTCGTTTCGATCGTTTGACCAAAGAAACTCTCGATTTGTTCACGTAATTCGTTCAACAGAGTAGCAGTTTGTAGTGCCGTCGCCATATTCGGATGCTGTTGGCGGGCGTTAAAGAGGTGAAGTGCGATGTTCGCGGCTTCCTCCTTTGGTAATACAACAGCAAGTGTCTGTTCGATTTGCGCAACCGCCCATTCACCGATTTTGTACTCGGCTGTATATAACAAGCGAATTTCTTCCGCGAGCCGATTGTGGACGACAAGATTTTCACGTGCTAAGCGAACGGCGTGGGCGAGGTGATCCGTCAGACTGACATGGATATAATCATGAAAGGGTGTCTGAAGTTCGCCTTCCGCATAAGAAATGATTTGTTCGGACAAATCAATGATTTCTAATGGGGTCGTCGTTAAGATTTCTTTAAACAGTTCAGCATTTTCGAACGAGGGAATGAACATCTTTTCGATTTTCGAGGGATCGACGGGGTCTTTTTTCTTTTTACCGAAAGCGATCCCCGGTCCCATGATGATGCGTTCTTGTCCTTGTTCTTTTGTGACGATGGCATTGTTGTTGAGTACTTTATGAATAATCAGTCTGACTCCTCCCTTCTCCCTTTATTATACGGGTAACGGTGCTCAGAACAAAACCGACAAATGCGACCCGACGAGTATACTCGAGAGGGTCGCATGTCTTTTTTACTTAAGCGGCTAAATCGGTTTGTTTTTGTTTTCGTGCATCAATACGCATGAGGATGACAGTCGCGATGAACGCTGTCGAGACAGCAATCGCAAAACCGACAAGGTAGTTGATTAAGTTCGAAGCACCAAGTGGAGCGACGATTGCAATCATCGGTATGCCCGTCAAACCATAAGCGTTTGCAGCGACTTGCGTCAAGACGACGTAGCCACCGCCGATTGCGCCACCGATCGCACCACCGATGAACGGTTTACCGAGTCGGAGATTCACCCCGTAGATGATCGGTTCCGTAATACCGAGAAATGCCGAGAAGGCAGAGGGTAAAGCGAGCGTTTTTAATTTAACGTTTTTCGTCATGAAGTAGACAGCAAGACCTGCTCCGCCTTGAGCAACGTTCGCCATCGACCAGATGGGTAACAGGAAGTTTTTCCCGATGCTCTTATCAGCAATAAGTCCCGCTTCAATCGCATGGAAACTATGGTGCATTCCTGTGATGACAATCGTTGAGTAGAGACCACCGAACAAGAGACCGGCGACGACCGAGAATTGTTCATAGAAGAAGACGAGTACGAATGAAATTCCTTTACCGAGCAATGTACCAAGTGGTCCGATGACGATGAGGGCAAGGAATCCTGTGACGAGAATCGTCACGAACGGTGTGACTAACAAATCAAGTGTTTCCGGTGTCCGTTTACGTACTTGCTGCTCAATTTTCGCCATGACCCAAACTGTTAAGAGGACAGGGAAGACCGTCCCCTGATAACCAATCAGTTCGATGTTCATCCCAAGGAAGTGCATCACTTCCGGTTCACTGTTTCCGAGTGTCCAAGGGTTGAGCAGAGAAGGGTGCGTCATGATTCCACCGATGACCGCACCGAGATATGGATTGGCACCGAACTCACGCGCGGCAGAGAAACCGATCAAAATCGGTAAGATGATGAAAGCGGAAGACGAGAACATGTCAAGCAGTTGGACGATCGGTGAAGCCCCGTCGACCCAACCGAAGGCTTTAATCATTCCGAGTAAGCCCATCAAAAGACCGGCGGCGACAATTGCCGGAATCAATGGTACGAAGACATTTGAAAGCGACCGGGCAAGGCGCGCGAACGGATTTAATTTTTGGGAAGCTGCTTTCTTCACGTCGACTGATTCTTCACCATTGACGTTGACACCAGCGAGGGGAGCGAACTCCGCGAATACTTTGTTGACGGTCCCGGTCCCAAAAATGATTTGATATTGACCTGAACTCGAGAAAGCACCACTGACGCCGTCAAGATCTTCGAGTGCCGCTTGATCGACCTTCGATTCGTCATGAAGGACGAGACGGAGACGTGTCGCACAATGCGCTGCTGTGATAATATTTTCACGACCACCGACAAGGGTAAGGACCTGCGCAGCTGTTTTTTTGTAATCCATTTGAATTCCTCCTTTTAGGAAAGGTGTGCGACTGGTCAGCCCACAAAAAAAGGCAAGACCGAACAACACCTAAACGTTCTAGGTGTTGCATCGGTCTTGCCAGCCGTACTGTCACAATCCGCACTATTTGCTTGTTGGCTTTATCATAAAGCAAAAAAGAAAGCGTTATCAACAGTCAAATTGGATCTTTTTGAATCGCGATATCGAATTCGACACCAAAGTGATCGGAAACGATTGGCGCCAGTACTCCGTCAAACGTCACACCGACACGCGCGACATCAATTTTGCGATTCGAGAGCACTAAATCAATCCGTAAGCCATGCTGGTTCTCTTCCCAACCGTCAATCTTACCTTCGACGGTTTCGACACCAACCGTCTCTTCCGCTAGAAGGAACAGGTCATGGAGACCTCGTTCAACCATATAATCGTAACCGGTCTCCCGTTCAAAGGCATCATTGTTGAAGTCACCTAAGAAGAGGGTCCATTCGAGTGGATCCATCCGAGCAATCAAATGATTGAACTGCTCGCTGAACGGTTCGTCGGCATCTTCCCACCAACCGAGATGACAAGAGTTGAACGTAATTTGGGTTCCATCGACATCAATCGTCGCGCGGACGATTTTGCGTGACTTCCAGTCCATCGTATCTTGGCTTCGGCTGACATAGTACGAATCGGATTTCAAAATCGGATGTTTCGTCAAGAGGGCGAGTCCCTCTTCGTACGCATCGTATCCGATGTGCGAGAAGTCCCAAACGAATTCATAGTCATGCCCACGTTCTTTAAGTGCTTGTTGAATCATGTAGACGAAATTATCTTCACGGATTGCACCATAAACGATTGGTGTATCCATTAATTGGCTTACTTCTTGTAAGGCGACGACATCATAATCCTGTTGGATGATTTGAGCGACGATTTGATTAATTTTTTCAAGCTGCTGTTCTTCTTGCCAGGAATGGCAATTGAGTGTGAGTAGGCGCATCTGTCGTTCCTCCTGAGTGTTGATTCTGAATAAAGAAAGGTGAAACTCACGGATGAGCTCCACCTTTTTTTATTTACCCTAATTCGTCTGGTTTATGCGCCAATCCGGTCTTGGATATCAGACTTCAAGACATCCGCTTTCGGACCATAGATGGCTTGCACGCCGTTATTTTTTAGGATAAGACCAAGTGCGCCATTCGCTTTCCAGTCTTGTTCTTTCGCGACGAGGCTTGAATCTTTGACCGTGACGCGTAAACGTGTCATGCAGGCATCGACGTCTTCGATGTTTTGTTGACCACCGAGCAGTTCGATGATGCGTGCTGCTTGCGAACCGTCAGCGACGACAGTTGCAGCGACTTCACTTGTCCCGTCCTCTTTGACGACGATGTCATCGAGGTAGTTTCCGTTACGACCTGGTGTCGCGTAGTTAAACTTCTTGATGACGAAGCGGAACGTAAAGAAGTTGAGGAAGAAGAAGAACACGCAGACTCCGATGAAACGTAACAAATCACCGATCAGACCAGCTTTCGCGATCAATGGAATCCGAGTCAAGAGTTCAATTGCCCCGAATGCATGGATCCGAAGGTGCATGACGTCAGCAAGTGCGAACGCGACACCCGTCAAGACAGCGTAGACGACGTACAGGACAGGTGCGATGAACATGAACATGAATTCGATTGGCTCCGTGACGCCTGTCAAGAACACAGCGAGACCGGCAGACAGGAAGACGGGTTTGTATGCTTTCTTTTTATCTTCGTCAACCGACATATACATCGCGACTGCGACACCAATCAAAGAAGCAAGTGACGTGACGACCTGTCCTTCTTTGAAGCGGGCAGGCACGACGCTGTTGAGTAAGTCGTTATAGCCTTGTGTGTTACCGGCTTGCTTTAAGTTGACGAGATCGGTCACCCAGGCGAGCCAAAGTGGATCTTGCCCGGCTACTGTCGAGCCTTGTGCAGCACCCGTCAGAATTTTATACGTTCCGCCGAGTTCCGTATAGTTCATCGGCACAGTCAACATATGGTGAAGACCGAATGGCAGTAGGAGACGTTCGAGCGTTCCGTAAACGAATGGGGCGATGATTGGGGCTGTATCACGTGACGTTGCAATCCAACGACCGAAATCGTTTAGGAGACCTTGGACGAACGGCCAGACGAGCGATAAAACAAATGCTGCGACGACGGAACCACCGATGACGACGAATGGGACGAACCGTTTTCCGTTGAAAAAGGCCAGTGCATCCGGTAATTTGCTGAAGTTATAAAACTTATTAAAAAGAACGGCACCGAGGAAACCAGAAATGATTCCGACGAAAACGCCCATATTGAGAGCGGGTGCACCGAGTACAGAAGTGAAATAATCTTTTACGATTAAGTCTGATCCGAGTAATGAACTGACCGTTGCTTTCGGGTCAGCGAGCATCGTTGAATTGACACCGAAGATTGCACCCGTTACGCGGTTGACTAAAATGAACGCGAGTAATGCGGCAAAGGCACCACCGGCACGTTCTTTAGCCCATGAACCACCGATCGCGACGGCGAAGAGGACGTGGAGATTCGTAATGATGGCCCAACCGAGATCTTCAACGATTCTTGCAATCGTTTGCACAATTGTGATATCGCCACCGTACATCCCGATTAATTTTCCGATTGAAATCATGATTCCGGCAGCTGGCATAACTGCAATGACAACCATTAAAGCTTTTCCGAGCTTTTGCCAAAAGTCGAATGAAATTGTTTTACGCATGTTTTCTCACTCCTCAGACAAACTATTTTCTCTTTGTTGTGCAAATATGTAAGCGATTAATGCAACCGCTTGCATTTAAAATTGTAAGCGATAACCTTTTAAAAAGCTAGTCTTTTTTAGTGAATAATTTGAAATTATATTTCACATGGTGAAAATCATTAAACTAAAATGTGTTTTGAAAATGAAAAGCGGGAATAAACTAAAAGTAGCATCGGGTAGGAGTAGCTGGGAGACGATAAAGGAGACTGAAAACTCATGAATCAAGCGATGAATCCACTTGCGAATTATGGAGAGCGTATCCAAACATTACGTGAGCGACAGAACATCGACCAAGAAAAACTTGCGCTTATGACGGAAACAACGTTTGAGATGATTCAACGGATTGAGTCAAGTATCGCACATCCGTCCGTTTCGATGATTGATCGCTTAGCGAAGGCGCTAGGCGTTCCTTATGAGCACCTCTTACGACATATTTGGTCAGCAGAAGCGATTCATGCTCAGGCAGAACGACAAAAAATCGTGGATTTACCGTCGAGCTGACGTTCATACACAGTCGATTAGATAGAAGAAAAGCCAAATTCCCGTGAAATGATCACGTCAGGAATTCGGCTTTTTTTGATGGTTTTCGGATTAACGGTTATCGACCGTTTCTGGATAAAGATCATGGTTGAACAAACGGTGTTCTGCCATTCTTTCATATTTTGTACCGGGTTTTCCGTAGTTATAGTACGGATCAATCGAGATGCCACCGCGTGGTGTAAATTTCCCCCAGACTTCAAGGTAGCGCGGCTCCATCAACTTAACGAGGTCTTTTCCGATGACATTGATGCAGTTCTCATGGAAATCCCCGTGATTACGATAGCTGAAGAGATAAAGCTTCAATGATTTCGACTCGACAAGTTTTTCGTCAGGAATGTACGAAATATAGATGGTCGCAAAGTCCGGTTGATTCGTGATCGGGCAAAGGCTCGTGAATTCCGGTGCATTGAACTTAACGAAGTAGTCATTCTCCGGGTGACGGTTCGGGAACGCTTCGAGCACTTCCGGTTGATATTCAAAAATATAAGGGACGGCCTTTTGACCGAGTAAAGATAAGTCGTTTAAATCTTCTGGACGCATGAATAGGACTCCTTCTTAAACGCCACGGTCGTTCGCGAAAACGAGGGCGTGCAGTTGTGGTAGAACACGGGCATGGTTAAAGCGTTCATCTTGCGCGACGCGTTCCCATAAAGTTTTTAAGTCGGACAACATCCGCGGAGCAATCGTGCCTTCTTCCGCCGGGTCCGGATTACCGAGTGATAGATACAGTGTTTTTAACGCATATCGTTCAGAAATCGCTGCTGCGAAGTCGAGGTCCGCTTCGTCGAAGATGACGATTTTGACAGCACGTTGCAGTTCAGGGAGTCGTTTGAAGAAGACGTCGAGCCGATCGTAATCGACCGTCATGCCGCTTGACGGCGGCTTCGGACTGATGGTGACGTCTTCGATATCGAGTAACCAGTTTTGCCAATACGAACCCTGTGTTTCGACGGACATCGTGATGCCACGTGCCTTCAAGGCGTCGACGAGCGTACCGATCGATGCGTGGAGCAACGGATTCCCCCCGGAGATCGTCACGTGCCCATATGAACCGAGCGCATCGAGACGCGTCAGGATATCTTCTGCCGTCAGGAGGTCTGGTTTTTCTGATCCGTCCCAGGTAAAGGCAGAATCACACCAGGCACATGAATAGTCGCATCCGCCTGTCCGGACGAACATTGTTTTTTGTCCGATCGAACGACCTTCTCCTTGAAACGTTGGACCAAAAATTTCAAGAACGGGAATCTTTGGTATTTTTTTCAGTTGACTCATGCTTCATTCATCCATTCGCGACGGACTTCAGCGAATGCAGTCGGTGTCTCATATAATTTGACGAATTCGACACGAAGACCGCGTTCGTCCGGTAGATGCTGTCCGAGCGTTTCAAAAATCCATGCCGACATGTTTTCAGCCGTCGTATTCATATAGGGAAGCGATTCGTTTAAATAACGGTGATCGAGCAACGGTTCGAGATGTTCTTTGAAAATTTTTTTCAAATCGCCAAAGTCGAGTGTCATCCCGCGGTGGTCCAGGAATCCACTGATTCCGAGATCGACGTGATACGTATGACCGTGTAAGGCACGACATTTTCCATCGTAGTCATACAGGTGATGGGCAGCATCAAACGTCAATTTTTTGACGATCATGACGCGTGATTTTGTATAGATGAGCGAGTCGCCGGTCGGGCGCTCGACAGTTTCAGGTGCTTCATAGTTGAATTTCATGGGTAGTCCCCTCCTCGATGTAGGCGTCTAAGCCTTTTTTCCGTAATTCACAAGCTGGGCAGTCGCCGCAACCATCTCCGATAATGCCGTTGTAACACGTCAGTGTCCGTTCACGGACGAAATCAAAAGCATCTAGCGAATCGGCTAGCGCCCATGTTTCTTTTTTATCGAGCCACATCAGTGGCGTGTGAATGACGAATGGATAATCCATCGCGAGGTTGAGTGTCACGTTGAGTGACTTGATGAAGGAGTCACGACAATCCGGGTATCCGGAGAAATCGGTTTCGCATACACCCGTGATGATATGGCGGATGCCACGTCCCTTAGCAAGGACGGCTGCGAAAGATAAGAACAGATGGTTCCGACCATCTACGAATGTAGAGGGGAGTCCATCTTCGTTCGTCGTGATTGTTTGAGTATGATCGGTCAACGAATTGCTTGTGAGTTGACTGAGGAGTGAGAGATCGAGCTCATGGTGTTTGACACCAAGTTCTGCTGCAATCGTTCGCGCGACTTCGAGTTCCTCGGCATGACGCTGTCCGTAGTTGAAGGTAACGACTTCGACTTCGGAATAGTTCGCGAGTGCCTGAAACAGACAAGTCGTCGAGTCTTGGCCGCCGCTGAAGACGACAAGAGCACGTTCATTTTTCATAGTTTACACTTCCATTCCTAGTTTTTGTGACGGAGGAGGTTACGAACTCCGGAGACACAGTCTCAACTATTCACACTAGCAGACGGGAGAAAAAAAGTCGACTGTTTCTCGCGTCGATCGTTGCGGGCTTCAAAAGATTCAGCCTCCTGTGACGCCTGCAGGGAAAAGTGCGCAGAGTCAACGTCGTGCGAATCATTTAATCTACGAAAAAAAAACCTCGAACGACGTCGGAGTCGTTTCGAGGTTCTTCATCATAATGGATAGTGGTAATAGCGTTCTTTGACAAGGAGATCCCGGATGTTCGAGTCTTCCGAGATGACCTTCATCAGTCCACCTGTTTGAGAAGCGTGGGCTTCAAGTGCGGCAACTTTTTGATCCGTATATGCACTGACGTCATGAATGAACGTACCTTCGCCAAGTTCGTCTTTTGTGTTGTTCGCAAAAGCGACGGCAAGAAATTCAGGACGATCGGCTTCGTCGATTGCGCGAAGGGCACGAACGACAGCACGTGCTGTTGCTTCGTGGTCCGGATGGACGGCATAGCCCGGATAAAATGAAATCACGCGAGTCGGACGTGTTTTTTGAATCAACTGTCCAATCCGTTCAGCGAGTGCTGCTTCATCTTCGAATTCGACCGTCTTATCCCGTAATCCCCACATTTGAAGATCGGTAATCTGCATTTTTTCAGCTGCTGCGATTAATTCACGTTTGCGGATCGTTGCGAGTTGTTCCCGGTTCGTAAAGACGGGACGTCCCATGTTGCGTCCCATTTCACCGAGCGTCAAACAGGCGTACGTGACAGGTCCGCGGTTCGTTGCATGCTCGATGATTGTCCCGGCCGAGCTGAATGCTTCATCGTCCGGGTGAGGGAAGATGACGAGCAGGTGATCGTGTTCATTGTAAGCCATCATTCTACCTCCTCTGCGCCTTGAGCGAATGGTGTCGGGCTGAGCTCGAAAGCAATCGCGAGACGTCCTTCGATATCATGTCCCGCGATCAAGAGTTGCTCTCCCGCGAATTCATAATCGGTTAATCCTTCACCGTATAGCCATCCGTGGGCAAGTTTAAGACCAATCCGGTATGGACCGTTTCCTGTGATCAAGCCGCGTTCGTATGTGATTTCCGCATTGCGGAAAAACATCCCCGCACTGTGGAACGTCGGGTCTTGGTGCGTCGCATAGGCACCGTTCGTTGTTTCGACGTGGACGTAGAGTGGTGTGTTCGCATGATCGTCAATGTACTGTTGAACGACCTTTAAATCAAGTGTTTGCAATAGTATCTCTCCCTTCGAATACAGAAAGAAGCCCGCGAATCACTGCGCGGACTTCCTGAACGTGTTAAGACTTAACTGTACGATGTGCAGCATGATCAGTCGGCCCGACGTATTCATTCAAACGGAATGAGTTACGAATCGCCGCTGTGATAAACGATTTGGCAGTTCGGACGGCTTCTTCGACCGAAGCGCCTTTAGCGAGTTCTGCTGTAATCGCTGCAGAATACGTACATCCTGCCCCGTGCGTATATGGTGTCTCAATGCGTTCATCCTCAATTAGGATAAACTCTTTTCCATCATAAAGCACGTCAACTGCTCGAGGGTGATCAATCTTGCTGCCACCCTTAACGAGGACATATTGTGCACCTTTTTCATGAATCCGTGCTGCTGCAAGTTTCATCTCGTCAATCGTCGAAGGTGTTTTTCCAAGACCAGACAATTGTCCCGCTTCGAAAACGTTTGGTGTGACGACTGTCGCGAGCGGTGTCAAAATGTCGCGTAAGGCATTCGCTGTATCCGGGTTGAGGACTTCATCTTCACCCTTACAGACCATGACCGGATCGATGACGACGTTTTTAACGCCTGATGCTTTAATTTTTTCAGCAATGACTTCGATGATTTCGACAGTCGGAAGCATCCCCGTCTTCATTGCATCAACACCGATTCCTCCAAGGACGGTATGGATTTGTGTCCGGACGAGTTCTGCATCGATTGGATAGACCGCATGGTGCCAAGCTTGGTCAGGGTCTTGCGCGACGATGACCGTCAGCGCGTTCATACCGTAGACTTCAAGCTCTTGGAACGTTTTTAAGTCTGCTTGAATACCGGCTCCACCACTCGTGTCAGAACCAGCAATCGTTAATGCTTTACGTTTTGTCATTTGGAATTCCTCCTAATAAATTAGCGCTACTTCTTTTCATCATCATAGCGAATTATAGACAAGGCGACAACTGCGGCAACTTATGGAGTGTAAGCAAAACCCCCACCTCAAATGAACGAGTGGGGGACGAGATTATTTGACGAGATTATTTAATGAAAAGAAAATCAAGAATCGTATAAATCAGAGCGGCGAATGCCATTGAAATTGGTAATGTGATGACCCATGTGATCAACATTCGTTTAGCCGTACCCCATTTAACACCTTTTTTACGATGCGATGTTCCGACACCCATGATGGCAGAGGAAATCACATGCGTTGTTGATACAGGAAGGTGAATCGCTGTCGCACCAAAGATGATCGCAGCAGATGTCAAGTCAGCCGCTACGCCGTTGACAGGACGAATTTTCATGATTTGACCACCAACTGTTTTGATGATCCGCCATCCACCGACAGATGTCCCGAGTCCCATCGCGATGGCACAAGAGAGTTTTACC
The DNA here is from genome assembly GCF_018618705.1 of Exiguobacterium sp. H66. Lineage (NCBI taxonomy): Bacteria > Bacillati > Bacillota > Bacilli > Caryophanales > Exiguobacterium > Exiguobacterium sp. H66. The sequence continues at coordinate 170,143 of NZ_JACSMQ010000004.1, forward strand.
CAAAGAGCCACATCATGATCGGTCTGGAAACCGGAAGAAATCAAGGCGAGGGTGATGATCCCCATCGCTTTTTGTGCATCATTCGTTCCGTGTGTATATGATTGAAGGGCTGCAGTCGCAATCTGCATATGACGGAAGCGACGATTCGTCTTCGCCAAGTTCCCTTTTTTGAAAACTACTTTAAAAATGCCGTAGACGAGAAAACCGAGTGTAAAAGCAAGGATTGGCGAAATCAATAAGGCTTGGACGATTTTTAAGAAGCCTTTTGTTTCAATACCGCCGAATCCGACTGAAGCAACCGCAGCACCGGCAATCGAACCAATCAACGTATGCGAAGAACTGGACGGAATACCGAAGTACCACGTCAATAGATTCCAAGCAATCGCAGAGAGGAGAGCAGCGATGACGACATAACTTCCGTGTTCTAGTGTCGACGGGTCAACAATGTCCCCGGAAATCGTCTTAGCGACTCCAGTAAATGTGATTGCCCCTAAAAAGTTCATCGTCGCAGCAAGGACAATGGCGTGACGTGGTTTCAATGCACGAGTCGACACTGAAGTCGCAATCGAGTTCGCCGTATCGTGGAAACCATTAATGAAATCGAAGCCAAGTGCGAGAATCACGATTATAGCGGTGATGATAAACAGACTATCCATCTCGTTAGCTCCTCACTTATGCGTTTTTCATGATGATCGTTTCAATGACGTTTGCTGCGTCTTGGCAGTAATCGGCGATTGATTCGAGCGATTCATAGATTTCTTTATATTGAATGATTTTAATTGGATCAGTTTCAGTCGCGAACAATGCTTTGATTGATTTACGACGTAAGTCATCACAAATCGTTTCTTGTTCTTTTACTTTGATGACATGTTCACGCATCGGTTGAAGCTTACGTGCGACAAGAAGGTCCATCGCTAAAGCGAGTTCGTTGACGGCGATATGAATCTCATCGACGAATTTAATCATATGTTCGTCGGCAAGGACGATGTTATAAATCTCAAAAATCGCGGAACATTCTTCAAATCCATCGAGTACATCATCCAGTGAGTTCGCGAGTGCAAGCAAGTCTTCGCGATCAATCGGTGTGATGAACGCATTGTTCAAGTCGATAATCAGTTGGTGCATCAAGTCGTCACCAGCGGTTTCAAAGTCTTTGACTTTATGCGCGAATTCTTTAACGTCCGCAATACCATTGATTTTAAAATCAACGAAAAACTGTGACGTCTGTTGCAAGTGTCCTGCAATCTCGGATAATTTCACTGCGAATGGATCTTGTTTTTTACTAAACATTTCTTCTGCCTCCATATTAAGAACAAGAATAGAATAGTGAAGTAACTTCACGAGTTCGATTGTATCAGACGTTATTGTAAAAGAATACAACTATGTACCGCGTTTACGAAAACTTAATAAAACTTAAAATTAATAGGGTTGATAAATTAATAAATAGTCTGAATAAACATTTTTTAAGGTTATTTTCTTTGGATTCAATGGGTTTCACCTTTGTTTTTGTTATTGTAATAGTAGGGAATAGAAGAGAAGCAGGAAAAATGGATAACAGAACGAATAAGTACAAAAGATGAAGAAGTAGGTTACAACACAAAGTGAAATAGAGGAGGACGTTTTGTATGCTCGTGCAAAGTTTATGTATACCAAAACACCAATGTATCAAGATTTCAGAGACGGCAACGCTTCGTGAAGCGTTAAAGACGTTAGAAGATACAGGATATCGTTGCGTACCTGTACTCGACCAGTCAGGTCAAGAATTTAAAGGGAATATCTATAAAATGCATATTTATCGCCATGGGATGAATGGTGGCAGTTTAGATGACAATGTCATGACACTCATTAAGAACACATCAAAATTCATCTATACAGCAAGCAATTTCTTTGAAGTCTTCTTTTCGATCAAAGAATTACCATACATCGCCGTACTAAATGATGACGGTCAATTCTTTGGTATTTTACCGCACGGGAAAATGCTTGGGATGTTAGAAGAGGCATGGAATCGTGATTCAGGAAGCTACGTGTTGACGGTCGCACTGAGTGAACAAAAAGGTGCTCTTGAAAAAATCGCAAAAATCGTCAACAAGTACTCGACGGTTGCTAGTCTTATGACACTTGATGCCAAAAGTAGTGTCATGCGTCGTGTTCTCATTACCCTTCCGCTTGATTGTGATGAGAAAACAAAAAATAAAATCGTGAAGAAATTGAACGAAAAAGGGCTTCGTGTCGTCGCTGTCGAAGACTTGGAACTTCGTGTATAATTAAAAAGGAAAATACGAAAAGGACCTGGCACAACAGGTCCTTTTTTGTTGTGGGAGGAACGGTATGAACATTTTAATGGTTGGTGCAGGATCGATGAGTGAATCGTTGGTCAAAGGATGGATTGATTCGGGAATTGCGCCCGAATCAATTACGATGACGAATCGTGCAGATCGTAAGCGTTTATCAGAGCTCGCTAATGAACATGGTGTTCAAATCATTGAAGAAGAGAATATCGAGTCATTCGATATCGTCGTCTTAGCCATGCAACCTGACGGCGTACTGGAATACGTAGAGCGTCATGAGTGGACGAATCAACTGCTTGTTTCTGTCGCAGCACATATCACACCGGATGAAATTGAACAGATATCAGGTTGCGGTGCGGTCTGTGCGATGCCGAATACACCGGTTGCTTTTCGGACAGGGATGACAGGACTTTGGTTCGGTCATCAAGTAGTGATGGAACACAAACAATTGGCGAAGGAACTTTTTCTACGCGTCGGTGAGGTAGTAGAAACGGATGAAACGACTATGCCGTTTTTAATGGCAGCAGCTGGCTGCAGTCCGGCTTTCTTCTATGAAATTGTGGGCGCAATGACTCCTGTTTTGACGGAAGCCGGATTTGAAACACAACAGGCGCGTCGTATCATCGCCCAAGCAATGAAAGGGTCGGCCGAACTTTTGCTTCAAGACGATCGACCGACTGAGGCATTGATTGATGATGTCGCTGCGGAGGGTGGACCAACTGATCGTGGGGTTCAAGTGTTACGTACGCATGAATTGAAGAAAATAATGCGAGCGGCACTAAGTGAGAGTGCACGCGAAGCGTAAATCGAACGACTTTAGGCATATTCCGTCACGGTTCAGACGAGAATGTGTCTTTTTTCGTAAAAATTGAAAACGTTTCACGTGAAACATGCATTGACGGTTGCATTATTAAATGAAAATTCGTATAGTGAAGAAAGAAACCGTCTGGACGGTACAGTAAAAAGGGAGGAGGTAACATATGGTTAGTGCGAAAGCGTTAGAAACGAGACGACGAATCACTGACGCGACTGTTCAAGTCATGATGAGCCGTGGGTTTCCGCAATTGACGTTAGAAGAAGTCGCGAAACAAGCGAATGTTTCTAAGGGTGGCTTATTGTACCATTTTGCTTCTAAAGAAGAGCTGCTGATGGGTGTGATTGAAGAGCAAGAAGCCCGTCAGTTTAAGCAGTATCAAGAATATCTGGATCAAGGTTTAGGTCAGATGGAAGCGTTCGTCACGTTACAAGCGAATCACGAGGAAGAGTTTCACTTGGATATCGATACAGTCTTGTTTTTGTTATCGTTCTTGAAAGAAAATGAAGCGTTTGTCGAAGAACGAAAAAAGCAAGTTAATCAGTTCTTTAATCAATTGATGGAGAGCGCTGATCCGGTCGAAGCGATGATGATTCGATTCGTATTAGATGGATTGAAAATGTCGGAGCACTTTAAGTTCGCTCAGCCGTCAAAAGCAGAGCGTCAACAATTGGTCGAGCGTCTATTAAAGCGGGCGCGCGAAATCGACCAAGCTTCAGATAAAGAGTAAACATGAAATAAAAAACAGAGAGAAGGCGAATAATTACCATGAAGCGTATCATTCAATTTTCAGTGAATAATAAATTTGCTCTTTGGTTGCTGACGATCATCATCACCGTCGCTGGGATTTATGCAGGAACGACGATGAAACTCGAAACGCTACCAGACATTACGACACCGACTGTTTCGGTAACGACGATTTATCCAGGGGCGACGCCTGAACAAGTCCTTGATGAAGTCAGTCGAGAACTCGAAAGTAAGGTCGAAAATCTAGGAGGCGTCGAGACGGTCCGATCGACATCTTTCCAAAACGCCTCAAATCTACAAATCGACTACAGCTTCAGTACGGATATGGATGAAGCAGAACAACAAGTCAAAGAAGCATTAGCGAATGTTGAATTACCAGAAGGCGCGCAAGAACCAAATGTCTCACGGATTTCATTCGATGCTTTCCCCGTTGTCGGTTTCGCAGTATCAGATGAAAAACGTTCACTCTCCGAGTTGACGAAGCTCGTCGAGACAGAACTTCAACCGAAACTTGAAGGAATCGAAGGCGCTCAAACGGTTCAAATCGCTGGACAAGAGATTCGTCGGATTGAAATTCGATTCGATGATGAAAAGCTACAGCAATATGGATTGACAGAAGATAACGTCAAGCAACTGATTCAAGCGAATGATTCGCGTTTAGCACTCGGCTTATACGAGCTTGGTGATAAAGAGCAAGCTGTTGTGCTTGATGGAAAAGCTACGACGGTCACAGAATTAAAAAATCTTCGTTTGCCTTATACGCCGCAACAGGCAGCGAGCGATACACCGGCAGCTCCTTCACAAGCTCCGACGATGCCTCAAGCGCCAACAGAAGGACAAGCACCAACAGAAGGACAAGCGCCAACACCAACACAAGTCCCGACTGTTAAATTGTCTGAGCTCGCAAAAGTAGAAGATAAAGGAATCGAAGAATCGATTTCGCGGTCAAACGGTGAACGTTCAATCGGAATTCAAGTGACGAAATCACAGGATGCGAATACCGTCGATGTCGTCACTGCCGTCAAAGAAACGATTCAAGATTTTGAAAAAGAAAACGGATCGGTCAAAACGTCAGTCACACTCGACCAAGGAAAACCGATTGAAGAGTCTGTCTCAACGATGATCAGTAAAGCGTTGATTGGTGCATTATTTGCGATCATCATCATCCTTTTATTCTTACGCAACTTTAAATCGACAATCATCGCAGTCATTTCGATTCCGTTGTCGTTACTGATGGCGATTCTTGTCTTGAAACAGATGGACATCTCGTTGAACATCATGACACTTGGTGCGATGACGGTCGCAATCGGTCGTGTCGTCGATGATTCGATTGTCGTCATCGAAAATATTTACCGTCGCTTAACGGATCCCGGCGAAAAACTTAAAGGTAAAGCCTTAATCATCGATGCAACCCGTGAAGTGTTCATTCCGGTCGCATCATCGACAATCGTGACGATTGCTGTTTTCTTACCACTCGGGTTCGTAACAGGATTTGTTGGTGAATTGTTCCTGCCGTTCGCACTGACAGTTGTCTTTGCATTATTCGCATCGCTGATTGTTGCCGTAACAGTCGTACCGATGTTTGCTGACTCACTGTTCAAACGTGGGAAAGCACCGAAACCGGAAAAAGAAGATGGCGGGAAATTAGCGAGCTGGTACCGTGGCGTGTTGAACTGGTCCTTGAACCATAAATTAATCGTCTTCGGTCTTGCAGTCTTGATGCTTGTCGGAAGCTTTGCTCTCGTACCGGCGATTGGGGTCAACTTCTTGAATCAAGAGAGTGAAAAAACGTTTTATGTGACGTATAATCCGAAGCCAGGTCAAACACTTGATGACTCGCTCGAGGCAGCGGATCAAGCAGAAGCTTATTTCGATAAACAAAAGAATATCGACAATCTCCAGTTCACGGTCGGAGGCGAAAATCCACTTAATCCGGGAAATACGAAACAAGCGGTCTTCATCGCCCAGTATGATCCAGATACAGAGGACTTCGCAGACGTGAAGCAACAGGCAGTGAAAGACTTGAATGAAGCCATCCCGACTGGAGAATGGAAAGAACAAGACTTCAGTGGTGGTGCCGGTTCATCGGGTGTTTCGTATTCAGTCTTCGCGAATTCAATCGAAGATCTAGAAACGATCACACCGAAGTTCGTTAAAGCAATCGAAGGTGAATCAAAATACGTTCGGAAGGTAACGACCGACTTAAAAGATTCATATACGCAGTACACGTTTGAAGTCGACCAACAAAAAGCTGCCGAGTTCGGTGTGTCGACAGCTCAGCTCGCGCAAGGAATCGCTAACGTGCAAGGTGTCGAAAAACCACTTTCTACTATAAAAGTAGATGGTAAAGAATTGGACGTCATCGTACCGAACGAACAAACGACGTACGACTCGATTGATGACTTAGAAGCAGCTGATATCACGACGCCGCTCGGTGTTAAAAAGTTATCTGATTTCGTTTCTGCCAAAAAAGGCACGACACCGGACTCGTTAAATGAACGAGACGGGAAACTCGTCACAACCGTGACAGCAGAACTGAAAACAGATAAAGCGACGGAAGCATCACAAGCAATTGACGATGCAGTCAAAAAAATTGACCTTCCGACAGGTGTTTCTTACAAAGTCGGCGGGGTGACGGAGCAGATTCAAGAATCGTTCACACAACTTGGTCTTGCGATGGCAGCAGCAGTCGCAATCGTCTATCTCGTTCTTGTCGTGACATTCGGTGGAGCATTGACGCCGCTCGTCATCTTGTTCTCACTTCCGTTCGCAATCATCGGTGGTTTACTCGCCCTCTTGATTACTGGCGAAACGATCTCGGTTTCATCACTAATCGGAGCCTTGATGTTGATCGGAATCGTTGTCACGAATGCAATCGTCCTGATTGACCGTGTCATTCATAAGGAAAATGAAGGTCTGGCGACACGTGAGGCCCTGCTCGATGCAGCAGGCACACGACTTCGTCCTATCTTGATGACGGCACTCGCAACAATTGGTGCCTTATCACCACTCGCCCTCGGTCTAGAAGGAGGCGCGTTGATTTCGAAAGGACTTGGGGTCACGGTCATTGGTGGATTAACGAGTTCGACGTTACTCACACTTCTCATCGTCCCGATTGTCTATGAGTTCTTAGCACGTTTTCGGAAAAAGAAGTCAATCGATTAATTGATTTCAAGCAAAAATCTCTCTGAAACAGGAATTATAGAATGGCTTCATAAAGCCGTTCTATAACCTGTTTTTTTATTTTATTACAAAAGTATTACAGGAAGGTGTTCCTGTCAATAAACTGTAACACGAGCGATGGAATCAAAATGATAGGATAAAAACAGAAATTATCTGACAATTTAATTCGTTTTACATAACCGTCAACTTTACTTAGAAGGGGATTAGTAAAAGATGAAAGTATCGCTCTGGATCCGTTTATTTATACTCGTGACATTAGTCGTTAGCAGTTGGAGTGCCGTCCCACAAGCAACCAAAGCAGCATCGGCAAAAAAAGTAGTCGTCTCAGTCGATGTGTTGAATATCCGTTCGAAAGCCACGGTCAGTGGGAAGAAACTCGGTCAGCTGAAGCTCGGCCAGTCAGTCACTGTCACGAGCAAAACCTCAAACAACTGGTATCGGTTGCGTTATCAAGGTAAGACAGCGTACATCGCTGCGATGTACACGAAGAGCTACAATAAAAAAGCAACAGCGGGACTCTCAAAAACAGGTGCGACGATTGTATCTGTCGCTGAAGGGTTGAAAGGACGTCCATATGTCTTTGGTGCAACAGGTCCGACGAGCTTTGATTGTTCTGGATTCACAAGTTACGTTTACCGTGCGCTCGGTAAATCTTTACCACGTACGGCAGCCTCACAATATGCAGCAACGAAACGGACGGCACCAGCAGCCGGAGATCTCGTGTTCTTCACGCATGGCGGTGGCATCCAGCACGTCGGTATTGCAATCGATGGTTCGACGATGATCAATGCTAACTCGTATTATGGTCAAGTCGTCAAAGAATCATTCCGCGGTGGGTATTGGGGATCGCGTTACGTCGCGGCAGGAACTTTATAAGAACAAGACAAACACCCGCTCTTGTGCGAGACAAGAAGCGGGTGTTTTAGTTCTCATTCTCAATCAGCAAAGGGAAGCTGTGCCGCAGTATTCCCCATCCGAAGGGTTGCCGGGATTTCGATTTGTAACGGTTGTTTCGTGACATCACGCGTTACGAGCGAAAAAGCTTGTTGACCAATTAACGTATAAGGAATCGCGATCGTTGTCAAATCGAGCACTTCTGCGAGGTCACTGCCATCGAACCCGATAACAGATAGGTCCTCCGGGATACGGTACCCTCGTTTTCTGAGCGCGATGATCAGTCCGGCAGCGACGTGGTCACTCGTCGTCATGATAGCGGAAGGGCGCTGTTTCTGACTGAGCCAATGTTCGGCGACACGGGTGCCATCTTCAATCGTCAACGTTTGCTCATATACCCAATCATTCGAATTAGGTTCGACGAGATCATGATAGGCTTGCTTGCGGGCGCGGCTATTCGTACTATCAGCCCGTCCAAGGCAAATACCAATCTGGTGGTGACCGAGTTGCTGGAGTACCGTCAAGCCTTTACAAAACGCAGTGTAATGATTGATATAGACGGATGAGACATATTCATGCAACTCGCAAAAGACAATTGGACCGTATTGTTCGTACGAAAGAATTTCAGAGACGGCAAGACTGTGTGAGACGATGATTAAACCATCGACTTCCCGTTGCGCAAGCGCGCGTAAAACAGTTCGTTCATGTTCTTCGAAATAGTTCGTTTGCCACGTTAAAAAACGATAGGCGTCCTCGAAGGCACTTTTAGCGATTCCTTGAAGAATCGCGGCATGATAGGGATGGTCGACGAACGGTAGCATGACGCCAATCGTTTTCGTCCGTCCAGTCGAGAGATGGACAGCTGTCTGATTTCTGATGTAGCCGAGCTTTAAAATGGCTTCTTTGACGGCACGCCGCTTTTCTTCAGCGACATAAGGATGATCGTTGAGGACGCGTGAAACCGTCGTCACGGAAACGTTTGCTTCGTGAGCCAAGTCACGAATGTTCGTCATTCAAAATCCCTCCCATCCTTAGCTAGATAGTTGTTGTTCGAGTTGAATCCAGTGTTGCTTCGTGATCGGTCCAGACGACGAATCAGAGCGTTCGATTTGCTCCGTAATTCTTTCGAGAAGCTTCATTTTTTCAGCCGGTGTTAAATGGGGATATTGTTCAATCAAGGTATGTTTGCAAAGGTAATAACCGGTCGGCGTCCCGAGCTGCTCAATCGCAAGTTCGAAGGCGACGTTCCATTTGTAGAGACGTTTTAGTCGTGTATGAAGCGACATATAGAAGACCTCCTTAGTAGTGTATACCATGACGATAGACTATGGAACGCGTTCCACGGCAAGAACAATTTCAAGAAGAAGAAGTCATGAGAATTTCGACCGCAATTGACCAATGTAAAAAAGAGGACTATGATTATTTGCGAATCAAGATAAAGAGGGGCGAACGTAAAATGGAAGCGACAGATTCGAAACTAGCACTAAAATTGCTCGTAGTCTTATCGCGAACGATGCATGCTGTGACGGAACAAGTAAAAGCAGACATCAAGACCCATCAATTGAATCCTTCAGAGTTTGGTGTGCTTGAGTTGTTGTATCATAAAGGCGATACACCGCTCCAGCAAATCGGCGACAAGATTTTATTGACGAGTGGAAGTGTCACTTACGTAGTAGATAAACTTGAAAATCGTGGACTACTAGCACGAAAATCTTGCCCGACAGACCGTCGCGTCACATTCGGTACGTTGACTGAGGCAGGTCAAGCATTGATGGAAGAAACGTTCCCGAAACATGAAGCATTTTTGACGGACTTATTCAGCGACTTGACGGTTAGCGAAAAAGAACAATTGATCGATCAACTCAAACGAATCGGGTACCGGGCAGATAATTATACGCATTCTGAAAAAGCGTAATGCCAGCCGATCCATTCAATCTAGATGGAATGTCACCGAAAGGTGGGATTGCATCTTTTTTGTTTATCTTTGATCCGTTAATACTTTGAAATCAAACTAATTGACAAATGAAAATGATGTTGGTATGTTTAGTTACAGAAATTACTTTAAATAAAAAGGGGAAATAAAAATGACTAAATTACTTTATGTAACTGTAAACCCGAAATCTACGGAACACTCGTTCAGTCTTCAAACAGGTGAAGCGTTCCTTGAAAGCTATAAAGCAGCAAACCCGAATGCAGAAGTAGAAGTACTTAACCTCTACAGCGAAGACGTCCAAGAAATCGATACAGACGTATTAAGCGCATGGGGCAAATTCGCGACAGGCGAAGAGCTTTCAGAAGTTGAAATCGCTAAAGTCGGGACAATGACGAAACACCTCGAGCAGTTCATGGCAGCTGACGAGTATGTTTTCGTTACACCAATGTGGAACTTCTCATTCCCGGCACGACTCAAAATGTACATCGACAGCGTCCTTCTTGCTGGAAAAACATTTGCCTACACAGCTGAAGGTCCAAAAGGATTGATGGAAGGCAAAAAAGCACTCCACATCCAAGCAACAGGCGGCGTTTACACAGGTTCTGGTTTGAACTTCGGTGACGATTATCTCCGTCAAGCACTCGCATTCACAGGTGTGACTGAATACGACGCGCTCTTCATCGAAGGTATGGCGATGAACCCAGAAAAAGCAGAAGAAATCAAAGAAGAAGCAATCGCAAAAGCGAAAGAACTAGGTCGTTCGTTCTCAACGGTCAACGCGTAAGTTTCAAAAAATCCCTTCGTCCGAATGACTGGACGAAGGGATTTTTTTGATTAGATGTGTGATTTTTTACGTAGAACAAGCAATGCAAACAAAACGAGGTCCTTTAGTTTCTCGAAACCGCGAGGGTGTGTCGAAATACGGTAAAGCCATTCTAGTTTTAGTTTGCGGAACACTTTAGGGGCTCGTTTGCTATGACCGGACCAAACATCGAAGGCACCACCGACCCCGATGAAGATGCCGCGATCGACGAGATCATAAACGGAAGCAATCCATTGCTCCTGCTTGGGTGCTCCGAGCGCGACAAGGATTAAATCAGCCTGTGCAGAGCGAATGGCGTCAGCAGCTTCCTGATCCTTACCGAATCCATGAAACGTCCCGACGAACTGGATATTCGGAAAACGAATCGCTAATTGTTTAATCAACGATTTCATGACTTCCGGGCGACCTCCGAGTAAGAAGACACGTTTGTGTAAATTGTCAGCCGTTCGCAACAATTCCCGTGCCGTTTCAATTCCAGGAAGCGTCGCCTGCAATGGGTTGCCTAGACGTTTACTGGCTGCAGTCACACCGATGCCGTCTGGTGTGATGAACGTCGCCCTCTTCAGGATGGCGTTGTATTCCGGATCACGCAAAGAGCGGAGAACGAGCTCGGGATTTGCCGTCACAAGAAAAGCTTTTTCATTGTCGTGTAAGACTGTTTTAATATGGGTATACCATGTCGATGGTGTGGCATTGACGAACGGTAACCCGAAGAGTTCTGTTGTTTGAATCATTGTTAATCCACCTCATTTTCCATCATAGCAGAACCCATCTAAACAAACAGGGTCCTAAGACCGAAAAAGGAGTGAAGTTGCATGCATCCTGCTTGGCAAACGATTTTAAAAGAAGAAAAAGAAAAAGAATATTTTCAACAACTTTGGTCGTTCGTTCAATCGGCCTATCAAGAGACAACGGTTTATCCGGAGAAGGATCGGATTTTTCATGCGTTTGATGCGGTCGCACCGTCAGCCGTTCGATGCGTCATTTTAGGACAGGACCCTTATCATGGACCTAATCAAGCGAACGGATTAAGCTTTTCCGTGAACGACGGGGTCAAGATTCCACCGTCGTTACGAAACATGTATAAAGAACTTGTAACCGATTTAGGATGCACGCAACCAACGACTGGAAATCTCGAAAAGTGGTCGGATCAAGGGGTGTTCCTCTTGAATACATCGTTGACGGTCGAAGATGGGAAGGCCGGATCCCATGCTAAAAAGGGCTGGGAGGCCTTTACTGACCGAGTGATCGAAGTACTCAGTGCACAGGAGGAACCGATTGCGTTTATTCTTTGGGGAAATCATGCAAAAAGTAAGAAAGTATTAATTGATACCTCGCGTCATCTGATAGTGGAGTCGGTCCATCCGAGCCCGTTATCGGCGAACCGTGGTTTTTTTGGGAGTCGGCCTTACTCGCGTGTCAATCGGTGGCTCGAAGAACAAGGGCGCCAACCGATTGATTGGTGTATCTCATGAAACAGAGAATATTCTAAACGGGATTAGACGGTTGACAAACGAACAGGAAATTCTGTTTTAGGTAGGAGGTTCACTACAAAAAGCCGAATGATTTCCCCTTTTTAAGTGCGGGAAGACATTCGGCTTTTTGTAGTTAGCGCATCGTCATTTGAAAACTCAATCCATCATGAATTGTTCGATGACGAGTGCGATGCCGTCTTCATCGTTTGAAGCCGTCATATGCTGAGCGCGCTCTTTGACGGTATCGGCAGCATTTGCCATCGCAACACCGAGACCTGCCCATTCAATCATCGATAAGTCGTTGTTGCCGTCCCCGCAGGCGATGACGTCTGCTTGTTTAATACCGAGGTGACGAGCGAGAAGTTCCAAACTCGTACCTTTCGTCACACCAGCTTCTGTGAACTCAAGGAAGAAAGGTTTAGAACGTGCGACTGCGAGTTGACCCGCAAGTTCGACTTGGAGTTGTTGTTCGACTTCCGCTAAGCGTTGTTCTTCAGCAAGCATCAGACATTTGACGACCGGCTCTGTTACGGAAGCTTTAAAGTCCGGTACCGTAATGACGTCCATTCCCGTCAATTGACCTTCGAGCGTCGTATACTCGTTCGGTGTCTCCGTAAAAATTTCGTGACCGACGTACGTATGGATATAGATGCCTTCACGACGACTTAAATCGTAAAGCCCATGAACCGTTTCCGGGCTGAGTGTGCTCGAAAACAGTGATTCGTTTGTCTGACAGTTGATGATGGATGCACCGTTGAAACTAAGGATGAAACTTCCGTAACGTTCGAGTTCAAGTTCCTTCGCTAAATCAGTCATCGCATAAGTAGGTCGTCCGCTCGCGAGGACGACTTTTTTTCCGCGACGTTGTACGTCGAGTAGTGCCTGTTTCGTTTTTTTGGAAATCGTATGGTCGCTCGTCAACAATGTATCATCAAGATCGAGCACAATCATTTCGTAAGCCATTCAGTGTAAGCCCCTTTCAATTATCTGTTCTATCGTATCAAGTTGCCTCCTATTCGACAATATACTCTCCTTAGGAAGAGTATGATACAGTTTGATTAGAGCACGAATGGAAAGGATTCAACCACTATGAGATATGTTGCCATTATTTTATCGACCCTATATTTAGCAGGATGTGGCCTGAGCCTGCCGCACCCTGCGACCTTACTACAGCATCCGGCCCTACCGAAATGGGAGACTGCATTAAAGGAAAAAATTGAGCACGACCTCCCGGAACGAGCAGAAATCATCGCCCCCCGAAACCAGTCGATATCACGGTTATATGAATTGATCGACCTGAATCAGGACGGTCATCAAGAAGCGGTCACCTTTTATCGGACTGAAGTGAACGGAGACTTCCAAATTCATTTATTGGTTCACGAGCGTAAACAAGAGAGTTGGTCATTAAAGGTACGACGACCGATTGCAGAAGGAAAGGCAATCGACCAACTGCATGTTGTGTTGAATCCGATGAAAACGTCTAATCAATTAGTGATTGGTATATCGAATCTTGAGACGAACACGGTTTATCTCTTAAAAAATCTCCTTCAACCAACGGCAGACATTACGAAGGTAGATACATACGATCGAGTCACGATTGCTGACTTAAATCAAGATCAGCAACAAGATATGCTTCTTTTGAAAAAAGGGCGACCGGCAAAAGTGATGTACTACAAGGATGTGTTAAATCCATCTGACCGCCAAGCGATGTCTTTGACGACAAAAGAGGGTGACTTGTTCGCGGATCATGATTTGTTTGAAGTTGATTCGATTGATGTGTCTAAAAAAAGAGGATTGCTCATTTCTTTTACACGTGATGCCGCGATGCATGTAGCGCTGTTTCAACTGGACGAAGGTCGGCTTGTGCAGCATACATTCGGCGATCAAGCAGAAATCATCGAACCGATGTATACGTATCCGAAAGACGTTGATAAAGATGGAATCGTAGAGTTTGCACACCAGTACACACCAAAAAACAGCAGTGGTCCGATTGGTGAGGATAAACCGCGTATCACGGCCTATTACACATGGAACGGCTTGGACGTGGCGCCTTTTCTCGAATCGGGATTTGAACTCCGAGAAGAACAATACATCGATTTAGAATACAATTTCGTCATGCGCTTCCCGGCGCGCTGGGCGACGCGAGAGACGATTGATAAAAAAGATAATCGAATCCGCTTCATCAATCAGGAGACGAACGGGATCGATTTCGAAATCGAAGTGATTCCGAAAAATCAGTACATTGCCAGTCCACAAAAAAAGAAAATCAAAGAAGGCATTGACTACGTTTATGTCGTGGATGTCACAAAATCATATGAAGAGTACGCAGCGAACGTAACGCTCGTCGAATAGAGTCGAAGTAGGAGGAAGCGAACATGACAAAAATATTAGTGGCTGAGGATGAACACGCGATTCGAAGTTTCATCGTCATTAATTTAAAACGGGCAGGGTATGAAGTGAGTGAAGCGGAAAATGGCCGAGAAGCGTTAGAACAATTTAAACAAGAGACATTCGATATTATGTTACTCGATATCATGATGCCTGAAGTCGATGGATTTGCTGTATGCGAGCAAGCACGGGCGCAAGATGAAGTCGTCGGGATCATCATGTTGACAGCACGGACACGTGAGGAAGACAAAGTCATGGGGCTCAGTGTCGGGGCGGACGATTACATCGCGAAGCCGTTTAGCCCGGCCGAATTACTGGCTCGGATTCAATCGTTGTTACGACGCGTCGAAACGTTACGTCGTCGGAAGCAACCACGCGAGCTGATTTCAGGACCATTCCGGATTGATCTTGGCGCGAAACGTGTCCAAAAAGGAGGCGTCGATGTCGAAGTGACGCCGACAGAGTACGATTTACTTTGTCATTTCATTAAAAATGAAGATCAAGTCATGTCACGGGATGAATTGCTTGATGCCGTCTGGGGAGAAAACTATTTCGGCGATCGAAAAACCGTCGATGTCAACATTCGTCGTCTTCGTCAAAAAATTGAAGAAAACCCGGCTGAACCACAGTTTATCGAAACGTTGTGGGGACATGGCTACAAGTGGCGTAACGAAAAATGAAACGACAGATATTGATGCGGTTCATGACGATTATTACGGTGACCGTTCTGCTCGTCATCGGGATTTTATCGTTTGTGACCTATAACTATTATTATGTGACGGCGACAGACGTCTTGAAGCGGCATGCGAATGCGAGCGCTGTCCTATTCGCAAATAGTGGCTTGGCATATGACTACATGGATTCAGATGCGACGATTCATGACGTCCTCGATTCCTATGCGTATGAAGATGCTGAGATTGAGGTGCTGGATGCGAAGGGCGTCCCCCGCTATTCGTCGACCGGCTTCATCTCAAAACGAAAATTAGTGAACGAAGAGATTACACAACTCCAAGCTGGGGAAACAATAACGAAGCGTTATGATGATGCTGCAACGGATGAACATCTGCTTGAAGTGACAGAACCCGTCGTCTCGTTCGGACAGACGACAGGGGCGTTACGTTATACGACGTCACTCAATCAAATCGATCAACGGGTGATGGAGATTTGTTTAGCAATCCTTTTGCTCGGAATCCTCATTTGGGGGCTCGCCTATATTTATTCTTCCCGACTCGTCTCCTCGATCGTCCGACCGATTCAAGAAGTCATCGGGGCGTCAGATCAAATCGCGAAGCAACATTACGACGTTAAAGTGAATGAGGCCTACACGTTCGAACTGGGAGAACTTGCGCGGACGATCAACTACATGGGACAACAGATCAAGCAACAAGAAACGTTGAAAGATGAATTTATTTCTGGGATATCACATGAGTTACGGACACCGCTGACTTCAATCAAAGGATGGAGTGAGACATTGCTCGCAGAGAAAGAGCGTCTACCGGAAGAAGCCTCGCTCGGTATGGGCATCATCCACTCGGAGACGGAACGACTGATTTCACTCGTTGAACAGTTACTCGACTTTTCGAAGCTTGAGACGAGTCGCCTCGTCTTATACCGTCAGGAAGTCAACTTGACGGAAATCATCGAAGCCGTCACGGCCCAACTGCGTCAAAAGGTCGAAGAAAAAGAAGTCACCATCGTGCGGAAGTTACCAGCACAAGTCATCGGTCTCTACGACGAGAATCGACTGAAACAAGTCTTCTTGAACCTCTTAGATAATGCGATTCGTTTTTCACCCGTAGGTGGCGAAATTACAATCCGTCTCGTCCGTTCAGAACGCGTGCTCTTTTTATCCTTTAGTGACGAAGGACCAGGAATCCCGAAAGAACATTTACGTCATGTCACGGAGAAATTTTATCAAGTCCAAAAAGGAAAAGGTGGGACCGGGCTGGGTCTATCGATTTGCCGTGAACTCGTTGAAGCACATGAAGGAAAACTATTTATCGATAATCAACCAGAAGGTGGTGCTATCGCGACAATCTTGCTTCCGGTGACGAAAGCATAACGGGGGAGTCGAATGAGAAGCGCTTTCGAAATCGAACTGGTAAAGTAAAATGGGAATAGTATTTATTTTTTTCAAGAAATGAAACGGAGGAATCAGACATGGCACTTGGCGTCTCAAATGGAGCATTAAGTCCGCTAAACGGAAAACCGAACGCGGTATCGACACAAACGGATCAACAAGCGTTAAAGATGGACCCATTACCGTTCAAAGGTACGATGAAAGATTCGAAATTCCAAGTCATGCGGATTTTACAAAGTCTCGACCGAGTTAAAATCGTGAAAGAAACACCAGACTATATCCATGCTGTCTTCTCGAGTAAGTTTTTCCACTTCAAGGATGATGTCGAATTTTATTTGGATCAGTCGACTCATCTCGTCCATTTCCGGTCTGCCTCACGCGTCGGTTACTCCGACTGGGGCGTCAATCGAAAGCGGATGGAAGATATCGCTAACCGTTATCAGAAGGAGGAGACACAATGAAAAGTTATCAACTCGTCGTTATCGGTGGTGGAGCAGCAGGCATGACTATTGCAGCTGGTGCTGCAAGTCTTGGTGCGCACGTCGCTTTGATTGAACGTCATACGCATCTCGGTGGAGATTGTTTACACTACGGGTGTGTCCCGTCAAAAGCGTTGATTGAAGCAGCACACGATGTCTATGTCATGAAGCAGACTGCTGAAAAATATAATGTCACATTAAATGGTGACGCGGTCTACTCGAAAACGAAAGCAAGCGTCGACCGGGCACGAAACATCATTCAATCCCATGACGGAACAAAACGGTTCGAAGACTTAGGCGTAGATGTCTATATCGGTGAAGCGAGTTTCCTCAGTGCAAACGAAGTCGAGGTAGCAGGACAACTTGTTGTCGGGGAAAAATTTGCAATTTCGACAGGCTCGCAACCAATCATTCCGCCAATCGATGGTCTTGATACGGTTCCGTATTTGACGAACGAAACGATTTTTGAACAGACGGAGCGTCCGGAACGTCTGCTCGTCATCGGGGGCGGCGCAATCGGGATGGAGCTGTCACAAGCCTACGCGCATCTCGGAACAGAAGTGACGGTCATTGAAGGTGCAAAATCACTGATGCCGAAAGAAGATAAAGGCATGGTTGAAGTCTTGCAACGTCAAATTGAGCAAGAGCTTGTGTTGCATCTGAACACGACGGTGACGCAAGTTCGAAAAGCGTCAGGTGGGATTGAAGTCACGGTCGAAACGGATGGAGAATCACGTGTCATCGAAACGGATGCCGTACTCGTCGCTGTCGGACGTAAACCGCGGATTGAAGCCTTACGCCTCGATCGCGCCGGTGTTGATGTGCAAAAAGGGTACGTGCAAGTCGACGCATCACTTCGGACGAGTCAACGGCACATCTTTGCTGTCGGTGATACGATTCAATCGTTACCATTCACACACGTCGCAGGTCTTGAAGGTAAGACGGTCGTTACGAACGCCTTATTCGGTTTACGGACGAAGCCCGATTACCGTGCCGTCCCGTGGGTCACATTCACGACGCCTGAGCTGTTCCATCTTGGATTGACCGAAGAAGAAGCACGCGAAAAATATGACGAAATCAAGGTTTATCAAACAGGCCTCGATGAAGTCGATCGTTTCGTCATCAATGGTCGGACAGAAGGACGCGTCAAATTGATTGCGAACAAACGTGGTAAACTAATTGGTGCTCATGCGATTGGGGAGCAAGCTGGCGAGTGGATGCAAGAAGTCGTTTATGCGATGGCTCGTAAAGATAAAGTCGGTCAATTGTCACGTGTCGTCCACCCGTATCCGATTCGTGGTGCGGCTGTGCAACGTGCGGCTGATCTTTACTGGCGTGAGCGTCTCTTTGATGGTCCATTGCCGAAATGGTTGAAACGATACTTTGACTGGAAACAAGGAGAATGATTCATGCAAGAACCTGCTAAACGGCGTAATTTTGTGCCGGTCGTCATTATTTTGACGCTCGTCATCAACTTACTTGTCGCCTTACTTTTTTTCGCGCCACCGCTTCAGGTGAGTGATGGCTTTGATTGGACGTTGTTACCGTTTTTCAATGCGATTTTTAACAGTTTTACGTTCATGCTCCTACTTGGAGCATGGATTTCGATTCGTCGTGGAAACCGGATCAATCACCGCCGTTTCATCGGTGGTGCCATGACGACGACGACACTCTTTTTAGTTTCTTACGTGACGTATCACGCCGTGAGTGAGTCGACGAAGTTTGGCGGCGAAGGATTCGTTCGCCCGGTCTATTTCTTTATTTTGATTTCGCATATCATTTTGGCAGCGGTCATTGTCCCGCTCGTCTTGATGTCGCTCGCACATGCGCTCAATCAAAATTTCGAGAAACATAAAAAATGGACACGTTTTACGATGCCGCTCTGGCTGTATGTCAGTCTGACGGGTGTCATCGTCTACATCATGATTCGTCCATATTACTAAAAATGAATGTTCGAGTTAAGTGGGTCTTCACGCAGCTTGTCTGTGTTTGGGGACTCACTTTTTTGTTTCGCACTTAGTGCAATGTGAATTGCTTCTTTGAAGACAAGGCGAGAAAATTGACATTATTCCTGCAGCATGTTCACGCTTCATAAAAAGGTTTTTACAGTCTAAAGGGATTGCGCATCAATGTTAGATGGCAATCCCTTCGTGTGTATCTTCATCTTCGAAATTAGTTGTTTCTTACGGTTTGACCGTTGTTTCGTCTAGCAAATTCGCTGCTTTGATATCAAGTAACGGGCGGACGAGGACTTCGACGCGCCGATTTTGACTTCGTCCGCTTTCTGTTTGATTCGAAGCGATGGGTTGGTATTCGCCGTATCCTGTGACGGTGAACCGTTTTGGTTCTAACTTTGGATTTTTTTGCAACGCACGCATGAAACTGATGGCGCGTTCCGTACTGAGTTCCCAGTTCGACGGGTATTGTGCCGTACGAATGGGGATGTTATCTGTATGACCAGACACTTGAATTTGGCGTTGTCCAGATTTGACGAGTAAGTTACTCATCCCTTGAGCAATTTGGATGGCGTCGCCTTTGACTTCAGCTTGCGCAGGAGAAAATAGAGCGCGATCTCGAATCGTGAAGACGAGACCTTCATTCGTGATTTCGACTTTAATATCTTTTTCGAGCTTTTCTTTTTTGATATAGTCGGATGCTTGGGCTTTAATTTTTTCGAGCTCTGAGATTTCAAAACTTTGTGCTTTCGTCCGAGCATCCGTCTTTTTTTCGTCCTCTTCTTCTTGTGAAGTCGCGAGCGAGCTATTGGTAATCATGCCGGAGCCGCCATTGAAGACGGAACTGAATGATTGAGACATCGCTTTTAGTTTGACGGCATCGACGTTACTCGAAGCAAAAAGGACGATGAAAAGCGCAAGTAACAGAGTCAAAAGATCGGCATACGGAATCAGCCAACCTTCCGAGATGTGTTCATCATGCGGCTTCTTTTTCCGCTTCATAAGTTTCACGCTCCTTCGGCGTCAGATACACGAGTAGCTTATCCTCCAAGTTTTTTGGGGATTCCCCGTTTTGAATCGAAAGAATTCCTTCAATGATCATTTCATAGAGTTGAATTTCACTTGCTGATTTTTGTTTGAGTTTCGTCGCGAATGGAAACCATAAAACATACCCGGTGAAAATCCCGAATAATGTGGCGATGAAGGCACCCGAGATTGCGTGTCCGAGCTTCTCGATATCCGACAGGTCGGATAGGGCGGCGACTAGACCGATGACGGCCCCTAAAACACCGAGGGTCGGAGCATATGTACCAGCTTGTGTGAAAATGTTCGCGTTCGCATGGTGGCGTTCTGTCATGTTTTCGAGGTCGCGTGTCATGACATCTTCCACATATTCAGAAGGTTGACCATCAATGACCATCATGACACCACGTTTCATGAACGCGTTGTCGACTTCTTCAATCGCTGTTTCGAGCGATAAGAGACCTTCTTTACGCGCTTGCGTCGATAGTGTCAAAAATTGAAGCATGAGATTTTGTTTGGTCATTAAATTTTGTTCGAAGAAGATGACTTTGAACAGGGCTGGAATCAATTTGAGCCGTTCCTTCGGGAAGGAAATCATGATGGCTGCTGCTGTACCTGCAAAGATGATGACGAGTGCTGCAGGGTTCAGTAAGGCGATTGGAGGAGCACCTTTTAGAATCATTCCTCCGACGAGCGTGATGAGTCCAAGAATAATACCGATTATCGACACGATATCCATTGTTAATTGTGCCACCTTTCCACATGTTGTTAGGGTCGTGAACGAAAAAATAAAAAGAGCAGAAGACGCATCTTCTGCTCGGAAATCCAAAAACCGAGAATTAAGCGCCGTTTTCGTCGATCAGCAATTGAATGCTTTCGTTTCGTTCGTCACGCTCTATATCGGTTAATACGTCGTATTTTTTTAATACATTATACAATTCATTTAGAATCGGTTGTTCCAGATGTAACGATAATAATTCCTCGAATTGATAATATAACTGTGCGGGCATCCATTGTGATTGTCGTTCTAGCCTTCGCGAGACATCCTCAATCGAATGGTCAGCCGTCCTAGGGTCCACTGTTTCCCTCAACCTCCTTTAAAGTTAACACGTCTGCTTTTATCTATTTTACCAAAAAAAAACGAAAACGTTTAGTTGATTGCAAATTTCGATAGAACTAATGTTTTCGAGAGAGTATGATAGATGCAATTGAGTAATCTCATCTAGGAGGAGTCAACGCATGTTTTCGCATAAAAGACATACACGTTTAGCGAAATTTGGAGATTTTGGAGAACGAACGTATCATCAATTATTTGATAAACCAGCCCGTTTCATCGCGACTGGATTCACATTGACGATTTTGCTCGGAGGATTATTGTTGTGGATTCCCTGGTTTCAACAAAGCGATAGCCACGTTGCATTAATTGATTGTCTGTTCGTCGCGACATCGGCTGCGACGGTGACGGGGCTTTCGCCGATTAACATCGCAGAGTCCTATAATTTGTGGGGGCAACTGATTTTAATGATTTTAATTCAAATCGGTGGTCTCGGATTCATGACGATTGCACTTGTTCTACTTAGTGTCACAGGTCGAAAAATCGGGATTCGTCAACGGATCATCATTCAAGAGATGTTCAACTTAGATAGTCCGGGAGGAACGATTCGACTCGTCCGGAACATTCTCTTGACGACCGTCATCCTGGAGTTGATTGGGATGATCTTACTTGCTCTCGATCTGTTCATCCAATACAAATATACGCTCTCAAAATCACTGTATTATGGTCTGTTCCATGCGGTCTCCGCCTTTAATAATGCCGGTTTTGCGTTATGGGGAGACAGTTTGACGTCCTTCCAACAAGATACGACATTCATTTTTACGATTTCTGCTCTATTGATGATTGGGGGATTGGGCTTCACGGTCATCGCTGATGTTTCGGCTAACCGCAGCTTCAAGAAAATTTCATTACATTCGAAATTAATGATTTTATCATTACTCGTCATCAACGGTATCGGGACGGTCGCGATGATGGTCTATGAGTGGGTCTCCCATCTCGGTTCCCTTCAAAATTATTCGTTCTTTCAAGCACTACATATCGTTTTCTTCCAAGTCGTGACGACCCGGACGGCAGGGTTCCAGACGATTGATTTGACGACGATGGTGCCACTTTCGATCGGTTTGATGATGGTTTTGATGTATATCGGAGCGGGGTCGGCGTCGACGGGATCAGGCATTAAAGTCACGACAGCAGCCGTCATCTTAAAAAACGTCTGGACGTATCTACGGGGACAACGAGAAACGGTCCTGATGCGTCGGACCGTCCAGGCGCAGGCCGTATCAAAAGCTTATGCGATTGCTATTTTCAGTATTTTATTCATCGGTGTCATCACAACACTCTTGGCACTGTCGCAACCGAATATCTCGTTTACGGGGCTCTTCTTCGAAACGGTTTCCGCATTCGGGACGGTCGGACTTTCATTAAATGTGACATCGGAGTTGAATGGTTTTGGGAAAGGGTTAATCATGTTCATGATGTTGCTTGGACGTGTCGGTTCCTTAACGATTCTCTTCACCGTCGCGACACAACACAATCGCTTGATTCGTTATCCGAAAGAAAATATGCTGATTGGTTGATTGACTGTCAGTAGCAGATGTCTCCTAAAAAGTGCCTCACCGTTCGATAACGTATCGAATGGTGAGGCACTTTTTTTACATAAATGATAATCGGTCTGAGATTGGGGCAATGGTCACCCGAGGATCCTTCATTCGATCATCACGCTGGATTGTATTATCTTCTTCGATTTTCCATTTCGAACCGTGGTATACATTTAATGCTGTAGCGATTTCAAAAAAGGAATGGGTCGGATTTCCATTGGCAAGATAAAGGCCAGGTGTTTGAGTCGTCAAGATTGTATAGAGCGTTTGCGCCGTATCTTCCAAAAAAGAGCAAGCGGGATACCAGTTTTTACTTGCCAGAATGGGACCCGTTGAGGCATGCCGTTCTAAATAATCAATCATATTATTTGATCCAGCAACCTGACCGATTTGCCAGCCGATCCGGACGATGTAGGCGTCAGGATTGACTGCTTGGATAAGTCGTTCGCATGTTCGTTTATAAAAACCGTAGTCATCGTCTGCTTCCGGAAGTACAGATGGATCATGCGGTCCCTGTTGATGATTTGCGTAGACAGAAGCCGTGCTCGTAAAGAGAAAGGGAATGTTACGCTCAAAAGATAGCCGTGCCAACGATTCTGCAAATTCAGCAGAACCCATTCCGATGTGTAAGAGTAGATCAGGTTGGACCTGATCAATAAAAGCTTCCATGATTGCGGAATCAGTCGTCGAGACAACCGATCGATCCCAAGCTGTAACTTCATACTGATGCACGCGTAAGACGTCTGCGAGTACAGGTGCGACTGTACCATTCATACCGGTAACAAGAGCATTCATTGTGTTTTCTCCATTTCGGGATGTTGAATTTTATAGTAATCGACAAGTCGTGGAAGAAACTCAGCAAGATCAGGACACACAATACCAGTTCCGTCTAAATCACGAAGTGTGTTCGTCGTATCGTAGTGAACAGGGTGAACAAAGTAATCAAGCGTCTGCCGCTGCATCTGTAAGCGCGTAGCGATACGCGGGGTCAACAGGGACGTCACGAGGCGAAACGGGACGACGCCCCGCGGAGCGCAATTGTAGTAGGCGCTGTGTAACATTTTATAAATCGTCCGTGCGCCGTGTGGAAATGGATCGGTCAGGTGATACGTTTGACGGACGCCGCTTGGTGCATGACTTAAATAAGTCGTCGCAGCGATGGCGTAATCGTATGGGACGAGATTGACGAGGGCATTGGCTCTGCCGGCATACGGAAGCGGAGCAACGTTGTTTAGCAGACGCAGGGCGTTTAAGACGAAATAGACCCCATCCCACTTAGGGGTCTCACCCGTCTCGGAATGCCCGACGACGATTCCCGGACGAATGATCGTGTAAGGAAGCGAACCGACTTCTTCGTGCAAGCGAACTTCTGCCAGGTACTTCGTTTCTTCGTACGCATTTTTGAATGATGCGGCATGTTTGAGGTCCTGTTCAAGAACCGTCCCGGTCCGGAGCCCGGATACATAGGCGGTGCTGAAGTAGATATAGCGTTCAAGATAATGCAACGTATGAGCAAACTGCGTCACGTTCGATGTTCCGATGACGTTAATTCGAAAAGCGGCATCAAACGGCGTCGCCAAGTCATACAGAGCTGCCAGGTGAAAGAGATGCGTCACTTCAGTCGACAGTCGTTGCTTCATCTCTGTGTTCAATCCTAATCCGGGTGTTGTGATATCACCTTCTAATAAAACGAGTTGTGCTTCTTCGAGACGCGTGTGGTCGAGCAACGATTCCTTTTTTGCTAAGGCACTTGTTCGTTCGCTCGGTAGATGGAGCAAATAAAACCGGTCAATTTGCTCCGGCACAAGAGCGAGACGTTCAATTAATTTGGTGGCAAGGAATCCGGGGAATCCTGTCATGAAATAAGTCCGTTTCATTTTGCGTAATCCTTTCTTGAATCTAAATCGAGTACAACCGTGAAAGTCGACCCTTGATGGAGCTCCGACTCGACGGAAATCGCCCCACCATGTGATTCGATGATTTCTTTACAGATTGCAAGACCGAGGCCGGTTCCGCCAATCTTACGGACGGCTGAATTATCGACACGGTAAAATTTCGTGAAGAGCTTATCGAATGCATTTTGAGGAATTCCGAGACCATGATCGGTCACAGTAATGATGGCTTGCTCGCCTTGTGTGTGTAGACTGACCGTGATGTGGTCGGCGGATGGTGAATATTTGATTGCATTCGAGAGTAAGTTCAAAACGACTTGTTTAATTTTATTTTCATCGGCAACGATCATGACAGGATCTTCCTTTACATCAAGCACGATGCGATGGGTTTCGGCCGTTTCACCAAAAGCGTCCGTTGTATCGAGGAGCAGTTGACGTAAAGAGAATGATTTAAAATCGTACGGTTGTTTGCCGCCTTCCATCCGTTGAATGTCTAAAAATTCATTGAGGAGCGTCGTTAACCGCTTGGCTTCTTCGTGCATGATTTCGACATAGCGTTGTGTTTTTTCAGGTGTGAGCTGACGATAGCGCAACAACTCCAAATAACCGAGGATCGATGAGAGGGGTGTTCGGAGCTCATGCGATACGGTACTGATGAGTTCATCTTTGACTTGGTCCATTTTTTGCTCCTCTGTCCGGTCGCGGAAGACGAACAAAAAACCATGACGGGAGATGCGACTACGTTCCTTCTTAATTGAAGTCGCATAAAACTCGAAGTAAAGATGATTGGATTCATTCGGACGTTGTAGCGTAAACCGAAATGACAGTTCAGAATGCTTGCCGGCAAGGAGTTCTTCGACTTGTTGTAGCATCTCATAGCGGGTCGCGAGATCGAGATTCGGAATCATACTGATCCGCTCTTGAATCTTGCTCGGTGCAATCCCTGGAACATCGAGCAGTTTTCGGGCTTTGACGTTCATGAAGATGAAGCTGCCATCTTCTTCTGTCAGTAAAAACCCTTCGTTTGAAGCTTGCAGAATCGATTGGGTGATATCGCGTTGACGCATGATGGCATTTTTTTCACGTTCTAACATGCTCTCGATTTTTTTACGCTCACTGATATCCCGAATGACGGCGACACGCATCCGTGTTTTTTCGTACATGATTTCGCGCGGGAAAATTTCAATTTCGACAGGTGTCCCGTCTGCCCGTCGCCCGGTGACCTCGTACGGATCATTAC
This sequence comes from Exiguobacterium sp. H66, assembly GCF_018618705.1. Taxonomy (NCBI): domain Bacteria; kingdom Bacillati; phylum Bacillota; class Bacilli; order Caryophanales; genus Exiguobacterium; species Exiguobacterium sp. H66. The sequence goes on from NZ_JACSMQ010000004.1 coordinate 196,009, forward strand.
GGTGGAGTTCGATACGCCGGCTGACCTCTTCATGAAAGTCAGGATGGATGAAATCCAAGGCATTGCGTCCCTTGATCTGCTCAAGTTTTGTACGGAAAATCACTTCAGCTGCTCGGTTCGCGTCGAGAATGGTACCACGGTCGTGGAAGATGACCGCTTCGACGATTGATTCGGAAAACAGACGGAAACGGCGTTCACTTTTCGTCAGATGTGACTCGATTTGTTTTTGGGCACTCATATCAACGATGAACAAGAAAAATTGTCCGTCTGCTAAACGGGTCATATACAACCGACCATGGAAGGTCGAGCCGTCTTTACGGTGATACACCCATTCGTTTTCCGCATCACGCCCGTGCAACAACAAGATCTCGGCTGGAGACAAGTCTTTTAAATTCAACTGCTCCAAGTGTCGCTTCCGCTCATCAAACTCTGCGTGATCGTGTAAGTCATCAGGACATCTTCCGATCAGCTCGTGTTCTTCGTAACCGAACAAGGTACCCGCTGTTTCATTAAACGCGGTAATATGGAAGTCTGCGTCTGTGACGAGTAGGGCAGCATCTAATGTCGATTCGAGCAAGCGGTCGATTGCGAGCGATTTAACGGAAACGACGAAAAGGGAAGTCTGCGCAATCGGTGAGACGATGAGTTCGTAAGGGATTACCCGGAAGTGGACCGAATCAGATAATGGAAGAGACTGTTCGTCGAGTGAGAAAAGTGAAAACAGTGACTTGTCATTGGAGTGGGTAGGGAATTGGGCGTGAAAGGTATCATTCACAAAGTCAATTCGGCCCATCCGATCCACTAAAGCGAGCGGTTCTGAGACGGCACGTAAGGTCGCACGGATAAGTGCTTCTGCGGATGTGGATGAGTGTTCAGTCATAAGCGACCTCCTTTCAAAAAATAAAGTCCGGTGCATAGTGATTATTAAAAAACGTAATCTGCTCTCAACACTTATTCTCCATCTGCGTTGTTCGTTCCTTTCGAGGAAGCGAACCGAAAGAGAATTTAGTATATTAATTTTAAAGAAACCGATTGAATTCGAGTCAACTCAGAGTGAAGGAGAATCAAGTCATGCAAATACGTACGAAACGCAGAATAATCGCACTACTGTTCGCAGTGCTCGGAGTCGGCGGAACTTATTTTTTTTCGAGTTCCTGGGAACTTTTAATTGTCGGAATCAGTATAGTAGGATGTATCGTTTTTTTATTACTTTCCTTCTTTACCCCGTCACTTGCGAATCGAATTGACCGGATGGAAGGCAGGGAGTTTGAAGAGTGGCTCGTCGAACTATTTGAAGGTGCCGGCTATCGTGTTGAACTGACACCGGCCTCAAGAGATTTTGGGGCGGATTTATTGATTGAAGACGCACAAGGGTATAGAATAGCGATTCAAGCAAAACGTTATGGTGGACCGGTTGGATTAGAAGCGGTCCAACAAGTCGCCGCGGCAGTACCTTTTTACGACATGGATGAAGGATGGGTCGTGACGAATTCGACGTATACGGACGCCGCATTTCGCTTGGCAGAACCGAATCGGGTGCGCTTGATTGATCGAGCAGAATTGCTTGAGTTTGCACGAGAAATTGGCTTTCGCTGATGTTGTCGAATGATTGTCGACAAAAGGGGGTTGTCAATTTGTTCAAACGGTGCAATAATCATTTTCGTTAACGAAATATCATAGAGATAAAGAAAGTTAAACTATTCAGGATGTCTAAATATACTGGGGACGAAATACCAGCACTTTTTAGCAGTGAGAGGAGAATTTCTGTTGCGCAAAGTTGTCTATGTGCAGGGTTGCGTTTTTTCGCAAGGTCATGCCGCGATTTATGATGAAGCACACCAAATGATCGGTGCGGTTCAACACGACGAGACAGGTCGTGTTCAAGTAATGAATGGTGAAGGTAGAGGGGTAGCGTTTGGAAAGTTCATCCCGACATGTAAGAAATGGGTCGTGATGAACCATGATGGTCAAGAGGTAGGTCAAATGCGTGAGAAGTTTTCACTCTTCTCGAAGAAATGTGAATATAACGTGTACGAACGAGGCACGTATGTCATTTCCTTCGACCTGACAAAAGGGAAATTCTCAGTCCGAAGTGCGGCAGGCGAAGTCGTCGCAGAATTGCTGCAAGACGGCGATGAATATCGTCTCGTAAAAGATGCCGACAAACTCTCGATGTACGAACTGCTGTCCGTCTTAAAAAGCTTGACGAACTCCGTCAACTATAAATCACTTACAGCTGTATAAAAAAAGATGTCCTTCAGTTTATTCTGGAGGGCATCTTTTTACTTCAAGATTGTAAAACTTGCTGGAGACGCTGTTTTGCTTCATGCGTCAGGTGCGAAATACGACGGGCGTACAGACAGAGCTGTAAGACGTGGACCGTCTCAGGGCGATAGGCATGGATACGCTCTAAAGAGCGTCTCAGACGCTTCTCCGTCAGTTCGATGGGTCCGCTCGTCTCTGCATGCTGTGTATAGACGAGATAAAAGTCGAGCGGACTGATTAAATCATCTTCATCGATATTCGGGTTCTTAAAAACGATCGTCAATAATTCACGTGTTTCTTCTAAAGAAAAGAGATGCTTTAAGTCATCAAGTAAGTAGATGATGGCTGCCTGATTGATCGAATATTTTTTCCCGCGATGCGGAACACCGATGATGTCGCGGACTTCACGCTTCGTCCAATTTTGAATCGTCGTCGCAGACATGTGTTCTCCAATCAAGGCATTCGCGAGATGGACGATTTCGTTAATCGATAAACCATTTTTCGTCGCATCAAATTGTTTGAGGCGATGGATGACTTTCGGAAGGTCCGATTCATCCTCGGAAACGAGTGTGCCAATCCCTTTTCCTTCTTTCAAATGTGATAGGCAGTTAGATAACGTTTGCACGGCTTGAGCATCATACATTCAGAATACTTCCTCTCTAGGACGTCATTTGACCTTATGTTATCAAATGAAGGTTCGAAAGAGCAAACGGCAATCAGACAAAGTACAATAGAATGGAGCAAAAGAAGGAGGATTCATATGGAATGGGTTGCTGCTGTTGGAACAATCGTCATCATTGGACTCATCTTGTTCTTGTTGGAAGCGATTGGTCGACGCGTGGGAGCAGAGCCGGAAACGGTTCGGAAATGGATTCATATCGCAGTCGGGCATTGGGTCTTTCTAGCGCTTGCCTGGATCGATCATTGGTACATTGCAATCGTCCCGTTATTATTTTTCACGGTCGTTAATCTGCTGACCTTAAAACGCGGGACGGGTCAAATGAATCAAGTGGAACGCATATCTTACGGGACGGTCTACTACCCGATTTCTTTACTGATTCTAGTCGGACTCTTTTTTGAACGAGAACCAATGGCACTCGTCGCCGGAAGCATGGTGCTCGCGTGGGGCGACGGAATGGCTGCTTTAGTAGGTCGACGCTACGGAAAGACGTTCTATACACGTGGGGCGATTAAACGATCATTTGAAGGAAGCATCGCGATGTTTTTATTCTCGTTCCTCGTCCTGACTTCCACATTTCTTATATATGCATTACCGGCTTGGATTGCAATCAGTTACGGTTTTTTGCTTGCGAATATTGCTGCCTTGATTGAAGCCGTGTCCTATCGCGATTTAGATAATGTTTTCATCCCGCTTTCAATCGGTGCACTCGTTGCGTTTGCGCTTTAATAGATGTTGCTACTTGCCAGGTAAAAACAAAAAAGCAGCAGGTTTCTTCTATAAAGAAGAAACCTGCTGCTTTTTCGCTGTTTTCTATTAAGCGTGAAGGTGCAATACATCTTCAACGGATTTATACGTGTAACCGAGGTCGCGCGCGACTGCTTCGTACGTCACGAATCCTTGCGCGACGTTGAGACCTTTTTCAAGCGAAGTATTTTCAGCAAGTGCACGGTGTGTGCCTTTGTTCGCGAGTTCGAGAACGTAAGGAAGTGTTGCGTTCGTAAGCGCGAGTGTCGACGTCCGTGGAACAGCACCCGGCATATTCGCGACGGCATAGTGAACGACACCGAATTTTTCATACGTTGGATCATCATGTGTCGAAATACGGTCAACGGTTTCGAAAATTCCGCCTTGGTCAATCGCGACATCGACGATGACAGCACCTGGCTTCATTCGTTCAACCATCTCTGCTGTCACGAGCTTCGGTGCTTTCGCTCCTGGAATCAAGACGGCACCAATAACGAGGTCACTTTCAGCGACGGCTTCTGCAATCGTATACGGATTCGAAATCAACGTGTTGATTGAGTTACCAAAAATATCATCAAGTTGACGAAGGCGCTCAGGACTGACGTCGATGATCGTCACGTCAGCACCAAGACCGACTGCGAGTTTTGCTGCGTTCGTCCCAACGACACCACCACCGATGACAGTAACTTTTCCGCGGCGCACACCAGGGACGCCTGCAAGTAGAATCCCCATTCCACCATGCGGTTTTTCAAGGAACTGTGCACCGATTTGTGAAGCCATCCGACCAGCGACTTCACTCATTGGTGTCAGAAGTGGCAATGTCCGATTTTTTTCGACCGTTTCATAAGCGATTGCCGTAATCTTCGAGTCAACAAGTGCCCGTGTAAGTTCTGGCTCCGCTGCAAGGTGTAGATAAGTGAACAAGGTTAAGTCGGGACGGAAGTATTGATATTCTGAAGCGATGGGTTCTTTGACCTTCAACGCAAGCTCAGCAGTCGCCCAAACTTCTGCCGCTGTTTCGATGATTTGTGCACCAACTTCGATATACTCTTCGTTTGTAAAGCCGCTCCCCATACCAGCAGATGTTTCGACGATGACTTGATGTCCATGAATCGTTAACGCTGCTACCCCGGCAGGTGTTAACGCAACACGGTTTTCGTTGTTTTTAATTTCTTTTAATACTCCAATGATCATAAGAGCGATCCCCTTTCGCAAATGAACAACCAATAACCCTTTAACTACTTACTTCTCCCTCAGTATACGAGAAATGAAAGCGTACGACTTTATCGGTGTTTTCAAAAAATAAGAGGATTGTTTGTGAGAAATCACAAAAGGTAACGGTCGGCTTTCAAGTAAAGATAAAGTAACGAACGTTCAGGTAATGATTCCATCCGAATGCCGGCTTCTTCTTCGATGCGCCGCATGCGGTATAAGATCGTATTCGGATGGACGTGAAGGTGGGCGGCGACTTGTTTGACATTTCCGTCGTAATGCAAAAACCACTCGAGCGTTTCGCATAAAGAAGCTGTGTGTTTCAAATCGTAAGCGCGAAGACGTTCGATTTCTTCCAGTCGAACCGTCCGTCTCCGTAAGCGTTCTGAAAAGATGGGTAATAATTGGAATAGTCCGAGTCGCTCGTATCGCGTCACATTTTGAAGTTCGAAAGGATAGGCGTCTTTGAGACGTAAGACGATCCCTGCTTCTTCGTAACGTTCTGGAATCGACTGCACACCGGTGAAAACTTCACTGCTCGATACAACAAATTCTGTATAAGAAAACCGTTCGGCGAGTAGTTGGCGGAATGACTGGATGAAAGCATCGAACTGAATGCGTTCATGCTGAATGTCACGATCGTTTGTGCTGATCCACAAAATAAAATCTGTCGTGTCGTATGCATACAGCAGGGGGCGTACCGTCTGTTGAATTGTCAATAAATAACGGAGGCGATCGGCTAGACGCGGCGTAATGGCTTCCGGGAAACGGATGACCATTAAGCGACTGATTCCCGGCGGAGCGAGATGAAGTTTTGAGAACGTCTTTAGGATTTCGCTTTCGGGTAACTCTTCATGGAGTAACTCAAAAAAGAATTGCTCCGTCTGTTCTTCTTGCCGTTTTTTTTGCATGTCGATTGCAAGCAACTGTCGTTGTGCAAGCATGGCACCTTTTTTTAAATCGCCTAGCTCTGAAGCCGTGAAGGGAGTGTTGCGAGCGATTGACCAAATGTAACCGAGAATCTCCATATCTTGTTTAATGGCAATGGCGACGCGGTCGTTCAAACCAACGCTCGTCCGGGCAGTGATGACGAGTGGATCATCTTGAGCCGCTAAGCTTTGGATGACCTCATCTTTCCAAAGTTGATCGATGACGGATTCAGGGACACGGCGGCCGATGATGGTAGCGACACGGGCAGGATCTGTATCAGTCGTATGCGTACTGTAGGCGAGCAGACGATGATTGCGGTCTTCAATCGTTATCGGTGCATTGAGTGCGAGGCCGATCGCTTCTGCTAAATCATCGAGGGAATGGTACGTTGCTTCTAACATAAATGAAGTTCCTTCTTTCTCTATCGTATTCCTTATATTTAGTATACAACCGTTTGTGTATAACCACAAAAACAATCGATTCATATTGTAGGAATAAACAAAAATATGCTAAGGTGAGCGGCAGAGTCAACTGAGATAGAGATAGAGAGGATTTGGAGTGCGATGGAAGTGTTACAAATGATTTCATCATGGATTTGGGGAATCCCGAGCATGGTGTTATTGGTCGGGACGGGCTTATATTTTACGGTTCGTCTTCGAGGATTACAGTTTCGCCGGTTAAAACAAGCGTTTCAACTTGCATTGACGAAAACGGGGCATGGTGAAGGGGAAATCAGTAGCTTTCAAATGCTGATGACGTCACTTGCTGCGACAATCGGGAATGGGAACATCGCCGGAATTGCCGTCGCTTTGACGATGGGGGGGCCAGGTGCAATCTTTTGGATGTGGGTGATTGGTCTCGTCGGGATGGCGACGAAGTATGCTGAGAGTTTGTTAGCGATTTTATTTCGTCAGCGAAACGATCGTGGTGAAATTGTCAGTGGACCGATGTACTACATCGAGAAAGGTCTTGGAAAAAGTTTTAAGCCGTTAGCGGTTGCGTTTGCCTTGTTTGGTCTGATTGCTTCTTTTGGCGTCGGAAATACGGTCCAGGCGAATGCGATGTCGACGGTATTGAAGCAGACGTTTCACATTCCGTTACTTGCTTTTGGAGTTGTACTAGCCGTCGCTGTCTATTTCTCGATTCGTGGTGGGCTTGAGCGTGTCAGTTCAATCTCGACGATTTTTGTACCGGTGATGAGTTTGCTCTACATCGTGGCGGCACTCATTATTTTAGTTCTTCAAGCGAACCAAATCATTCCCGCGTTAGGGCTGATTGTACAATATGCGTTTCAGCCGTTGGCACCAGTCGGCGCATTTGCGGGTGTTTCCATCATGGTTGCCATGCAGGTTGGTGTCGCACGTGGTATTTTTACGAACGAAGCCGGACTGGGAACAGCTGCTTTAATTGCCGGGTCTGCTAAAAGTGAACGACCTGCAGAACAAGGATTGATTTCGATGACGAGTACGTTTATCGTGACGTTAATCGTTTGTACGATGACGGCACTCGTTTTAATGACGACTGGATTTTGGGATCCGACGGGAGGAACGTTATCAGGTGTCACACATGACGGCTCATTGACAGGAGCGGCACTTACATCGGCCGCATTTGCCAGTGTACTTGGACCACTGGGTCAATGGACGGTTGCCTTCTCAGTTTTCTTTTTTGGGTATTCGACGATTATCGGGTGGTATGTCTATGGTGAGAAATGTCTTGAATATTTAAGTGGTGCGACGAAATTCAACCGCCTCTACCAAGTCATCTTTGCATTAGCAGCCTGTTATGGAGCAATCGCAAATTTAGAATTGTTGTGGCTGGTCGCTGATATTGCGAACGGTCTGATGATGATTCCGAATTTAATCGGAATGTTATTATTATCGAAAATCGTCATTGATCATACAAAAGAGTACGAAGCCGGTACGATTCGAAAAGTTGCTTAACAAGAAACAGAAAAAAATAGCCGTCCCCTTTTTAACGGGGGACGGCTATTACAGACTGTAGACAACTTGCTGTCGGGAGAGAAAGCGTCTTTTTTCGTTGCTTTCCTCGGGCGAGGCGCAAGCCGTTACTCCTTGGTCCTCACGGACAACGAGCAGGGTCTTGCTTGCTTCTGGAAAGCCGCGTTAAAAACGCACTTTTTCCTGTAGGAGTCAACGAAACGTGACGCTTTTTAGGTGATATCGTGACAGAAATCCGCGCATGCAGGCGGTTTAGAGCACAATCCGTCTCGATATCACATGTGTACGCTTCGTAAGAGTGTGTCTACACGCTGAAATAGCCGTCTCCTTTAGCAGGGGACGGCTATTAATATGAGAAACAGTTAAGAGGATGCTGAACGTTTACGGCTGTACACGAGTAACGTCACTAAGAAGACGAGGCTAAGGGTCACTAAGACGATTAACGAAGCTGTATTAAAGCCTAACACTTCAAGCAGCACACTTGTCGCGACCGTTAAGTAAAAAATCCCTAAATACTTTTTGACGAACGGACTTTCGAAGTGTCCCAATTGTTTTGCGCCGATCGGTGCACCGAGTAAGGCGCCGATAATTAACATGACACCGACGAGCAAATCGACATCCGTACTCGCCACCGTATAGTTGACGAGTCCAGATAGGACAATCAATAAGGCAGAGGCGATACTTGTCCCGACCGCTCGTTTCAGTTCATAACCGACGATTCCGACGAGTAGTGGCGTGATGATGAAGCCCCCGCTGACACCGAGTAGCGACGATACGAAACCAGCGAACAGACCGGTAAAGGCGAGAGCGACGTAACGATTACGCCATCCGTCTTGCGAACCGTTCGTCGACTTTGGACGAAGGAACTTATTCGCGAAATAGAGTAATAAAGCAATGTAAACAATCGAGATGACGAGGTGTGCCCCGTTGACTTCTTCGAGTCGAAGGACGAGGGGCGTTGCAATCGTCGAACCGATAATCCCGACACCACCGATGACGAGGCTATCACGCCAAACAACGTTTTTTAGACGAAGATGAGAGAGTGTTCCGGAAACGGTTGAACCAAGTGTCAACATGAGGCTTGTCGCGATGGCGACACTCGGGGTAAATCCAAGAATCAACAAGAGGGGCGTCAAAATGATTCCGCCCCCGATTCCGAAGAAGCCAGAGATAATGCCAATAAAAAATCCAAGCGGTAAAAAATAATAAAATTCCATGCAGGTCCATCCCTTCACAATCCATAGTACGTTAAGTATCGCAAGGGCGGAGTGGAAAGTAAAAGGGAACGGCTCCTTCAAGGGGGTTGAAGGAGCCGTTAAGGGGATTATTCTGTTGATGGAGTGACAGGTGCCGCTCCATCGATTCCGGTACAAAAACTACGTACGCTCAATGATACCGGTGACATTGAACGAGGGCGCAAGAGAGACGATGCTCGGACTTGCTGACGAGAGGAATACCCGTCTTAGGGAGTCGATGAATCGTAAATATAGATTCATTATAGGAATGAAGAAGTTGGAAAATCCATCCTATTTTATTGAGTCGAAACGTGAACATTATTCTGATATTGGTCTTACCAATTAAATGTAAGCGTTATCAATAATGTCTAATGTGTGATCGGTATTTTTATATAATTATAGCAAATAAAAATGGTTCAAAAGACCTAGTATTAATCGTAAGTCGATTTAGGCGTAGTTCAGGTATCGTTCTTTCATGAACTAAAATAACATCTGATTCATAAAGAAGGGTGGCATAACCAAAAAAAGATGGAACATCACATGTAAGCGATCTTCCATCCGGATAGTGAAATAAATTAAACACTTGGGTCAGTCATGTGTTTTTGAGAGAATTGTTTATTTGTTCTTACCTTCAATTACATTTTCTAGTTCACGTAAGTTTTTCGTACGACGTGCGAGTGCCCGGCGTTTAATCCATTCTTCCATACCGCGACTGATTCCCCAAATCGCAAGTAGGATCAGGAAAAGAAACAGTAGACGAATAGGTCTTTCTAAAAAACTTGACCACTCTTTGCCGATCAAAGAAAACAAAATGACGACAATCAGGCGGCCGGCGCCAGCCGCGATTAAATACGTACGGAGTGATAACTGAATCATCGCCGAGATGGATGTAATGATAAAGGCCGGCATGAACGGGAGCGAAAAGAAAAATCCGAGTGAAATCGGACTCATGTGACGAACGCGTTCAATCCAGTGTTGTGCTGCCTTATGATTTTCAAGCCACCGGGTGACTGGACGGCGAAATAAATAGCGGATACAAGCAAACACGACGAGTGAACCTAACATGCTGCCGACCCAAGATACGAGCACTCCCATCCAAAAACCATAGGTCGCCGCGTTCGCGGAGATGATCAGGACGAGTGGGAGGAATGGGAATAGTGATTCTAAGAAGGGTGCAATCAATCCGGTCGAAGCTCCACCCGGAAGATCTTGTAGAAATACAATCATGTGCTCGATCCATTGACGGATAGTTTGGAGCATTCGGAATCCTCCTTACAAATTAAACTGCTAATTTCTATTTTACCTCTTTCCTCATCAGAAAGGGAATTGAATTACGACGTAAGTGTCATGGATTTGTCGATTGTACAATTGAATCGGAGTTGGTATTATACTTAAATGGGTGCGTTTTGCAGGCGTTCCCAGCTAGCTATTAGCTATGACGCTTCGTTCGCCAACGTTCGTTTTACTGCAAAAAACTGACATGGGGGCCAATGAGGATTATGAAACCTTATCGCGTACTATTATTTTATAAGTATGTTCCGATTGAAAATGCGGAACAGGTAACAAAAGAGCACCTTGCCTACTGTAAGGAACTCGGAATCAAAGGAAGAATCTTGATTGCACCAGAAGGCATCAACGGAACACTTTCTGGAACGATCGAACAAACAGAACAGTATATGCAAGATTTATTAGCGGATCCGCGCTTTAGCGACATCGAATTTAAAATCGATGAAGTCGAAGAGCATACATTCAAAAAAATCTTCGTCCGTTACAAGAAAGAGCTCGTCACATGGCGTTTTGAAGATGAGTTTAATGTCCCGAAAGAAAATGCAGCCTACCTTGAGCCTGCTGAGTGGAAAGAGATGATGCAAAATGAAGACGTCGTCATCTTAGACGTCCGAAACAACTACGAATACGATCTCGGTCATTTCAAGAATGCCGTCAAGGTCGACGTTGCGGCGTCACGTGATTTCCCAGAGTGGCTCGATGAAAATGAGCATTTGTTCGAAGGGAAAAAAGTCTTGACGTATTGTACGGGTGGCGTACGTTGTGAGAAGTTCACGGCTTATTTCCGTAAACGTCAAAACAGCGACGACATCTTCCATCTGAAAGGTGGCGTCGTCATGTACGGAAAAGATGAAGTCACGCGTGGAGAAGACTGGGAAGGGGAGCTGTACGTGTTCGATGAACGCGTTCAAGTACCTGTCAATGAAGTCAATCCGACTGTCGTATCCGAGTGTTACTACTGTGGTAAGGCAGAAACACGTTATGTTAATTGTGCGAACCCGGAATGTAATCGTCAGCATTTCTGCTGTGAAGAATGTGAACCAAAAGTGATGCGTTCATGTTCCGACGAATGCCGGGAACACCCGCGGAATCGTTATGAAAAAGAACTGACTGAAGAGCTCGTGAAATAAGATGAAAAAGGATGATGTGTGCTCGTTAGAGCGTACATCATCCTTTTTAGGTTGTACCACTGAAAAAGACGTGTCACGCAGATGATTCAAATGCGTTAACACTTAATTCTTATGAAAAGAGAAATCGGAGCACGTCCGGCATACGTTTCGCCCACGCTGTCTCATGGTGAATACCGTCTGCGATGACGGTGTATCGCATCTGCTCGACTTTTTGACGTACTGCCGCCGAGATGACATCATTCGTGTGCAAATAATCTTCTTCTGTCATCGGACCGCTGACTTCTTTTGTCCCGATATCCATGTAGCAACGGTGCGCGTCAGACAGTGGGAGACTTCGCTCGATGAATTCAAGTAAAGAAGAGAAGTTCGCCCATCCGGCTGTCGATAAGGCGGCGGCACGCGTGATCACTTCCGGATAAGCAAATAGGCCATATAAGGAAATCACGCCGCCCATCGAGCTGCCAATCATCGTTGTATCAGTCGGAATCGTCGCATAGTGCGAATCGATGTACGGTTTCAAGTCATAAATAATCCATTCCATATACGCTTTCCCGTTTCCGCCGATCGTCGTCCGGTGTGACGGATATGCGGTTCGCATCAATAACGCGTCATCCGTCCAAGGCGCATATTCATCGTACCGGTCCATCGGGTCATCCGGGCTATCGATGGCGACGATCATTGCCTGTAGACCGACTTCGTGGAGGGCGAGATGAACATCCCACCCTTTACCGAAGGAAGCACTCGCACCACTGAAGACATTTTGTCCGTCATGCATATAGATGACGGGTAATGCAACATCCGTCGCGACCTCAGGGGGACGATAAATCCGCAATGTCCGCCGTTGTTGATTCATCGGAAGCGATAACTCAATTTCAGTAATAGACACGTTAAACACAACCTTTCAAAGATTAGCGTAGTGGGCTGTACAATTTCGACCATTGTGTTTTCCGCCGACATACAGTGCGTGATCTGCCTGACGTAATGATTCTTCAAATGTGCGTTGGTAAGGATGTTCTACTGTATCGACGCCAAGACTGACGGTAATAGAGAGATGGTGATCGTCGACAATGAAGGGGCGATCGAGAACGGCGTGACGAATTTCTTCAGCAATGGAGATTGCTTGGTCTTGTAAGCAATCCGCAATCAAAACAACGAATTCCTCCCCCCCATAACGTGCCGCGAAGACGGAATCGTTTCGGTGGATGACGTATTTAATCCGTCTTCCGAGCTCACGTAAGACGAGATCCCCGACTTTATGTCCGTACGTATCATTGACGTGTTTAAAGTGGTCGATATCAAACAGGATGATCGACAGCGGAAAGTGTTCGGAAGCAAACTGGCGTGCTCCCTCTTCATAAAAAGCACGACTGTTCGGGAGTTCGGTCAAGGCATCCGTCCGGCTTTCGGCATACAATTGAAAGTTTTCTTGGGAACGCTCGAGTACGCGGCAAAATGTCCGAAGCAGGCGAGAAATTTCATCCGCTTTTGCTTCATCATAAGCATCAGCGATTTGATGAAATAAAACGATTGAGACATCGACTTCTCCACTTGTGATGGAAGGAATCGCGAGCATCGAATGCCGATCGACGGGAAGCGAGAGTTGGACATCATTTCCCCAGTCGAACCGAAGGCCATAGAGAATCGGAGTCCGCAGATCATTCGCTGATAGCGTATGAAATAAAGGTAAGACATCAACTGTCTTTTTTGTCCGAATGTCATAGATGATTTGTTTTCGTTGCTGCTGAATAGAAAGCCAGCCGTCGGAGAAATCAATTAGATGAGGTAAATCAATCAGTAAGGATTCAATCGCTTCCCGTTCAAAGCGTGAAACGAGCAACCGTTCCTTCGCATCGTCGAACCGTTTAGCGTTGTGTGTAGCTTGTAAGGATGCGCCACGCTGTTGTAGGAGTTGCTTGAATAAGAATAAAATTAAAGTCGAGACAGTCGCAGCAACTAACGGGTTTTCATCATAAAACCAAATCCCGAGAAGCGCGCTTAAAATACTGATTCCGTAAACGAGTGTCTGAAGTCGGATGAGGCGGGTCCAGTCATACTTTAAGTTTAAGAAACGATTGACGAATCGGCATTGAAGATAGGAAATAAGAAAGACACCCACCAGATAACCGACAAACGGGATAAGTGATTCGGTATAAGTAAAGCCCGGGCCGGTCGGACCTCCAAGTAGCAAGTAAGCGGAGGCGGGAACTGAGATATAGACGATGTCGAATAAGACGTTGACGGGGTACAGGTAGATGAATCGTTTTATCCGAATTTCTTTTTTATGCGAAAATAATTGGAAAATCAGGACGCCGAGTTGACTCAAAATGACGGCAATCAATAAACCGTAATTAAGAAAAATGAATAAAATAATACCTTCTTGAAATGTATAATAAATCCCACCACGGCGGATGTTATCGAATTGGAAGAGGAGGACTAAAATGAGAAGATAACTTGCATTTCCAAGCGATATCGCTGGGTTCATATGGACGGGAAAGGCAAGCGATGCAAGAAACAGCAAAACAACAGTAAGTGCTAAAGTGATCCAGCTCATACGTGCTACTTTTCGATAGTAAACCATAGCGGAATAGACCCCTCTCTGTGGCGATCCTTCTGTATCTATACCCGATTTGTGGAAATTATGATAAGTGATTTACAAAAAAATAAGGTTGAGAGAAATCGAGTCATTGCGTATAATGTGAAAGATATCAAATCGTCGATGACGAAGAAAGTAACGGTTTTATCTTGTCAGCCAGCGAATCAGGAAACGGTGGAAGCCTGAATGGACAAAGAAATCGTGAAACGCACTTCAGAGACGCTATCCGAATCGTAACGATCAGGCGTAGCCGGGGGAACCCCGTTATCCCCAATTAAGGTGGGTGTCGAAAACGACACCAAGAAGAGTGGTACCGCGGTCATTCCGTCTCTTTGCGAGTTGCGCAAAGGGCGTTTTTTATTGGAAAAAATAAACTGTTGGAGGTAATACAATGAGCTACAAACAACAATATGCTGAAGTTTTACAAGGAGTCATCGGAGACGCATTGACACTTGAACAAATTGAGCAACTGATTGAACAACCGAAACATGAAGACCACGGAGATCTCGCATTCCCTTGCTTCTTGTTGGCGAAAGCATTCCGCAAAGCACCCAACATGATTGCAGTAGATGTCGCTGAAAAAATCGATAATCCACTCTTTGCGAACGTTCAACCAGTCGGACCATATGTCAACGTCTTCTTGAACCGTGAGGTCGTCTCGCAAGAAATCGTCAATCGTGTCTTAAACGAAAAAGCGGACTACGGATCAAGTGAGTCGAATGGGAAGACGATTGTCACTGACTTCTCTTCACCAAACATCGCAAAACCGTTCTCGATGGGACATTTGCGTTCGACGGTCATTGGAAATGCATTAAACCAAATTTCACGTAAAAAAGGATATGAGGTCGTTGGGATCAACCACTTAGGTGATTGGGGCACGCAGTTTGGTAAATTGATGGTGGCTTACAACATGTGGGGTAAAGAAGAAGATGTCCGGGCTGAGCCAATCAAAGAACTATTGAAACTCTATGTCCGGTTCCATGAAGAAGCAGAAAGTAAGCCGGAACTTGAAGATGAAGGTCGGGCCTGGTTCAAAAAACTCGAGCAAGGTGACGAACAGGCAACCGTTCTTTGGAAATGGTTCCGTGAAGTCTCACTCGTCGAATTCAGCCGTGTTTACGACATGCTTGGTGTACAGTTCGACAGCCTGAACGGAGAAGCCTTCTATAATGACAAAATGCAGCATGTCATTGACTTATTAGAAGAAAAAGAACTGCTCGTCGAGTCTGAAGGCGCGATGGTCGTTGATCTTGAAGCAGAAGGTATGCCACCCGCGCTGATCAAGAAAAAAGATGGCGCGACGCTTTACGCGACACGCGACTTGGCAGCGGCTGTCTATCGCCTCGAAACGTATCGTTTCGAACAAGCATTTTATGTCGTCGGCGGAGAACAAGCGCTCCATTTCAAACAGTTGTTTGCAGTTTTGAAAAAGCTTGGTTTTGATAATGTTGACGGCATGCACCATGTACCATTCGGGCTTATCATGAAAGATGGCAAAAAGATGTCGACGCGTAAAGGGCGGATCGTCTTGCTTGAGGAAGTCCTTCAAGATGCAATCAACGTCGCAAAACAAAATATCGCCGAGAAAAATCCGAACCTTGCGAATGCCGACCAAACAGCACAACAAGTCGGCGTCGGCGCAGTCATCTTCCATGACCTTAAAAATGAACGCATGAACAATATCGAGTTCGATCTCGAGCAGATGTTGAAATTCGAAGGGGAGACGGGTCCATACGTTCAGTACACAAATGCCCGTGCCAACTCGTTACTCCGTAAAGGCGGCTATGATGGTGCAGCCTTCGACGGAAGTGCTGACGATTATGCCTGGGGGGTCGTCTCGATGCTTAACCAATTCTCGGCAGTCATTGACCGGGCGTTCGTGCGTCGTGAACCATCCATCATCAGCCGTTATGTCCTCGATCTCGCGCAAAGCTTTAATAAATATTATGGTCAAGTACGTGTCCTTGAAGAGGATGCGGCAAAACAATCTCGCCTTGCACTCGTGAAATCGGTTACGATTGTATTGACGGAAGGTCTACGCCTCCTAGGTGTCGGCGCTCCAGAAGAAATGTAATAAAATCAAATTAAAGATGGGGTTAGCATATGAATAAAGAAACAAACGAACGGTTGCAGCAGGCAGCAGAACGAATCAAGAACGAAGACATGAAAGAAGCGATTGCGTTCATCGCTGATTTTCACGGGAGAGTGGCAACGTGGTTGCCTGGAGAGTCTGTCGACTTCATCTTTGATGTCGTGACAGCACCAGGTGCGGATTTAATCGCACCTGTTAGTGGAGATGCACTCGAAACGAAAGTGAACTTCGAATTTTTCATGGGTAAAAAACAAACGCGTAAAAAATTAGGTGAACTTTTAGCGCTTTGGAAAGCACCACGTTCGAAGGAAACACTCAGTGAAATCGATGCGATTGGTCTTAAAAAATGGTTGGCCCGGAATGAATTCCGGTCGGAAGACAAGCCATGGGACTATCTCAACCGTCTCCACGTCTTATTGTTCCTCGATTCGATGACAACCGTCATCGATGATCATCAATTGACGACGTTATACGAACAACTTGTCGGCAAAACACCGGTCCCGACAAGCTTCGTCCGTCGTCAAGGAGAAGTACGTCGTGTCGTCGATAAATTCGTCGAGAAACATGAATTAACGCAGGTCGATTTAGTGAAAGCTTCACTCGTCCGTTACCTGTAATCAGAAAAGACCCTCGGATGAAAGCATGGAGATGACTCCAGCTTTTAACCCGAGGGTCTTTTTATCATGCTTGGTGGTAGACGATGGATTCTTCCTGTGTGTCGTAGAGCAACCATTCTCGCTCGACGAGAACAGGACCGACATTGACAGCATACCGTTCTTGTTTGATGGAAATCGGAACGTCCAGTTGCGTCGACAACCGGCGTCCGTCGCGAAACAAACCACGTTGATGACTATGACCGAAAAACAATAGTCGTTGTTCGAATTGGGAGGTGTTCGGTATTAACGTATAACTCCACTCGAACTGATCACCGTGTAAAAACAGGACATCGTGACCCACTTGCTTTGTCCGGGGGACCGACCGGAGTCGGTCAAGCAGTCCGGATACGCCGGTTGGGACGATTGAAAAAATCCGTTCTTCTTGGTTCCCGAGTAATGTTTCGAAATCAAGTAGCGCAACATAGTCGAAATCAAGCGTCACGACATCAGAGATGGACTCAAAAATATGACGACGCGCTCTCTTTTTGCCGATATGGCACTCATGGACGTCGCCGAGCGAAAAAATCGTCGCTTGTGGAGCACGTTTACGGATATCCTGTAGCACGGCGCGCGTATCTGAAAATGAACTATGCAAATCGGCAATCAGTGCATATTGCATCTAGCATCTCTCCCTTGTAATAGGATTATACCCTGCCAGATGCATCGTTCATCCTCCGTTCGCTTAGTCCGTTTCGACAGTGATACCACGTTCTGCGAAAACAGTTTTTGCGACTTCAAGGGCATTTAAGACACGCGGGAAACCTGTATAGGGCACGAGGTGCATGATGGCTTCGACGATTTCATTTCCTGAGAGACCGGCTGTTAACCCCGTGTTGATGTGTAAGGCAAGTTGCGGTTCTGTTCCTTGTGTGACGAGCGTCGAGATTGTGACGAGTGCACGGTCACGGTTCCCGAGTCCAGTGCGACTATACACTTCACCGTAAGCAAAATCTGTAATCCATTCGCCGACGGCAGGTGCGATGTCTTTTAATGACTCTGAGATTTTATCATGTGTGGATTGAGCTGAATTCGCATCTGTGAACTCACTTAATTTTTTGAGACCGACTTCGTGACGTGTTTCATGCGTTGACATAGTAAATAACTTCCTTTCTGAAGTAACGATACATCCCATCATAACGAAAGAAAAACCATGCTACAAATACATGGTTTTTATACATATCATTCTTTTTGTGAATAAGAATCTTGGACGAAACGAATCCACTCCCGTGTGACATACGACTGATAACGTCCGGTCGGGACAGCGACACCTAATTGCCAGGGTACGCGTGTTTCTAACGGAACTGTTTTGACCCCGTTGACTTGAATCCGGTTTGCGAGCGAACGGGGGAGAAGTGTCACGGCATTTTCTTCTGCGACGAGCAGACAAAGGAAATCCCACTGCGAACTGACATGTGTAACAGTCGGTTCAAAACCAGCCGTTCGGCAGGCGTTTAAAACGACGTTATGGAGAGAGAAGGTTTCATTAAACAAAACGAACGGCATCTGTGAAACTTCTTCTAACGCGATGGAAGCGCGTGAAGCGAGCGGATGGTGTTCCGGTAAAAAAAGGTGCAGCTCTTCTTCCATAAAGGGGTAAACGGTTAAGTTTTCATCTGCAGGAAAGACGGTCGCAATTAAATCGACGTCACCCGCGACGACGGCTTTCTCTAAGGCGTGACCGCCGGCCTCGACGATGTCGATTGTTACCATCGGGTACTGTTCTGAAAATTGATGCAACAGACGGGGGAAAAAGAGTGAACCGATTAACGGAGGAAGGCCAATCCGGATGGTTCCTTTTGTTAAGTGCATTACGTCATAGAGATGAGAGGGGAGATCAGAAAGTTGACGTAAGATTTTTTCACCTTCAAGAAGGAGTGTTTCACCAGCGTCTGTCAACACGATTTGTCGTTTACTGCGATCAAATAGTGCAATATCGAGTTCTTCTTCAAGGCTGCGGACCATCTTACTTAAAGTCGGTTGCGTGACATGAAGATAATCGGCAGCACGCGTGAAACTTTTAAACCGGGCGACTTCAGTAAAATATTCGAGTTGTCGAAAATCCATCGTATTTCCTCCTATTCCTAATGGTTATACATAGCATAATAAGGATTCATTTTTATTATTGTTTTTGCAAGCGTACAGTAAAAGAAGTGAAACCGTAAAGAAGGAGTAGATAACAATGAAACAACTTGAAGGAAAAGTAGCGTTAATTACTGGAGCAGCAAGTGGAATCGGTCTTGAAATTGCTGAAGAATTTGCGGCGGAAGGTGCCAAAGTCGTCATCGTCGACTTGCAGGAGCAGGCAGCAAAAAGTGCAGCAGAAGCACTGACGAATAAAGGTTTTGACGCTTTTGCGGTCGCGGGTGACGTAACGAGTGAAGCGGCGATTAAATCGAGTATCGAACAGACGATGGCGCATTACGGAAAAATTGATATCGTCATCAATAACGCCGGCATGCAACACGTCTCACCCATCGAAGACTTCTCGACAGAGACGTTTGATTTGATGCAGAGCATCATGTTACGGGCACCATTTCTCTATACGAAATACGTGTTCCCGATTATGAAAAAACAAGAATTCGGACGGATTCTTAACATGTCATCCATTAATGGTTTGATTGGCTTCGCCGGGAAAGCTGCATACAACAGTGCGAAACATGGCGTGATTGGCTTAACGAAAGTAGCAGCACTTGAAGGTGCGACATCCGGTATTACGGTCAATGCGATTTGCCCGGGTTACGTCGATACACCACTCGTCCAAAAACAATTGTCTTCACTCGCTGAAACGCGGAACGTACCACTTGAGTCTGTCTTAGAAGAAGTCATCTACCCGCTCGTCCCACAACAGCGTTTGTTGCAAGTGAAAGAAATCGCAGATTATGCAATTTTCTTATCAAGTGATAAAGCAGCTGGCGTGACAGGTCAAGCCGTCGTCCTTGATGGTGGATATACAGCGCAATGAGCATAAGTAAATCCCTTCCTCCGACTTGGAGAAAGGGATTTTTGCTGCTTAACGGAAATTGATGAACTGGACGTCGACAGATAATGGTAACTCACGGACGATCTGCATGACTTGTTGCAAGTCATCACGCGATTTAGCCGTGACACGGATTTGGTCATCTTGAATTTGCGTTTTGACTTTTAATTTGGATTCTTTGACGGCATTGTTGATTTTTTTCGCATCATCACGGTCGATTCCACTCTTTAGGATGACACGTTGACGGACTGTGTTCCCGGCTGCCTGTTCGACTTTTTCATACTGTAAGTTCTTTGTCGGGACTTCGCGTTTAATCAACTTCGTCGTCAAGACGTCTTTGACTTGATCGAGTTTAAAGTCGTCATCCGAGATGAGGATTAAATCCTCTTTCTCAAGTTTCATGTCACTCTTCGAACCTTTAAAATCAAAGCGGTTCGTAATTTCCTTCAGTGCGACTTGCATCGCGTTTTTGACTTCCTCGATGTTGATTTGTGACACGATATCAAATGAATTATCTTTTGCTGCCATATGGCATCTCCCCTTTCGTTCTATTCTCTATTTTAGAGAGGAACAGCGGAAGCGTCCACCACTTTGAAATTTTGTTATAATGAATACCATGAAATGAAAGGGGTGCATGGCTTTGAAACAAACAGCAGATATGTTGACGCTCACGCCAAAGGAGATGGATGAGCGTTATGCCTATAGAGGAATGGACTTGGGTGCGACTTTTGAAGAGACGACGATTCGTGTTCGATTGTGGGCACCGACGGCGGAACGTGTGGTCATCCGTCTGTACCGGACGCTGCGTGCAAGAAAAGTAGAGGAAGTCGAACTGTCAGCCGCTGAACGGGGGACATTCGTCGCAGAACTCGATCGTGCTGTGTATGAAGGTTATTTTTATACATTTCAAGCCATCGTCGACGGTCAGAAAGTCGAAGCGGTCGACCCTTATGCAAAAGCAGTCGGAACGAACGGAAAGCGTGGTGCATTAATCGATCCGTCCAACGTACAACCGGACCGTTGGATTGAGGAGCGACCGATGTTCCATTCGTCACAAGATGCTGTCATTTATGAGTTGCACGTTCGCGACGCGACAAGTCATCCGGCGAGTGGTGTGGTCGAACGAGGTACGTTCCGCGGATTGACGGAAGCAGGTACGCGGACGAAAAATGGTGGATTGACGGGACTCGACTACTTAGCTGATTTAGGTGTGACGCACGTTCAATTACTTCCTATCTATGATTTCGGTTCGGTCAACGAAGCAGCACCAAACGATCCGGATAATTACAATTGGGGATACGATCCGGTCAATTTCTTTGCACCGGAAGGTTCCTATTCATCAAACGCAGATGATCCGAAAGCACGCATCCGTGAGCTCAAAGAATTGGTCCAGGCGCTGCATGACCGTGGCATCCGAGTCATCATGGATGTCGTCTTCAACCATACCTATGAAGCAGAAAAGGTTCCGCTTGGTCAGTTCGTTCCGGGTTATTTTTACCGTCAAGCGGCAGACGGAACGCTTTCGAATGGTAGTTTCTGTGGCAATGACACAGCTTCTGAGCGTTTCATGATGCGGAAATTCATCATCGATTGCGTGACGTACTGGGCAAAAGAGTATCATCTCGACGGATTCCGGTTCGACTTGATGGGACTCCACGATATCGAAACGATGAACCAAGTTCGTCATGCACTCGATCGAATCGACCCGTCGATTTTAATCATCGGTGAAGGCTGGGATCTTGATACACCGTTACCGCTCGACCAAAAAGCGAACTATTTCAATGCCCCGCAGATGCCGGGGATTGCACACTTCAATAACGGCTTGCGTGACGGGTTAAAAGGTGATGTCCAAACACCGGAGAACCGCGGCTTTATCAGTGGGGCGTTCGATCGGACGAATGAAGTCAAGCGCGGGATTGCTGGGAACGTTTCATCGCAAGGCTTTGCGGATGAGCCGAACCAAGTCGTCTCCTATGTCGAAGCGCATGACGACTTAACAGTTTGGGACAAGCTCTCTGTCTCACGCCCGGAGGATACGGATGAAGTACGACGCAAGCGCCAAATGCTTGCCAATGCAATCATTTTGACGGGACAAGGGATTCCGTTCCTCCACGCGGGTCAAGAGTTCTTCCGGACGAAGGATGGGATTCGTGATAGTTTCAATGCGGGAGAAGTCGTGAATCGGCTTGATTATGAACGGGCAGAGACATTCAGTTCTTCCGTTGAATATGTCAAAGGGTTGATAGCGATGCGTCGTCAATATCCGATGTTCCGCCTTGAAAATACAGCGATGATTCGCAAACATCTCCGCTTCCTAGAAGAAGGGGAAGGCATCATTGCATATGAGCTGAAGCGGACATATGAAGGTTACGTCGAGCGGCAACGCGTCTATCATAATGCGACAGATGAAGACGTAACGATTGAATTGCCAAGTGGTGAGTTCGAAGTGCTTGTCGAAAACGGATCAGTCAAAATTCATGCGCCTCGTCTGCACGAGGAACGGGAATTATTAGTTCCGGCACTGACGACGACCGTAGTGGCCGAGCGAAAAGCTGACTATAAAAAGTACGCGGTCGCGGGTGGTGCGGCATTGACGATCATCGGTCTCTTATATGCAGCAAACAAACGTCGAAAAAAAGAGTAACCTAGTATGGCAGTCGCGTTGCGGCTGTCATCTTTTCGTATTAATTCTTTTTAGATAATCCAGTTTTAATTCATCTGATGCGGGAAAATAGATTAAGTAGTATTTAGAGGATTAGTTTTCTGAAAGGGAGCGTCAGCATGTTTGGATTTGATGATATCTGGAAATTTTTCTTATCGTTTTTTCTGTTATTACCGATTGTGACATTAATTCATGAAATGGGGCATTATTTCTTCGCACGATTGTTCGGAGGAAATATGGAAATCAATATTGGGTCAGGCAAGTCATTGGTACGTGTCGGACCGATTCGTTTGAATCGAATTTACTTTTGGGATGGCTGGTGCCAGTATGAGGCACTCCGGCATGAAAATAAATTTACGAACATCATGGTGTACTTGGGTGGTTCGTTAGCGAACGTTGCAGGTATTTTAATCGTCAACGGATTGATTTATGCCGGAGTGTTCGAAGCATCGATCTTTACGTATCAGTTCGCTTATTTCTCCTTCTACTTTGTTTTCTTTTCACTCTTTCCGATTGATCATCCGAATGGATATCCGAGTGATGGGAAAGCAATCGTCAATGTCTTTCGGTACGGCAAGTCGGAGTATAATCCGCAAGCGTAAAAAAAGAGGCCTAGTGCCTCTTTTTTCGTAGGGATTGGAGTGCTGCTTGTCAGAAGTGGAGCTTAGTTTGTCTCCTCATCACTTGATTCAGTTGCAGCATCCGCTTGTTCGCTCTCGAGTTCGACTAACTTTTGGATTAAGATGTGACGCGGCATATGCATCAATTGTTCGAGTGGTACATTCAGACGCTTCGCGAGCTCGACTGCCGTGTCAGCAGAAAGTTGTAATGGTTTCATGAAAGATCCTCCTTTTGATGATTGGTTCTAGTATACAAGACATACAACGCGAGCGCATCGACAGTAGCTAGAAATCAAGAAGGTTGATACCGTAGGAGGTAGGAAGTGATGTATATGTATAAACCAGCGGCTGAGCTGTTGCTCCATGAATCGGTATCGTTATTTGAACGAGTAGGAGAGGAATTCGTCTTGTTTCGAGAGCAAGGAGGATTTACGAAATGCGATGCAGATTTAAAAATAGTTTGGGAAACAGCCTGTGCTTATGTTCCATTCACGTGGTACCTCGAACCGAATGGAAGTCGTGCGTTCATCGTCTTCGAAGAAACGATTGTCTTCGGATTACTTGATTTAAAGAATGGTCAGATAACATATATGAATCGCCCGGATATCTGGGCGGATGCTTGGTTTAGTAACCTGTATGAGTGGAGTGGCAATCAACTGTTCTTATACGCAGCGGAAACGGATATCGTCCGCTTTGATTTGATGACGGAAGCAGGAACTTTTTCAGACTATGACGAAGCCCCTTTATTAGGGCGCATCGTCGAGCGTGGATACAATGAACAGTTGACGTTCGAACGATTTATTGCGCCGGCGACGATCATCTCATACGATCCCGATCAGACGCGATACGTCATTTGGGATGCGGTCAAGCAAGAAGAACAAGTCATCCCGTTCTCGGACTATGAAGAATATTCACTCGTCGATAGTCAGAAACAATTGTTTTCTGTCACGGATGCGACACGATTTTACCTCTATGAGGACAAACAATTAAAGTTTAAATTTGAAGGGTGTCAGTCGTCCGTATTGTTAAAAAGTCTGTTGCTTGACGAACAGGCAAGACGACTAGCAATCGTTTCGACGTCACCGAATTTCGGAAACACGTGGGTTCAAATTTTTCACAAGACGTAAACACATCCTTTGTCGATCGTACGAAGGATGTTTTTGCTGTCTAAGTAGAAAAAAGGAGGAGTCGACAGATGGAACGTCTTGGTCAGAAGATTGTTCGTTTTCGAAAAAGCATCAGTCTCGTCTGGTTGATTGCACTGATTGTCCTTGGGTATTTCGCCCTTCAATTACCCGATCAATTGAAAGGGAACGGCTTCACCCGTGACGGGGAATTTCAACAAGTGGAGCAGGTGTTAGAACAAGAATTTAAGCAAGACCCCCATCAAATCATCGTCTTGTTTGAAGGGGATGAACAAACGATTCGCAAAGAAATGACGCGGCATGTCACGGTGTTTCGTGACATCGAGGGAATCGGTCAAGTCGTTGGACCCGTCGAAAACAAGCAAGCGATTCGCGACGGAAAAGGATATCTTTCGGTCGGGACTCCGGATATTGAGCAGAAGTGGACGAACGCCATCGAAAATAAACTAGATGTTCCGGAGGACGTGTCTGTCCGGTTGACCGGCGAACCACTGATCGTCGACGACTTGAACACGGCCTCGAAAAACGACTTGGTTCGTGCTGAATTGATTGGTGTTCCAGCGGCTTTACTTGTCTTACTTATCGTCTTCGGGACACCCTTGGCAGCTGTCTTACCGCTCATCATGGGACTCGTTACGTTCATCTTCGGTGCCGGGATTCTCTATTTTGTCGCGGGACAACAAGAGTTATCCATTTTCGTTCTAAACGCCGTCGCGATGATCTCACTCGCGCTCGGAATCGATTTTTCACTGCTTTACGTCAATCGTTTTCGAGAGGAACAGGGCAAAGGGTATTCGATTGCGCGGGCAGCAGAAGTCTCTGTCGCGACAGCCGGTCGTTCGATTTTATTTTCTGGGATTTGCGTCTTTGTCGGGCTCGCTGGTCTGTTAGTCATCGATGTCGATGTCTTTCAAGCGGTCGCAATCGGGACGCTCGTCTCGGTACTGGGTGCCGTCATTAGTGCCATCACGTTACTACCCGCCTTACTCGCACTGTTCGGTGCAGGATTAGAAAAAGGACGGATCTTTAAGTCCGGCTCGGATCGTGGTGAGCAACGCTGGCGGAATCTGGCGCGCTTCGTCATGAAGCGTCCTGTGGCGATTACGATTTTTTCGCTGATGTTACTCGTCCCGTGCTTGATTCCTTTACGTGACTTGGAGTTGAACATTCCGCAAGCGAGTGCCCTGCCGGAAGATTATGCATCAAGGCTTGCTTTTGAGTCATGGGAAAAAACGTTTGGGGATGACGGGACCGACGCAGTCGTGTTAGTCGAGGGGGACTTTTCGTCTGAAGCAGGACTCAGTCGTCTCGAGGACGCGACACGACAGTTTCAAGCAGATAGCGGTGTGAAAGAAGTAATTTCCGGCGCGACCTTAGCCGAGCAGAACGGACTCGATTTGCAGCAAGCCGTTCAAATCGAGCAGGCGAAACAACAGTTGATCCCTTGGATTGCGTTTGACGCGGACGTCGCCCGGGTGAACGTCAATTTAGCCGGTGACCCCGGTGATCAAGCCTCGCAGGACTGGGTCAGGAAAGTCCGGGAAATGGGCTTTACGATTGGTGGTCCTGCCGCATTCAATCAAGAAATCTACGATGAGATTTATGACAAGATGCCGCTTGCGCTCAGTGTCGTGTTACTCGCGACGTTCTTGATTTTATTGATTGCGTTTCGCTCGATCTTAATTCCGATTAAAGCGATTTTGATGAACTTACTCAGTCTCGGTGCGACATTCGGATTGCTCGTCATTTTATTTGAATCAGGACTCGTTTTTCCGGCAGAAAC
Source organism: Exiguobacterium sp. H66 (assembly GCF_018618705.1). NCBI lineage: Bacteria > Bacillati > Bacillota > Bacilli > Caryophanales > Exiguobacterium > Exiguobacterium sp. H66. The sequence continues at coordinate 221,980 of NZ_JACSMQ010000004.1, forward strand.
GATTGGCATTTTGACGCCGGTCTTTATCTTCTCGCTCGTATTCGGTCTATCGATGGACTATGAAGTATTCTTAGTTTCACGGATGGAAGAATATTATGACGAGACGGGTGACAATGACGTCGCGACGGAAATGGGGCTTGCGAAGACAAGTAAAATCATCACATCGGCTGCCTTGATCATGATCGTCGTCACGGGAGCGTTTGCCTTCACGGGTGTCAGCCCGATTAAGCAACTCGGTGTCGGGATTGCGCTCGCGATCTTCATCGATGCGACGATTGTTCGGATGCTGTTAGTTCCAGCCTTGATGAAGTTATTCGGACACTGGAACTGGTGGTGGCCGGGCGGTCGACGGAAACGTCAAACGAAGCTCCACTAAACAAGCGAGCAGATTGGCTAGGCACATCATTAGGCATTTTGAAAAGTCCGAGCGTATACTGACGATATTCAAGTTAAGATTTCAGAGGAGGATATGTTTCAATGGCTAATGAAAAGATGTTTGATACGTTTACACTTCCAAACGGAGTGACACTGAAAAACCGTGTCATGATGGCGCCGATGACAAACTATGCGGCAGAAGAGAATGGTGAAGTTTCGGAAGCGGAACTCGCTTATTATGCAGCACGTTCAGGTGGCGTCGGTGCAGTCATCACAGCTTGTGCCAACGTCACAGCGGATGGACAAGGTTTCCCGAATGAATTCGGCGCAGAGCGTGATGAACTCATTCCAAGCTTAAAACGTCTTGCAACAACGATCCAAGACAAAGGCGCAAAAGCCATTCTTCAAATTTTCCACGCAGGCCGGATGGCACCACCAGAACTCGTCGGCGGACAGACAGTCAGCGCGAGTGCTGTAGCGCCAGAACGTGAAGGTGCCATGACACCACGTGCACTCGAAGCAGAAGAAGTCGAAGCCATCATCGAAGCATTCGGTCAAGCGACGCGTCGTGCGATGGAAGCTGGATTTGATGGTGTTGAAATTCATGGTGCAAATACGTACCTGATTCAACAATTCGTCTCACCACACTCAAACCGTCGTGATGACAAATGGGGTGGCAGCCTTGAAAAACGTTTGGCATTCCCACTTGCTGTCGTCGATGCAGTCGAAGCGGTCGCAAAACAAGACCCATCGTTCATCGTCGGATATCGCTTCTCACCAGAAGAAATCGAAAACCCGGGGATTACACTAGAAGACACAATGCAGCTCGTTGATGTGCTCGCTAAAAAAGACTTAGACTACCTGCACGTCTCCGTCATGGACTTCTTTGCTGGTTCGATTCGTGATGAAAACGAAACACGTTCACCAATCACACTCGTTCAAGAGCGTGTGGGACAACAGGTTCCAGTCATCGGTGTCGGATCACTCCACACACCAGAAGAAGTCGAACGTGCCTTAACAGAAGTGCCACTCGTCGCACTTGGTCGTGAATTAATCATGGAACCGAACTGGGTCGAAAAAGTCGAAGCAGGAGACGTCGCGTCGATTCGGACAGAACTTGATCCAACAACACAAGCAGAACTCGTGATGCCAGATGCACTGTGGCAAGGAATTATTAGCCGTCCAGGCTGGTTCCCGATTAAACAAACAACAAACTAAACAACGCGCTTAAAAAAAGGAGGATTCGACGATGTAGTCGAGTCCTCCTTTTAGCATGCAGACGTTTTTAAGCGCGTTCCGTCGTGGATCGCTTCCAAAGCGAAAAGCAACCATGAGCGTCATCTTATTGTATCCGAACAAATCGCCTATGAAACAAGAATTAATAAGCGACTTGTCCCATTCGTACACCACAAAATTCGTGGAGGGTGACGGGATGATCAAGATTTGTCCGGTCGAGCATATCGTTTAGCAACAATGCGCAAATGTAGGCATCTTCCTTTGCATCGTGGTGTTTAAACGATACACCTAAAAAATCGGCCATCGTGTTCAATTTATGATTCGGCAGCCACGGATAAAGTTTACGGGATAGCTTGACGGTGCAGCCATATCGAAATGCGGGGATTTGATACAAGTCATACTTTTGAATTGCTTTTTGCAGAGCACCCATGTCAAATGCTGCATTGTGTGCAACAATCAGTTCGGCACCGGCAATCAAATCATATAAGCCGTGTTGTTCCATCGCTTCCGGTAAAGCAGGTTCGTTCCAAACGTCACTCGGACGGATGCCATGGACCCGAATATTTCCGGCATCGAACTCTTCTTCTGGATTGATCAAGACTTGATTACTCGTAACGACCTGACCGTTCGCGAGGACAGACCAACCGAATGCACAAATACTGCGACTGTTTCGATTCGCTGTTTCAAAGTCGATGGCTAATGTATAGGGTTGTACCATAATCATCACTCCTTTTCTTAGAGCATACCGTATTCAGACTTAGAATGCATGTTCGTATTTCGGCCCGAGCATCTTTTTTTCCTCAAGAAACCCGCCCACATGACATGTGAACGGGACGGCGATGATAATTATTTAGCTTGAACGGCTTCAGGTGCTGGGTCTGTATATTCTTGGGGCTTAAAGAGCATGACCCGGTCGCGATAAGCAAAGACACTCGCAGTCAGGACTGCCATCAAGTCAGCAATCGGAAAGGCGAACCAGACACCGCTGACGCCGAAGAACATCGGTAAAATCAACACGAGTGGAATCGTGTAAAGTGTTTGACGTGATAAAGAAAGGAAAAGCGCGACACGGGCTTTCGCGAGTGATTGATACATGCCGTTAATGATCATCTGAATCCCATAGACAAATGAGACGGCGAAAAGAATCCGCATCGCGGTCGAACCATCATCGAGCAGTGCTGTATCATTCGTGAACATTCCGACCCAGAAGCGTGGGAAGAGTTGAATCAATAACCAAAGTGTAATCGATAATGACAGACCGTACCGCATCGCAAGTTTGATGGCGAGCGACATGCGGTCGAATTGTTTCGAACCAAAGTTGTAGCCGACGATTGGCTGCATCCCTTGGACGATTCCCATGATGGGCATCCCGACGAGCGCCATGAACTTGTTGATGACGGCGAAGGTCGCAAGTTCCGTCGTCCCCCCGTATCGGACGAGCATATGGTTGACGGTGATGAACAAAACGGATTGGGAGACTTGCATGATGAAGGACGACGAACCGATTTGCGACATCCGGACAACGAGCTTTGGTTCAAAACAGAAGGCTTCACGGTCTAATAGGAGACTTGTCTTTTTCTGTTTCGTAAAGAAGAACCGGAAAATCAAGATGGAACCGACGATTTGAGCGACGACGGTCCCGAGTGCCGCCCCTTTAATGCCCCAATCGAATCCGAAGATGAATAAAGGAGTCAAAATCGTATTGATGGCGACAGTTGTCAACATGACACGCATTTGGTAGTTGGCGCGTCCTTCCGCCCGTAACATCGCACTTGATGCCATCGTCAACATGAAGAATGGGGAACCGAACAGCAAAACACGCAAGAAATCGATGCTGTACGGCATGATTTCATCGGTTGCTCCAAAGACACGCAACAATGGCTCGACGAAGATGAAGGCGGAGACGATGGCGAGCATACTGACGACGAACACGACCATCAAAACATTTGCATATGCGCGACTGGCTCCGATTAAATTTTTTTGACCGAGTCGTTGGGAGGCAATCGCGGCGCCGCCGATTCCAAGTGAATTAGCAATCGCCATCAAAACGAGTTGGACGGGAAACGCGATTCCGACGGCAGCGACAGCAATCGTCCCAATTCCTTGGGCGACAAAAATCGTATCGACGATGTTATAGAGCGCAGTGACGAGCATACCAATCATCGCCGGGAGCGATAATCCAATCAATAATTTATTGATGGGTGCATCTCCCAGTTGGGCAGTATTCTTATTCATCGGTAGGAGAGCCTCCTTTAAGGTAAGTACGTTGGCTTTTACTCAGACTAGTCGCTTGGGTCGGCAGATGCAAGAAATCACTCCAGGCAATGTGCAAAGAGGAACTGTTCTATCCTTGTGACGAATCGGTATGAAAACAAAAACACTCCGACAACAGTACAGTGACGGAGTGTTTGCGCGTTAAGAGGGTAACGGTAAATAGCCTTTTGAGTATTCGAAAGCGAGGAAGAGAATCGCTCCGAGTGCCAAATAGGCAACTAACGTAATCGCTTGTTGTTTTTTCGGCATCTGGTGGTACTCAACCGATTTTTCCGCTTCAAGCAACGGTTCGATGCGTTGGTCGAGTCGACGCAGCAAGGCATCGTAATCATTCGCCGAATCATATTGATAGCGTAAAAGTTCGTCAGCAGCTGGTTTTGCTTCTTCCGGACTTGCACTCCGCAGACTTTGCAAGTCATGGCGTAAAGTCCATGCAATCGGATCATAGCTCGATGTAGCGGAGACTGTAGTCTCACCTGAGTCGAGTTGATCGCTCTCAGCCGGTTCAGTGATTGGCTGTTGTTCCTGTTCCGCTTTTGCTTGTAAAACACGGTTGCGGGCTGCCCGGTACAACATCAGGACGGATTGATTGTCTTCGTATTGTTTCGCAAAACGGTACCGTTTCCAGACGGCACTGCCGCCGAGGAAAGCGATCAACAATAAGATGATGCTGAAATGGGTGAGACCGTAGGCAATCAGGGCAGCGAGTCCTGCAATCCAGACGACGATCGGCAGACCAGCTAAAATCCGTCCGCCATCGAGTGGACTGACCGGGAGTAAATTGAATAGATTGAGCAGGGCACCTAAGTGGAAGATAACGAGCCAAAAATCATTTCCTGTCACGGCATATCCAATCAAAAGCGGGATAAGGGAGAGCAGTCCGGCGAGCGGACCCCCGTAGGCTAAGATTGCTTCTTGTTTCGGCGTTCGGAATGTATCTTTGATCCCGATGACGGCCCCCATGAACGGAACGAAAATCGCTGGTCCCGTCTTAAAACCCAGGCGTTTTGCAGCAGCTAAATGTCCCATCTCATGAATGAACAATAGGTAAAGCAAACCAACACCAAACCAAACACCAAAAATTTGGGCATAAAAGAGAAGCGAAATACCGAACGAAATCAGCGTTCCTCCGAACTTCGAAAATTTTAAGAGTGCAAGGACGACCTTTCCTTTCGAGAGCAAAAATGCTCCGGCGACGGCAAGGCCTCCCCAACGTTTTTTATCCATCATGAATTCCTTCTTCCATAAATATGACGTTCTGTCTCTAGTGTACGCCAAATTAAGAAAAAAAGTTTCATTTGCCGCCGGTTCAGTCTGTTTCCCACATCAAATCGTTTTGAGGATTTTAGCAGGATTTCCACCCACGACCGTATTCGCAGGGACATCTTTAACGACGACGCTCCCGGAAGCGATGACCGCATTATCACCAATCGTCACACCGGGATTAATGACAGCTCGTCCGCCGATCCAGACGTTATCCCCGATGACGACGGGTTTGCCGAATTCATACCCACTATTTCGTTCGACAGGATCTAGCGGATGCGTCGCTGTATAAATGTGGACGCCCGGAGCAAGCATACAGTTGTCACCGATCGTAATCGGGCAAATGTCGAGCAGCACACAATCGTAATTAGCATAAAACCGGGCACCAAGCGTGATGTTGTAGCCATAATCACATTTAAAAGACGGTTCGATGTAAAAATCCGTTTGTTCCGTCCATAAAAGTTGTTGCAGGAGCGATTTTCGGTCGGGCAGCTCTTCGATGCTCAGTTGGTTGAATCGATGACAAAGCATCTGGGCCCGTTTCCGGTCCGCCACGAGCTCCGCATCCCCGGCTAAGTACAACTGACCTTGAATCATCTTTTCTTTTTCTGTCACATGAATCATCTCCTATCATATGTATACCTTCATTAGACTAAACCGGACGGGGAGAAGCAACTGATACCAAAAAAAAGCGGTTTTGATGTCGCCATCAAAACCGCTTTTTATTCTAGCATTCAATTAAGCGAGTTCAATTCCGCCTGTCACACCATAAATTTGTGCCGTGACATAACTGGCATCGTCAGACGCGAGGAAGACATAGACGCTCGAAAGTTCGACCGGTTGACCACTTCGTTTGAGTGGTGTTTCTTGTCCGAATTCCGGAATGTTTTCGCTCGGTTGACCACCTGAGATTTGAAGTGGTGTCCAAATTGGACCCGGCGCGACCGAATTGACGCGGATGCCTTTTGGCGCAATTTGTTTCGCGAGGCCGCGTGTGAATCCATTGATGGCAAATTTCGTTGAGGCGTAATCAAGTAAGTTCTCACTCGGATTGTATCCTTGAACAGAAGTTGTCGTGATGATCGAAGCACCTTCTTTTAGAAGTGGGAGAGCGGCTTTAACGACCCAAAACAGCGAGAAGACATTAATTTCATATGTTTTCCGGAGTTGTTCTGTTGACAGATCCATGATGTCCTCGACAGCTTGTTGTTTTCCGGCGACGAGTGCAAGGATGTCGAGTCCGCCAAGTGAATCATGTGCCTCTTTGACAAGTTGCTGACAGAACGATTCGTCACTTAAATCACCTGCGAGTAAGTACGCTTTTTGACCAGCTGCTTCGACAAGTGCTTTTACTTCTTCTGCATCTTGTTGTTCTTCCGGGAGATAGTTCAGGAAGACATCTGCTCCTTCACGGGCATAAGCAATCGCAGCAGCACGTCCGATTCCTGAATCACCGCCTGTAATCAACGCTTTCTTACCTTTTAGTTTACCTGAACCTTTGTAGCTTTCTTCTCCACAATCCGGAACGGGTTCCATTTTTGCCTGGACAGCCGGTGGCTCCTGATACTGTTTTGGGAAATCATCGTTGAAGTGTTGTGTAAGTGGATTTTTAGACTGTGACATGAACTGATTCCTCCTAGGTAGTGGTTTGATTTGCATAAGAAGTATGTTCCCTGTCATTTCACGTTTAAACGTCAACTTATTAACCAAGTGAAGTTTTTATTAGAGCGAAAAGGCTACTCGATAAGGCTATAGCAACAAATAACTGAATGCGAACGAAGGGCGAATAAAAAAATCGGAGTCCACAGGTGTGAACTCCGATTTTTACTAAAGATAAGGTGGATGAGCAATCAGACGCGTTCTGCTGTCAGCTCTTTCATCCCTTGTAGAGCTGCTTGATTCAGTAAGTTCCACGGCTTGTTGTAGTGCGGTTGGAAGAAGAAGTCGACGAAGGCCAGTTCTTCAAGCGTCATTTCATTTTGAATCGCGACCGATAACGTATTCATCGCTTGCGTCAAATCGACCTTCGAAATAATTTGGGCACCGACGACGCGATGAGAGTTTTGTTCAAAAACAAGTTTGAGTTGGACGTCTTCTGCAGTCGGCATAAATTCAGGTCGATACGCATCTGTGACGGTCGTACTCATGACTTCTAGTCCAAAGAATGGAGCAGCATCTTCCGTGACGCCGGTCGACGCGATATTTAAGTCATATAACCGGAGACCGGACGTCCCTTGCGTCCCTTGGTAACGAATCGTCGGGGCAAGTAAGTTTTTCCCGACGAGCGTTCCCATACGGACGGCATTCGTCGCGAGTGGAATATAGGCATATGTCCGGGCCGGATTGTAGTAGACGGCACAGCTGTCACCGGCAGCAAAGATATTCGGATTACTGGTCCGCATATAGTCGTCGACGATGATGGCACCGTTCGGTAACATATCGATTTGTCCTTTTAAAAGCTCCGTACTCGGACGGAAACCGACACAAAGAATGACGAGATCGGTCTCGAACGTTCCTTTGTCCGTGACGACTTGTGTGACGTTGCCGTCTACGCCGGTAAAGCTTTGAACAGTCTGGTTCAACTCGAGCTGAATGCCGCGATCTGTCAATTCACTTTCAATGATATCCGTGAATGAACGATCCAAGTATTTATTTAAAATCCGGTCGGCACTGTCGATGAACGTCACTTCTTTTCCGTATGCTTCAAACGCTTCAACGAGTTCAGCACCGATGTAGCCGGCACCGACAACTGTAATCCGCTCGGCATCCGTTGCTTTTTTGATGATGGTTTGAGCATGGTGGTAGTTTTTACAAAGTTCGATTTGATTCAGTTCAATGCCCGGTAACATCGGAATGATTGGCCATGAACCTGTTGTCATGATTAATTTGTCGTACGTATCGTGAACGGTTTCACCCGTCAGAAGATTTTTCGCAAGAATCGTTTGGTTCGTACTATCGATTTCAAGGACATCATGTTTCAAGCGCATCGTTGCTCCGAGGTCAGCCAGCTCGTCAGGTGAAGAGTAGAAGAGTGACTCGGCATGCTCAACGACACCACCGACGTGAAGGGCAATCCCGCAAGAGAGAAATGAGACGTTATCGTTTCGTTCATAGACTGTGATTTCAAGGTTTTCGTTCGTTGCCGTAAGCTCTTTGACTGCTGCTGTTCCTGCATGTGTACAACCGATGACTGCTACTTTCATGAGTAAAGTCCCCTTTTTGTTTGATTGTGATATTAATCACATTCAATTTGATAACCTTAGTGTAATACTTCACAATATCGGTTTCAAGTAGTTTGTTCATAATTGAGCATAGTTTTGTCTGAATTGTGAATTTGTGAACAAAGAGGTAATGACTTATAACGTTTTTGTTAAAAGTCCGTAAAAATGTTTTAGTTTCTGAAGTTCGGGTTATAATAAGATGGAGAACTAAATGAAAGGGTGGAAACCGATGGATACCGAGAGGACCGATCATCTATTTAGCTTACCTGATTTTTAGCATCGCTGGTCTTACGTAAACAAGACAGTAATGGTTAAAAAAATCAGGGAGAGCGAAAATAGATGAATACCCAAACGGCAACAATAAAACCTCTCCCATGGAAGATACGGGAGAGGACAATAAAACATGAAACGAATCGCAACCATCTTAGCAGGAACGTTACTTATGGCGTTCGGCTACTATACTTTGAATGAACAGTTTGGATTAGCAGAAGGCGGATTTATCGGGTTATCTTTATTAGGACGGTATTTCTTTGATATCAATCCATCGATTTCGATGATCGTGCTCGACATTCCATTCTTTATTGGAGCACTTTATTTTAAAGGAAAACGCTTTGTCAGTGAGGCACTTGTCTCAGCAGGTGCACTATCGCTCTTTTATGAGATGTGGCATCAGCTCGATTTGTTCCATTTCCCGGAACAGGCCTGGCCGGCAACGTTAATCGCCGCCATTGCGAGTGGAATCATCACGGGATACGGACTTGGTCTTGTGTTGAAGAGTGGTGCTGCGACCGGCGGTGACGACCTTTTATCAATGGGCCTTAGCAAAGTGACAGGTTTATCGATCGGGACGATTTTATTTAGTCTCGATGCAATTGTTCTTGTCATTTCACTCGTCTACTTGCCAGTCAGTTTGACGCTTTATACGTTACTTGCAGTTGCCATCGCGGGACGCGTCGTCTCAGTCATGACACGCGAACCGGTTACTGTACCAGTAGTTAGACCAGCGCCACAACTGAAATAAATAAAATCCTTCCTGACATCAGGAGGGATTTTGTTTTAGGATAAAAAGAGATAACGAGAAGGGGGCTACCCAATGATTAGACAAGCGACTGCGGAAGACGCCGATCAAATCGCACCATTGATTGAACAGGCGATTCATGAAATTGCCGAGACACTGACCGGAACGCAGGAGAAGGAATTGATTTTGGAACGGCTTGCGCTGTTTGTGACGCAAACGGGAAACCGGTTAAGTCACGAGAACATTCTCGTCAAGGAGCTCGATGGGCGCGTCGTCGGCATCGTCATCGCATATGCGGGAGTGGATGCAGCGCAGTTGGATGAACCGATTAAACGTCAGCTCCTCGCGTGGACAGGTCAAGAGATACAAATTGATCAAGAGACGGAAGGAAACGTCTTTTATCTCGATACATTGTCGGTCGATCCGGCATATGGCGGAAGAGGAATCGGGTCTGAGCTGTTGCAGGCAGCAGCGGACGAAGGAGAGAAGCGTGGATTACGCGCGTTTACGTTAAATGCCGATCAGACGAATGCTGGGGCGCAACGTCTCTATCGACGTCTTGGATTCGTCCCGGTCAAGACGATTGAAATCAGTGGCGGACAATTTGATTACATGGAACGACCGTATGCGACTTGAATCATGAGGGAAGTACTTTGAATTCATTTCAAGATTCGTTGATACGCAGACAAGACTTCGCTTTCCGCGGGCGAAACGTGAGCCTCCGCGTCGCCTGCGCGACTTACGGGGTCTCACCTGTTCCGCTTTTCCCGTAGGAGTCTTCGTCTTGTCTGCTTCTCAACGACGTTTTGTTAAGCTGTTAAAATCCATCCATCAGGAATCTGAAATCAAAAAATCACTCGCTTCACGCGACTCCTACAGGAAAAAGCGCAAGACGACTTGCGCTGTCAGAGACAAACAAGACCCGATTTTCTGCCTCATGGAGGCAGGAAAACTGGCTTGTGTCTCGCCTGAGGAAAGCACGTGGAAAAGAGTGATTTTTTACGTTTACTTCAACTAATAGGTTAAGAAGCAATTATTTTCTAATCATCTGAAAAAAATAGTAAAAAAAGAATCTTTATCTCGGAGCTTCTTCATTCAAGTTTAACCGGTACAACCGCGCCTCCGCATCCTCCGGTTCAAACCGGGGGTCACTCGTGAAGCGGAAAACCTCCGTCACTTCAATCGATACATCTGCCACCCGCAACTGTTTGAGTAATCGTCCGGTCAGGTAAACTTCCGCTGATTTAGGCTCCGCCCGCCATTTGCTGACAGATCCAATCGGAACGATCGTAGCGTCAGGACGTGCCATCAAAAACTGGCGGTCTTCTTCATCCGTAAAGATGGTCGCTGACGCCGGTAAACCGGTAATGGCATCCGCCAACTGGATAGTTGCCGGTTCAATTGTCGCTTGGCGGTACAAGGCGATACTTCCCATCACCAATTGAATACATAAAAATGGGACGAGCCAACGCACTGACAGATGGCGAACAAGCAGGAAGACGAGCAGTAAGACGAGAGGTAAAACATGGCGTGGTTTATCAATGTTTTGGGCCAACCAGACCCAAAGGAAATAACCAGTACCGGTGACGCTCCACCAAAGTGGCAGCGGACGGATTCGTTGGCAGAACAAGAATAGCCCTGAAGCAAGACCGAGCCAACTTGTAAATCCTAAACCATGCCAAACGATTTGTTTGAGTGTCAATCCAAGTCGTTCAATCAACGAGGCTTCGTCCGTTTGTGCCGTACCGCCCCAGTCCGAAAAGTGACCCGTCACGAAACTGAGTGACAATTGAGCGAAGGACGCGGGTCCCCCGACCGAGAAGGCGACCGGTAACAGCCAGGCAAGTTGTGCCAGGAGTAACGTCGCCAGTTCGGACAGGAGTTGCCAGTAGTCTTTTCGGGTTTGCCAAAGTAAAAAGAGTAACACGATTCCGAACGGCGCATAGGATAATCGTGTTGCCATCAACAGTCCGAATAAGAGGTACGGCAAAAGGCGGAAATGACCGTGCCGAGCACGTTCGACACTCCACATGAACCAACAGAGGACACCAAGTGCAAGACCATCCGACATCCCGGTCGCAGAGATGACGACGAGTGAAGCAACCGAGATGACAGTGAAAGCAGCTAGTAAACGTGCCGTATCAAACGACTGACGTTTTAACAGCAAATATAACGGAATCAGTCCGCTCGTGAAGCCAAGCGTCGAGACGATGCCAAGCGCACGGACGGGTTCAAGCCCGAGTCGTGTGAGACCTGTCGCGAGTAAGATGAAAAACGGGTACCCCGGAAAATGTGGCTGCAAATTCGCCAAATCATACTGTCCAACCGCTAACGTAAAGTTGGCGATGTCGTAGCTTGCGACAAACGGGCTGACCAGATAAAGATGAACACCCAGCAATAGTGAGATGGCAAAACAGAGCGTGAAAAAAAGCGATCGTCCAAGTAGACGATCGCTCCGAACGGTCAAGAAACCTCCTGAAGTTTTTTGGCTGCTTTTGGTGTTCGATTTTGACGCATCAGCATGAAACCGGCAAACGCGAAGTAGCCCCACCAGGCGATCACTTGCTCAAGTGATGGATTATGGCTGTAGCCGAACATCGCACCCATAAACGTACCGATTTGTCCGCTGATTAATGTCGGATTGCCTGTATCGCGCAAATATTGAATTTGGTCGATGTAGTGTTCCGGCATAAACCCGACAATGTTATACAAGGCTGCCGGTGTTCCATCGGCATTCGTCAACAGGCTTCCGAGCAGTCCAAGGTCTTGGAAACGTCCAATCGTTTGGACGAGCATGCCGGAAGCAATAAACAGAATCAGGATGCCTGTCACTTGGAAGAAACGTTTGACTGGAATCTTCATCGTTCCGGAAACGAACAGGTAACCGAAGATTAAGGCGAGCAAGAGACCGGAGACGGCACCATAACTCGTCAAGACTTTCTCGATTTCACCGCCGGAAATGGCAGCGAAGAAGAAAACCGTCTCGATGCCTTCTCGGACGATGACGAGGAACGAATGGATGATCATCGTGATGGCACTGCCTGTCGAGACCGCCGCCGCGACTTTTGCCTGCGAGGCCTGTTGGTTTTCTTTCGCCTCTTTCCCCATCCAGAGCACCATGTGTGTCAGTAAGATGACGGAGATCATCATGATACCAAGACGTAAGTACGTGTCGCTACCGAAGCTTGCGAAACTCGTAAAGACGACTTGGAATAAAAAGGCGACACCGAGGCTCGCGAGCAGCGCAAGTCCGACTCCGGCATAGACCCATTTTTTATATTGCGGTGCGTTGAGTCGATCGAGATAGCCGAGAATCAAACCGACGATCAAGACAGCTTCGAGACATTCACGAAGCGTAATTAAAAACGCTTGAAAATCCATCGTCCTTCCTCCCTAATCAGTGATTTTGACGTTTCTTTTTTCGTTGACCGATTATGACGATGATGATTAGAACGATGACAAGACCAATCGCAATCGTTTTCCAAATCTCATCTGTTCCGAAGGATTGTCCGAAAATCGAATCCTCTTCTTCAAATAAACCGGTTTTTTCTTCTCCGGGTAAAACGAATAGTGGTGTAATTGTATCTTCGATTAATGCAATGTTTTGATCAAATGTTTCTTTATCACTCGCTTTTTTCCCGACTCCGAACAGTCCGGGGTTCCCGAGCGCAGTAAGTGCATCGTCAAACGCAGTATACAATGCATCGGACGTTTTTGCATCTGTGCTTTCTTTGACATAAGGAGCAAGTACATCATATGTGCCACGTGCTTTCGCAAGTAACAGCTTCGCCTGTCCGAAGTCTTCGAACTGCTCATCCGCAAAATGAAGACGACGTTCGATGTTTTGACGTAAGGCAACGCGATACGCCTGTTTGGCATTCTCTGCGTCTTCTTCCGCTAACGCAGCATCAATTTTCTCCTTCGCTTCAGGGAAGTAAAGTTTAAATTCTTTATCATACGCGTCAATCGTTTCCTTCGCAAGTACATAATCTTTTTGATCGAGCTGTTCCTCAAATTGTTTATAAGCTTCCGCAAAAGCTTCTTTGCCCGGGTCACCATAGCTGTAAGCAAACGCCGATAAAGGAGTCGCGAGGAGACAGAAGAAAACAACGACCGGAAGGACTAAACGTTTTATCATCCGAGATGCTCCTTTCGTTCAAAACGTTCTTCAATCGGTAGTGCAACGATTGGTCGACGCCACTCTTTGTAAATGGCAGGGACCACATGTTGAATATAGTTCAAGCGGATAAAAGATTTTCCTGATTCACGTACCCGGTAACGAATCGGTACTTCTTTCAGACGGAATCCTTTACGGACGAGGTTCAACGTCAAGACTTGCGCGTAGTTGTAATCGTGGATGATTTCCGCGTGTTTGCAAGCAGCACGTGAGAAAGCACGCATCCCGCTTTGTCCGTCATGAATTTTTCGTTTCAGTAAAACACATTGAAGCCACGTAAAGACGTGATTCCCAATATAGCGATAGAGGCGCATTCCGTCAATCGTCCCGAGGAATCGTGATCCGAAGACATAATCCGCATCGTTCGCTAAGATTGGTCGAACGACGTCCGGAATTTGATCGGCCGGGTACTCGTTGTCCGCATCAATCATCACGGCGACGGTCGCATCATGGTCATAAGCGCGATACAATCCTTCGCGGACCGCAGCGCCAAGACCACGATTTTGTTCGAACCGGTAGACTTGAGCACCGTTCAGGGTTGCGACGGTCGATGTAGCATCGGTCGATCCATCATCGATGACAATCGTTTCGACGGGGATTCCGTCAATCTCATCCGGGATTCGTTTTAAGACGAGCGGGAGAGAGGTTTCTTCATTGTGAGCCGGAAGGAAGACGACGATTTTCTTCATGAGCGTTCCTCCTTAAAGGATTCCGTCAACAATACGCCACGACTGTCGTGCGGGATATCGGCACCAAGCAACTTCGTAATCGTTGGTCCAAGCGACAGGATATGCCGGTGTGTATCGACCTTGCGACCAGCATGAATGTGTTTGCCATACATCCAAAATGGGACGAAACGTTCTCCTTCGTCGAGGTGACCATGCCCGCCGATTCCGTCGGCTTGACCATGATCGGCCATGACGATCAGTGTCGCATCGTCTAACTTACCGAGACGATCGAGTTCTTCACAAAACTCTGCGAGTAGCGCATCGGCTTCCTCGATTTTTTGAATGTATTCCGAGTAGAGCGTCCCGCGACTATGACCGGTTTGATCTGTTCCGATTAATTGGATTGCAAGCAAATCCGGATCTTCTTCGTGAACGATTTGCTTGGCCCGTTCGATGATGTTGCGGTCGGCGACATCATTATGCATGACGGCTGTCACGGTACTGACGTCGGTCGAACCGAACGCATCGACGAGGTGGGCAATCCCGAGAATCTTGCCGGATTTATTGACGGCACGCAACCGGTCGAAGACGGTATCCGTTTTGACACCGGTCGTATTCCAAACCATGTTGGAATGAATTCCGTGATCTTCCGGACGTGCTCCCGTGAACATCGAGCTGAAGCAGACGACTGTCCGGGCCGGGTAGACGGTCTCCATATTCGTATATTCCGTTCCTTCTTGACGCAATCGCTCGAGAAACGGAGTGTTCGCAGCCATGTATCGGTCTTTTCGCATCCCGTCGACAATCAAGACGTAGACTTTGTCTGAAGTCGGCAAGCTGACGTCTTTTGTCGGCTCAGTCGGAAGTTTCGGTTTCCAGTCGAAGAGATAATGGTGGAGAATCCAAGCAAATAGTAACAATCCGGCAGGGAACAAGACGTACGACCAGTCAAAGGTCGGATTGATTGACGCTGTTTGCCAGTAGGCAAGTAAGAGTGCGACTTTCGGTAGTTGTTCTTGCGCGTTACCACTCGTCGAGTCACTGTTCTTGAGGACGAGTTTCCAAAAACGCGTGAAGTTGAGCCAGTCCGTTCCAATCCGTAAATGGTAATAAATCGTTCCCCAGAAGAAGACCGTGAAGAAGAAATAAAGACCTGCGCCGTAAGCGAATAGGGGCAGGAGCCGTGAATCCGTTCCTTCGAGGAACAACCAGACGATGACAGGCATCCATAAATAATTACGAAGGAACAGCGGGAAATCAAATTTCCAGTACAGTACGAATAAAGGCAACGTCACTAAAAATCCGAAGCCGGCACCGCTCAGTGTCTGTTGAAGCAAAAGGCAGTAGCTGAGGAAGACACCGACTGTAAAAATCGGGGTGAATGGTTTTCCTTCATTCAACAGATTCCACATACGGGCTGCGACTTTTTCAAAACGTGAAGCACTTTTCATGAAGATCCTCCTTTCTGTTGATTCTTGAATTGGCGAAACAGTAATGTGACACTACGGTGATGTCTGACCAAAAAATACAAAGGTGCGATGAAGGCGAACGCATATTTGAACGTGTGCGTCATCAAGGCAAGTTCATAAGGATGGTCGACGCCTGCCGTCTGTAGAACCGTTCCCATGGCGAGCTCATACGTCCCGAGACCACCTGGGGTGAATTGAGCAATTCCGGACAAGACACCGGCACTCATCGCGATTAAGACGAGGGGGAAGGGAAGGATAGCGTTCACGCCTAAGAATAAGCAGTAAACGGCGCCCGCTTCCAAACACCAAGCGAGTGTGCCATACCCGATTAATGCGTACATCGTCCGTAAAAAAGGGCGGACGACGACTAAGGCGAGTACACCGAGCACAATCGCGATACCTGCAGGAAGAGCTGTTTTCGTCGCGAGCAAGCCGAGCGAGACGAAGAGTCCGAGGACGACCAAATCAATGCCGCGCTGTGCGACAAGGATTGCCGTTGTCCGTTTTAAGGGACTAGCGATGGCACGTGCCGTCAGCAGGCGAACACCTTCGCCGAGTTTGACCGGTGACAAGTGATTGACGGCGAGCCCGAGGTAGAGGCTCGTCAAATAGATTGGCAAGGGTGCCTGCCGCTGATCAGCCACGCGCCAGGCGACAGCGCGGACATAAAAAGCACCTGCATACAACAAGCTTGCGAGTAGCGTCCAGTAAGAGCGTGAAAGGGTGCGCAAGTAATCATAGAGGACAGGTAACTCGAGCACGAACCGAATTAATAAAAAAACAACCGCAAGCGTCAAGAGGACGCTTGCGGTTGTACGGATTACATGCGCCCGAGATGCCATGTAATCATCCGCTCGAGTCCTTCATTCAAGGTAACGGAGGGCGTGTAGCCGAATGCTTGTCGTGCAGCTTCCGTATTACTCCATGTCATCGAGACATCTCCTTCTCTTTGCTCGGTGAACGTTACCGGAACACCGTATCGCTCACTGAGGGACCTGGCAATCGCTCGGACCGACTCCGGTCGATTCGCCCCTAAATTATAAGTCCCGATTGCGCGCGCTTGAAGTGCTTGTTCCATCCCGCGTGTAATGTCATCGATGTACGTGAAGTCGCGTACCGGGTCACCGAACACGACAAGTTCTTGACCACGAAGCGCTTGTTCGATGAAGCGGTAAAGCACCATATCCGGGCGTCCGGATGGTCCGTAGACCGTAAAGAAGCGGAAGATCGTAACCTGTAATCCATACAGGTTTTGATAGGCATTACAGAACGTCTCGGCACTATACTTCGCCGCGGCGTATGGACTGACGACTTGACCGGTTGCCTGCTGTTCGTTCAACGGACCTGTCTGCTCCCCGTAAACCGAAGAAGAAGAGGCAAACAAGACTTGCTGAATCTGATGTTGTTTTGCCGCTTCGAGGACGGTCACCGTCATATCGATATCTTCTTTGATGTAGCGATGCGGCTCACGTAAAGATCCGGGAACGCCAGGTAAAGCAGCAAGATGGAACAGGGCATCGAATTGACCGGATGAACACCAGGCATCGAGTCCGACGTGGACATCTGCTTCACAGATGTTTACGCCGAGTCGTGTCAGCTCCGCTGCCCGTTCGCGTTTCAAGTCGCTTGCATAATAATCGGTGAAGGCATCGATGATCGATACGGTATGACCACTAGTACGCAAACGAGTTGCAAGTGCAGCACCGATGAAGCCAGCGCCACCCGTAATTCCGATGTTCAAAGGAAGTTCCTCCAATCGTCTTGCTTAGTTGAACGTATCGAGCGCATCGACGATTTTTTTGCTCACCGTTTCCGCTTCTGCGTCATTTTTTTCGATGAGATCGTACCATGTGTTAGCGTCAGCAAGAACAGCGTCTGCCTCTTCTTTACCGAGACGATTTTCGAGGGTCGGCTTCATCGCGATGACGAACATGTTCGCTTCCATCGCTTCGACACGTGCTGTATCGACATCTTTCGCTTCGAGTGCTTCCATTGCTTCTTCATGATAACCGACGACTTTCTTCGTCAATGCTTTGGCGAAGAGTCCTTCGATCTCTTCATAAGAGACGTCTGCTGGTTTTGTTTTTGAGAAGTCGTATTGTTCTTTTAGTTTTGCGACGGCGGCTTCATCGCCACCGGCAAGTGATTCCTCGATTGCGAGTAAGAATCCGTAGCCTTCTGCTTGTTCCATTTGTAACTCTTGTTCGTCGGCACCGGATTTAGCGCCATCCTCGATTTTTTGTGCATAACCGAGTGCTGCGAGATAGAATGAACGGTAAATCGACTTATCCGTCAACTGTTTTGCGACTTTAAAGTCAGCGACGTTTTCAGCCGAGATGGCGTCTTCTTGTGCTGCGAGACCGGACGTGATCGCTTGTGCGATGGCTTCTTCGTTTTTGAAGTCATAACTCGCATCGCGCTTTTCAGCTGTCGGGATGAAGACAGTTTCCGCCATGTTTTTAATATTTCCTAACGTCGCCATGGCGTCATCCGTTTTTCCGGCCGCGACTGCTTCTTCTGCTGTTGCTTGCATTGATTTTTGGAGTTTATAGAAGTAAGACTGAAGTCCTTTATCGACAAGCTGACGGGCAATGTTCTCATCCAAATCCTTTGATTCGACGCCTGCGAGGGCAGAAGTGACGACTTGTTCGATTTCAGGAGCGGCAGTTGCGACGCCACCTTTTAACTTCGATTCATAACTCGTCTGGACCATCTTCCAGTCGATGGCTTGTCCTTCTTTTGCCTTATCAAGTTCTGTCTTGATCGAGCTGAAGATTGTCAATTCATCCGTTAATGTCGTTGCGGCGATTCCGGCATTCGTATTTTTATCAGACGTTTGCTCCGTTTTGTCTTCTTTTGGAGCTGTCGTTGTTTCTTTTTCATCCGTTCCGCAAGCTGCGAGTAATCCGGCTACCATAAAGAGTGACGCTACTTTAAATCGTTTTTTCATCTGTCTCATTCCCCCAGGAAAAATAAAATTATCTACAAAATGATGTCGTTTTCACAATTCTCACTATAACGAGAATAATTCTCATTGTCAATTGAACTTAAAACAAAAAAATGGCTCCAGAGAAATCTCCGGAGCCATTTTTTTTAAATATAAATTATTGAATTTGGTCATACAATTTCGTTAAATACGCGTACACTTCGTCAGAGGCTTGGAACATCATGACCGAGTGGCCGAAGATGGCAGCCGGGTTGAAGCCGTGATCTAAGTCGATTGTTGAAGCAATCGTTACGTCGCGATCGCTATCGAGGACGACGCGGAAGTACTTGAACTCTTGGTTGAAGTCATTGATTGCGTTTAAGATAGGAAGATCTTCGACACCGTCTGGAACGTGCGTAACGGTACGAGCGAATAACTCAACGTCCGTCGTCGTTTTACTGAAGACGATCATCATCATCGGCTCAGCGCCAGCTGGTGTTTTTTCTTGTGTCATAAAGAAGACGTGTGTTTCATTTTCACGTGCTTCCATTGGAATGCCTTTTTCGACTAAGAACGCTTGGAATGCTTCCAAGTGTTGTTGTTGAACTTCCGTTACCCCGTTTTCGTTTGTTTCTTCTTGATTACGTTCTGGGTGAAGCGGTGTGACCTTGTTGTCCTCATTCGTTTCGTTCGAGTTACGGTCCTGGTCCATTTTAAATCCCCCTTATAGATACTGTAATCTCAGTTTCAAGCATTTTAAGAGGAATTGCAACTAATGTCCGTTATCATTTAAAGAAGAAACAGTTTGAAAATAAGACAAGTATGTGAAATGTAGAGCAAACAACTTGAAACTACATACCTTAATGGGTATATTGTAAAGCATAGAGAGTACGATTCGATTTAGGAGGAAAACAGACATGAAAACAATCATTGTTGGTGGAGTAGCAGGTGGAGCGACCGCTGCAGCACGATTACGCCGGTTGGATGAAACGGCGGAAATCATTTTGTTAGAACGTGGAAAAGAGATTTCGTTCGCGAACTGTGGATTACCGTACTATATCGGGGATGTCATCAAAGACCGGAACAAGCTACTCGTCCAAACACCTGAGGGGATGCATGCCCGGTTTAACTTGGATGTTCGAAATCTGTCGGAAGCGATTCAAATCAATCGTGAACAAAAAACGGTCACAATCCGTAAAGTCGATACAGGTGAAGAATATGAGGAGTCATATGACAACTTAATTCTTTCACCAGGAGCAAAACCAATGCGTCCATCAATTCCTGGTATCGAAGAAGCGACGAACATCTTTACGTTACGTAACATTCCGGATACGGACCGGATGCGTCAATATGTCGATGAGAACCGTCCCGCACGTGCCGTCGTCATCGGTGGCGGGTTCATTGGACTCGAAATGGCAGAAAACTTAGTCGAACGCGGTGCGAAGGTGACATTGGTTGAAATGATGGATCAAGTCATGGCACCGGTCGATCCGGAAATGGCAGCCATCGTTCATGAACATTTACGTGCAAAAGGGGTCGAGTTGATTTTATCGGATGGTGTCGCCCGCTTTGAAGAGGCAGGGAAACGTGTTGTCTTGGCAAGCGGCAAGACGATCGAAACGGAAATGAACATCCTGTCGATTGGTGTCATGCCGGAAAGTAACCTTGCGGCGGAAGCAAAACTTGAGTTGGGAATCAAGAATACAATCAAAGTCGATGACACGTTACGGACATCTGATCCATCGATCTTTGCGATTGGTGACGCCATCGAAGTGAAAGATTACGTGACAGGAGAGGCGATGCACGTTCCACTCGCGTGGCCGGCGAATCGTCAAGGGCGTCTCGTTGCAGACATCATCGCCGGACGCGACGTCAAGTATACAGGTGCGCTCGGTACAGCCGTCGCAAAAGTATTCGATATGACGGTCGCTTCGACCGGAAATAACGAAAAACGGTTGAAACAGTCTGGTCGCCGCTATGAAGCGGTTCATCTCCATCCGGGTTCGCACGCCGGTTATTATCCGGGTGCCAGTCCAATCTCAATGAAGCTCTTGTTTGATCCGATTGACGGAACGATTTACGGCGCGCAAGCGATTGGGATGACGGGTGTCGAAAAACGGATTGATGTCTTAGCGACGGCAATCAAAGGCGGCTTGACGGTCCTCGACTTGCCAGATCTTGAATTATCATACGCACCGCCGTATAGCTCGGCGAAAGATCCCGTCAACATGGCAGGATACATCGCTTCGAACATCGTGTTAGGGGACAGCGAAAACGTCCATTGGCATGAAATTGATCAAATCGTCGCAGCCGGCGGATTGTTACTCGATGTCCGTGAACCGTCTGAAAATGAACTCGGTTCGATTCCGGGCTCGGTCAATATCTCATTACCGACGCTTCGCACGTCACTCGACGAGCTACCGAAGGATCAGCCGATCTACGTGACATGCCAAGTCGGATTACGGGGATATGTCGCGAGTCAGCTCCTCAAACAAAACGGCTTTGAGGTGAAGAATTTGAGCGGCGGATATAAAACATGGGCGACGGTCAATCGCGATCAAGAAGCGCGAAACCAAGCACGGGAGGAAACAGCAGTGACGACAATTAAAAGTGAGCCGAAACAAGCCGTGAAAGCAGAGCAAATCACGCTGCTCGATACATGTGGATTACAGTGCCCGGGACCAATCGTTGAATTAAAAACAAAGATTGATCAACTGCAGGACGGAGACCAAGTCTTCATTAAAGCATCGGACCCTGGTTTCTTACCGGACGTCCAGGCATGGGCAACAAAGCTCGGACATACCGTCCATACGGCAGAAATGAATCAGGGAATTGTCGAAGTCTTACTTGAAAAAGGGCAAGGACAAACGGAGCAACACGTGACATCGGCACCTGTCGCAAAAGCAGATGACGCGACGATGGTCGTCTTCAGTGGTGATCTTGATAAAGCACTTGCTTCATTCGTCATCGCACAAGGTGCACAAGCGATGGGCAAACAAGTCACGATGTTCTTCACGTTCTGGGGACTGAATGTCATTCGTAAGCCGGATGCACCAGCCGTCGACAAAGCACCGATGGAACGCATGATGGGGATGATGATGCCGAAACATGCCGGTGATCTTCCATTATCCAACATGAACATGGCAGGCGCCGGTCAAAAAATGATGAAAAAAGTCATGAAGGACAAACAAGTCGATGCGCTAGAGACGATGATGGCAAAAGCGCAAGCAGCAGGCGTCCGAATGATTGCGTGTACGATGTCGATGGACATCATGGGGATAAAAAAAGAAGAATTGTTAGATGATATCGATTATGGTGGGGTCGCAAGTTATCTTGGTGCGACAGACGATGCCAACTTAAATCTATTCATCTAATAAAGAATCGAAAAGAGCCCTTCCGCGAAAAGTGGAGGGGCTCTAAGTGTTTGTCTAAAGATGGAGGGGGTGACTAATTCAGATGAACATCCATCCTTGTGACGGACGTTTCCTTGTCCCATAGGAGTTGAGGATGAACGTTTCCGTCCTCCGTTAATCGAATGGCCGATGATTCCACTTCCACGGAATCATCGGCCATTTCGATGTAAATGCTTCTTTTTCACGATGGCTTAGTGTGTATTTGGGACACGCATGAAAAAGTCCTGATTCCGTTTAATTGGTAGCCGTCCCTCCTTTTGAGTGAGGCCGTTCTTTTTTGGTTCGTAAACGAAAAACCTTACATCTAATGTGAGGAAATGGATAGAAATGCCTCGTAATCAGAAATTGACTGATACAACTGTATTTGATTTTTCAAAAAAACTTTCGTATTATAGAACACATGTGAAGAAATGTTACATAAGAGAGAAGTGGGGGAGCCTGTATGGAGAAACAACTGATGGATATCGTAACGAATATTAGTGATGTATTATGGTCGAGCGTCCTGATCATCTTACTTGTTGGCTTAGGCATTTATTTTACGATTCGCATGGGATTCGTCCAATTCCGGATGTTACCTGAAATGTTACGGTTACTGTTCCAGGGAACAGATAAAGGAAAGGATGGCGTCTCACCATTCCAAGCGTTCGCGATCAGTACGGCGGCACGTGTCGGGACCGGGAACATTGCCGGTGTTGCGACAGCCATCGCACTAGGTGGGCCTGGTGCCGTCTTTTGGATGTGGCTGATTGCCTTGATCGGTTCAGCGTCAGCATTCGTCGAAAGTACACTTGCTCAAATTTATAAAGTCCGTGATGAGAAGGCATGGCGTGGGGGCCCTGCCTACTACATGGAAAAGGCGCTTGGTCAACGGTGGCTCGGAATCGTCTTCAGTATCTTGATTACAATCTCGTTCGGGTTTGTCTTTAACTCGGTTCAATCGAATACGATTTCATTGTCACTTCAAAGTCAGTATGGCATCGATAAGATGTGGATCACGATTGCACTCGTTTTATTAACATCACTCGTGATTTTCGGTGGAGTGCGCAGTATTGCGACGGTCTCTGCATTCCTTGTTCCAATCATGGCGGGCGGATACATTTTAATCGCCCTCTTCATTATGATTACGAATCTTGAATTGTTGCCGAACGTCTTCGGCTTGATTTTCCAAGAAGGACTTTTAGAGTTCAAGACGCTTGCTGGCGGAGCAATTGGTGCTGCAGTTCTTAACGGAATTCGTCGTGGTCTGTTCTCGAATGAAGCCGGTATGGGTTCTGCTCCGAATGCTGCTGCGACGGCTGAAGTGTCACACCCCGTCAAGCAAGGTTTGATTCAATCATTCGGTGTATTTGTTGATACGTTACTCATTTGTTCGTCAACAGCGATGATCATCCTCGTCAGTGATGTCGCGACGAAAGACGCGAACGGAAAAGCAGTTGCCGGAATCGAACTCGCGCAAAACGCACTCTCGACTCAGGTCGGAGTGTTTGCGACGACGTTCATGGCGCTTGCGATCTTCTTGTTCGCATTTAGTTCAATCATCGGAAACTATTATTACGGTGAATCGAACATCAGCTTCATTAATGACAATAAAACACTGATGATGGCTTACCGTGTCATCGTACTCGGGATGATTGTCTTCGGTTCAGTCGTACAGACGGCAGGTCTTGTCTGGGCGCTTGCTGATATTTTCATGGGCTTGATGGCAGTCGTCAACTTGTATGCGATTTTCCGCTTATCTAAAATCGCGAAACTCGCACTGGATGATTACCTCGAACAACGAAAAGCCGGAAAAGATCCGCGCTTTTATGCGAATTCGATTCCGAACTTACCAGGTAAAGAATCTCTTGAGGCTTGGGAAACGGACGAATCAAAAGAAAAAGCGATTTAATCAAAAAAGAACCGGCATTTTGCTGGTTCTTTTTGCATGTAGACAACGTGCTATCAGAAGGTGAGAGCGTTTTTTTTCGTTGCTTTTTAGTACGCAGATTCTAAAAAAATTACTAAAGCATCGAAAAAATGGGAATAGCTATTAAAGAAACGAAGAGAGGAGAGGGAGGATGGAAAACGTACATTACGTTCGTGTCGCGGATGCCGTTTGGGATTCGTTTGGTGACGACCCGCATATCATCATGGACTGGATTCTTTTTATCCATGAGACGCAGCCGGATTATGAACAGCTATTTGCTCTGGAAGACACGGCAGCCCTCTATCACTTGATGAATCAAATCGATATCTATATCGATCAAGAGACCCATTACAACTTAGGTCGAGCGATTGTCGGTGAAGAGTTGATTGTCAACGAAACACAAGCAGCAATTGTCGGGATTCTCCCTCTTCCGTTAATCATCATCTCAGCAGAAGTCATGCGAAATTTTGATCGTCGGTCACTAGAGACGATTTATGATGAAGCGGGGCAACATGGAGAATTCGACGACGTGTGGGAACAGTTTGCTGATTTACGCGCATACTTCAGCAAGGCTGAAACGACAGAAGAGACGATTCTTATTTATTACGCTTAAAAAAAGACTGCTACGGGATAGGTCCCGTCAGCAGTCTTTCGTGTATCGGTCAATGGATTAAAAGTCAATTTCGTCAGGGTCCGGTCCGAGGCGGACTTCTGTCGCGAGACGGTCAATTTTTTCGAGGTCGTCTGCATCGAGTTGGAAATCAAACACATCGAAGTTTTCAGCAATCCGTTCTGGTGTGACTGATTTCGGAAGCGCAACGATTCCGTTATCGAGGTGCCAACGTAGAACGACTTGTGATGGGCTCTTACCATGTTTTTCAGCAATCTCTTTGAAATCATTGATTTCAAGGAACTTACCTTGCATGAGTGGGCTCCATGCTTCGACTTGAATGCTGTGATCCTGCAAGTATTCATGCAATTCATGCTGTGGAAGTTGTGGGTGAAGCTCGACTTGGTTAATCATCGGCGTCATGAGTCCTTCTTCAGCAAGCGTATCGAGATGATGTTCTTTAAAGTTCGAAACACCAATTGCTTTAATTTTACCTGCTTCGTACAGCTCGACCATGGCTTTCCATGCTTCGACATAACCTTCGACAGGCCAGTGAATGAGATAAAGATCGAGATAATCTGTTTCTAGTCGCTCAAGTGACTCAGCGAAAGCCTCTTTCGTCCGTCCGGCACGAATGTCATCGTTCCAAACTTTAGACGTCAAGAAGAGTTCTTCACGTTTCACGCCGCTTTCTTTGATTCCTTTTGCGACACCACGTTCGTTTTTGTAGACGGCAGCCGTATCGATATGACGGTAACCGACGCGAAGTGCTTCTGCGACGGCAGCCGGTGCTTCCGTCTCTTCATCGACTTGCCAGACACCGAACCCGATCTGTGGAATCGTGATACCATTTGAAAGTTTTGCGTATTGCATGTATATACTCCTCCTTCAATGAAACTAGAATATGGATTTGCCTGTTCAGTTTAGCATGAACTTAGCGGAACATCTGTTTTGATGCTCATAAGCAGGGAATATAGACTGGGAAAGAGAAGAAAGTCTACTGATGCATAAACGAAGAGAGGTGTAATATCATGGTGAAATCGATTAAAAAAGTACCAAAAGGAGTCTGGACAAGCATCGCAGCACTATTAGGTGCTCAAGCCACGTTCCTCTTCCTTGGTGCCCGCAAGACAGGACGCAATCCGTGGGTATGGGGTGGAGCAGGACTCGTTCAATTTCCGCTTCCGGCGATTGCCTATTTCATTTTGAATCGTCAAGAAAAACAGAAATAAAGTGAACCCCCCGTCGCAGACGAAGCGACGGGGGTTGTTTGTTTTACGACATGTTGTTTTTCTGTGCGGCATCGCTCTTCCGGCGTGGGAAGCCGAAGAAGATTGCCAGTGATCCACAAACGAACAGTAAAAATGGATAGAACAAATAAGGAATCAGTTCGGGTGACGCCGTTTTCGTCAATTCAGCGGCAATCAAAAGTTGCGCTCCGTACGGGATGATTCCTTGAACACCACAGGAAAAGAGGTCGAGGATACTGGCTGACTTTTTCCGGTCGATGTCATACGTATCCGCGATTTCAGCAGCGAGCGGACCGGCGACAAGAATCGAAATCGTATTATTTGCTGTTGCGAGATTCGTTGCACTGACGAGGGCAGCCATACTGAACTCAGCTCCCCGGCGTTTCGAAATCTTTCGTGTCAGCGTTTCTTTGAGATAAGCAATTCCACCGTTATAGGTGATCAGGCTGACGAGTCCACCCATCAGCAACGTCAAGATTGAGATTTCTGCCATCCCCATCAATCCGTCAGACATCGCGAGGACAAACCCACTTACTCCGAAACTACCGTCGATCATTCCGATGATGCCTGTCAATAACGTCCCGCCGAGTAAGACGAGAATGACGTTGACACCAAAGAGGGCGAGCACGATGACGGAAAGATACGGAATCAGCTTATAAAATTCAAATGCTTTCGCTTCGACGACATCTCCGGAACCTGACACGAAAGCGAGTAAGATGACAGTGATGACGGCAGCAGGCAAGACGATTAAAAAGTTCGTTCTGAATTTATCACGCATGTTCGTTTTTTGTGTCCGGACAGCGGCGATTGTCGTATCTGAGATAAACGATAAGTTATCACCGAACATTGCTCCACCGACGACGGCAGCAGCGGCGAGTGCGACATTGACGCCCGTCGCGTCATGAATCCCGAGTGCGATCGGTGCAAGGGCAGCGATTGTGCCGGTCGAAGTTCCCATCGCCATCGAGATGAAAGCGGCAATGATGAACAATCCACTCATTAAAAGAGACTGGGGTAGGAAACTGAGTGCAGCGTTGACGGTCGCATCAATGGCTCCGATTGCATTCGCTGTTCCAGAAAATGTGCCGGCGAGTAAAAAGATGAAGACCATGATCATGATGTCCGGATTTCCGGCACCGCGGGCAATCCGCTCGACGGTCTGGTTGATGTCTCCCTTAGATGTCGCAGCAGCAAAAATCAAGGCGATTAAAGCTGCAATTAAAATTGGGAATTTGTAAAAGTCGTTATAGAAGATTCCTGCACCGATGAATAATACAAGGAAAACGAACAAGGGCAACAACGCCCATTTGTTCGGCGTAACCGTTTCGTTCATGTGAATCACTCCATTTCTTCAGCATACAAAAAAAGACCCCTTCGCAAGAAAGAAGGAGGTCTTTACTGAAAAAGACGCTCTTCTTATCTCTCAAGCCATAGCTTGCTGGATTTGGCACAGTACGAATCAATCGTCCGCTGCCGAAACATCATTGGGCCAGTCCCTCCGTTTCTCGCGATAAAAAGAAGTCATTTAGTTGTTTAGTCGTTGTTTAAAACACGTTTATTACCCTAACGTATCTTTTAATGCTTGTCAACTGTACCTTACTGCAGTGCTTGTTTGAGCGTCGTCACGTTTTCGTTCATCAAATCAAAGTACGATTTATCTTGTTGATCTTTTGCGACGGACTCGAGGTTATGAATCGTAATCGATTCGGCACCGATTTCTTTTTGGATGACACGGGCGACCTTTGGCGACACCGTCTCTTCGAAGGCGATATAGTTTAAGTCATGCATCTCTGCTTCCTTGACGATGGCAGCCAGCTGTTTTTGGGACGGTTCGTCAGACGGCGAGATACCGGCAATCGGCAGTTGCGTGAAACCGTAACGTTCCGCCAAGTACCCGTATGCGGCATGCGTGACGAGAAGCTCCTTTTTCGAACCGGAGTCAACAGCTTTTTGTAAATTTTGGTCGAGTTCATCTGCTTGTTTGTTAAAGAGTGCGAGGTTTTTATCAAACGTTTCCTTCCGGTCAGGTGCTTCCTTTGCTAACGCGGTCGTAATCGAGTCAGCCATTTTCTTGGCGTTGTTCGGGTCGAGCCAAACATGCGGATCGTATTGTCCATGATCGTGCGACTCTTCTTCAGCCTCGTGATCATCATGGTCATCGTGTGCGTCTTCTTCGTGCGTATGAAGCGAAGCGGAAGCCTCGAGTAAGTCGATATTTTTACTTGTCTCGACAAAACGAATGGAATTACCGGCTAAACTTTCCTTAATCTTTTCAGAGTACGGCTCAAGGGTTGTGCCGGTAAGTAAAAATAGATCGCCTTTCGCAATCGTCGTCAATTGCTTCGGAGTCGGCTCATACGAATGCGGGTCGGCGCCAGGGGGAACGATTAATTCGACCTGGACGTCTGTGCCGCCGATTTCTTTTGCAATTGCCGCAGTCGCGAATGTCGACGTATAAATTTGCAATTTACCGTCTTCTTCTGAATTTGAAGTCGATGAGCCGCATGCGGCGAGCAGACTGGCAGTTACTGTCGCGATGGTTAACGCTGGAATGATTTTTTTCATATGTGAACCCTCCAAGATAATTAAAACGTAATTGTTCCGATTTGGACTTTCTAACTATATCCGACGGAAATTAAAGCGTCAAGTCGGAATGTTGTGAAGTTCTAGTTCAAAATAAATCGGGTAAGAGAAGAATAGAAGTGAAATCGGAATGAGCCTTGGAGGTGATGAGGTGAAACGTGAAACAGCATGGTTGATGGGTGGCGCCGCTATTTTGACGACGGCTGCTGCTGGTGCGAGCATTTGGAATAATTATGGAGCCTTACTCAGATGGACGGAGCCGGTCTTGCCGCTTACCGAAAAGCAATTAGCACCACGAAATCTTTTATACAAGACGGTCAATCAGCAGGACTTGACGTTAGATATCTATTATCCGCCGGGAGAAGGGCCGTTTCCGGTCGCGATTTATGCTCATGGCGGCGCATTCGTTCGTGGAAACCGTGATGATGTGTTTAGTTTTGCTCCAATCATCGACCGGTTTTTAGAACTCGGGATTGCCGTTTGCAGCATCGACTATCGTTTATTTGAGGATGGCAGCTATTTTCCGGACAACCTTGAAGATGTTCGAGATGCCTTATGTTTTTTAAATCAACAAGCGGATGAGTTACGTATCGCGCGCGGTCGCATGCTTTTATGGGGTGATTCAGCAGGTGGAGCCCTAATGTTGACGACGGCGCTTGCCCCGACTGAATTTATCGGCGAACAGGCGGAGGCGCATCTTCCTTTAATCAGTGGAGTCATCGCCTTGTATCCGCCGACGAATTTTCTGTTATTTAAATTCATTCAAACCTGGATTGCCCATATCAAGTTTTATGGGGGTGGACGTGAAGAATGGCGACAGTTGATGATGCGTGTCTCCCCGGCGACACATTTAAGTTCCGACTCGCCGCCGATCATGTTGCTGCACGGAAAAAAGGATCCGATTGTCCCGTTTGCTCAAGCACTCCACTTTGTTGAGAAGGGGGCGGATGTCGGGGCGGATGTTCGATTATTCTCTTTCCCGAATGGTACACATTCGCTGGCGAGCTTTGCCCAAACTGAAAATCCACTCAAAATTGAACGTTTGCTCGAACGAATCGAAGCCTTCAGTTGTCAAGTGCTTGTCTTACCGAAACGAGAGGCGCTTCATTAGGAAACATGATACAATCAGTCATATTTCTTTAGAAGGAGACTGCAATATGACGGAAATTTGTTTAGTACGACACGGTCAAACGGACTGGAACTTAAACGAGCGGATTCAAGGACGTGAAGATATACCGCTTAACGAGACCGGTAGAAAACAGGCGGCTCTCAGTGCTGCCTACCTGGCAGAAGAACAGTGGGACGTCTTGATTTCAAGTCCGCTATCGCGAGCTGTCGAAACTGCTGAAATCATTGGTCAATCGATCGGTCTAAGCTTGACGGAAACGGATGAACGGCTTGTCGAGCGCGAATTTGGAACGGCTTCCGGTGAACCGATCGCCGGAATTTACGAAGCAGTGCAGGCAAATGATGCAGAGCGCGTCCCGGGGCTTGAAACGGAAGCGGAAATTCAACAGCGTGTCTTCAGCGCGGTTGAAGAACTGACAGAAAAATATCGAGGAAAACGCCTCTTAGTCGTCTGCCATTCGCATACGATTAAAGCGGCACTCTCCTCGATTGATGAGACATTCAGTTACCGGACGCCGTTAAAAAATGCATGTGCGAATTACATTCGTTTTTCCGACCGTTATGAGATTGAGCGGATTAATGTAGCGGACCATATCACAATTTGAACATCATCCTTCGACGGGTGCCGGATGTTCTTGTAAGTACTGTTTAAACGTTTCTTTCGCGATGCTCGTGATATGAGCACCACGTTTAGAGCGTCGGTCTTTATATTCTTGAATCAGCTCTTCGCCAGTAAAGTTGTCTTCGACGACTTCACGCAAAATCGATTCGGATAAATCATTTTTCATCATGACCATCTTACCGGTAAAGAGGTAAGAGACGCCTTCGCTCAATTGCGTACTTTCATAAGGGGTGACGATCATGGCGGCGGGGTCATTGTCCGGCCGTGAAATCGTGATTTCAATCAAAGCGCGCAGCTTTTTCTCGAACAGTTCTTTCAAAATCGGTTGATCGGTGTCGGTGACGACGATTTCAGCGACCCACTGGGCGGTTTGGTCGGTACTCACCGTCAGCCCATCTTTAATCTGAACGGGGATTGTCGTATCTCGCCCTGATTCATCCATGAGAATACGTAATGTACACAATTTAAAGGTTTTCAAAAAGAACTCCTCCTTTTGTTGTTCGTACGTGATTTTCTTCAGTATAACGTGAGTCTGTCGCCTGCGCGAAACTTTTCGTAACGTCTTCGAGTCGAACTATGTTTAAATGGAACTAGAAATCAGAAACAGGAGGACCGTTTATTATGCCGCAAGCACTTATAGGAATATTAGGAATCGTGGGGATTATCTTACTTGCCCATCACATCATCATGTATTGGCATGCTGAGCCAAAAGATCGCCCGACGCTTGCGTACCGCATAGCGCTCCTGATCGCCTGTTTGCTTCTTATCAGTGGAAGTGATCATTTAATTAGTATCTTTTACGCCGATTCTCTTGCTGAGTTCGGTCAACGGATTACCTATATCGTCTTCATCGGAGGTGCGCTTGGTTTTGCGTGGTACTTTCGTCAACAAATGGAACAAGCGACAGCCAAAATGACTGCTCACCCAAACGAAACAGCCCACTTCAGTTGAAGGGGCTGTTTTTAGCGTATAGAAAAATGAGAGGGAGATGAAAAGGTAGCCTTTCAAGACGTCCGTCAAGAAGCTTGATTCTTGAGGCTGCTTGATTTTGTTATTTTACACCACTTGCGAGGCGTGTTTTCCGAATCATGTCGAGTTTCAGTTTCCAGAGACGGTCGCTGAACGTGACGGCATAGATTTCAGGTAGACGTAGACGTTTGTACTCTTCCCACAGGCGTCCGATTTGCTGTTCGTGGAACTGACGACTTTCTTCAATCGTCGGAACGGTATACACGAGTTCACCGTCCTTAAAGATCGGTGCAAGTAACCGTTCAACCTTAAAGTTTTCAATCCGGTTCCGGAACGACGGGTCACGGACGTCAATCAAATCGACGAAGTCGAGTTGACTCGGATCTTCATCGAGTAACGTGATGTAGTCGCCTTTGAACTTGTTCGTTTCCGGGTCGACGATGCGGTATGCTTCCTTGATATGCGGTGTCGTCGTCTTCGCTTTTGAAGACGAAACTTTGATGACGGGTGCAAGTTCGCCGTCAATTTCGCGGGCGACGAGTTTATAGACCATGCCGAGCGCCGGTTGTTCGTACGCCGTGATGCCGCGTGTTCCGACGAGGAAGGTGTTTGCCTGTGCCCCTTGGATGCGAAGGTCTTGAATGACATATTCGTCTAAATCACCAGACAGGACAATTTCGACGTCGAGTAAGCCGGCTTCATCAAGCATCTTACGAGCGCGTTTTGATAGGTAGGATAAGTCGCCGGAATCGATTCGAATCCCGCGTAACTTATGTCCGTCTGCTGCGAGTTCTTTTGCGACCGTGATCGCATTCGGGAGTCCGCTTTTAAGCGTATCGTACGTATCGACGAGCAGCGTCGCCTGATCCGGATAATGCGATGCGAACGTCCGGAAAGCCGTCAACTCATCATCATGGAACTGGATATCTGCATGCTCCATCGTTCCACCGCATGGGATACCAAAGTCGCGGCCGGCCGACGCGAGACTTGTCACGTCGAACCCGGCTAAATAAGAGGCACGTGTTCCGAAGTAAGCAGCATCGATTCCTTGGGCGCGGCGTGAACCGGCTTCGAGGAATTTCGCGCCTGGTGCCGACTGCCGGATGCGCGCATATTTCGTCGCGATCAACGATTCGTGATTGGCGATGTTCAAGATGGCCGTTTGCAGTAACTTCGCCTCAAAAATCCGTGCTTCGATCCGGACTAATGGTTCGTTCGGGAAGACGATTTCGCCTTCTTTGACACTCGAGAGGGAACCATTGAATTTAAAGTTACGTAACTCATCCTTGAATTCATCCGGGAACCCGATCATCGTTTGAAGATACGTAATGTCTTCTTCTGTGAAGTGGAGTGTCTGGATATATTCGATGATATTTTCAAGACCGGCGAAGACGACATAACCACCTTCGAATGGATTGCTGCGGTAATAGACGTCAAAAACAGCACGTTCATTATGGCGCCCTTCCTTCCAGTAGATATACATCCATCTCGGAAGATAGAGGTCAGTATGAAGTGCAAGATTACGTTGTAACATGAAGACAGATCCCTTCTTATTCGCCGACGACTTCTGCGCCGATCGATTGTTTAAAGTGTGTGAGTGCCCAGTCGTGGCCGGCCGCATTGAAGCTGGCGACGGCGTCAGCATGGACGACGATTTTATAGCCGAGATTGTACGCGTCGACAGCGGTGTGCAAGATGCAGATGTCTGTACAAACGCCGACGAGGTGAACTTCTGTGATATGCCGTTCACGAAGACGTAAATCTAGGTCCGTCCCAGCAAAGGCGCTATAGCGCGTCTTGTCGATGACATGATCCGCAACACGTGCCATCTCTGCGACCTGTCCGAATAAGTCCCGTCCGTGTGTTCCCCGAATATTATGAGGTGGGAAGAGGACGGTTTCCGGATGGAATGTGTCGCCTTCTTCATGAAGGTCGTTTGCAATGACGACATAATCGTTCGTCGAAAATTCATCCATGAGCGATGCGATGCGTCCTTCGATGAGTTGACCCGGTTTACCGCAAGTCAGCTTACCTTCATCGGCGACGAAATCAAACGTATAATCAATAACGATAAGAGCGCGCATGAGCGATAGCCCCTTTCCTGAATGGGATATAGTGTTCTCTTTCACATTGTACTCTATCTCACTTCGAAGGCAAAAGGAAGAAATCGAACGAGTAGAGGTATAAGAAGTAAGGAAAGTAGGGTATAAGGTATAGGACGAAAACGATAGTAGAGGAGGAGAATGGAATGGAACGGTTGAATGAGTATGAGGTAGAAGAACGTTTAGAAGGTCTGAATGACTGGAGCGTCGTCGATGACGAAATCGTACGCATCTACACATTGGATTCTTTTCCGGCGGCACTTGATTTTGTTCAAGAGGTCGGTTCTTTAGCGGAACACTTGAATCATCACCCGCGGATCATGATTGATTATAAACAGGTGACGCTCGCCGTGACGACACATGATGCTGGCGGATTGACTGGGAAAGACTTCGAACTCGCGGAGGCCTGTGATGCCATCTAAACTATTCATTACATTCGGTAGCGGTAACTTTGTCGACCAAATTCGCTCGCGTGATGCTCAAATTCGGGCAGCGGGTGGAAGCGGAGAAGCATTACTCTGGATTGAAACGGACGGAAAGTCACCGTTTCAAAGCGGGAACAGCTATACACTCCTCGAAACGCGTGGTAATTTTGATGAGAAGGGGACGATTTTTTACTGGTCGATTCCGGCAGATCAAAATAGCGGCGATCTTTTCATCCATCAGGTCATGTCGGACCCGAAAGTACTCGGGGCAGAATATGGCAGTTTCCAAGCCTTACGGATTGCCCGGGTCGAGCGGGCGACGGATCTCGTGTTGTTGATTCAATTCAAGGACGAAGGAGATGCGTCACGTTACGCAAAATCAGTTGAACGCTTGACGGTTGATCAGTATGCTGAAGAGGCAGGGAAGTCGTTTGCGCCTTCTCCAATTATGAAACGTTATCAACTTGTACCACCATTACATTAAAATGACACAGGGGGAAGAACCAGATGAAAAAGAATTATTTTGTACTCGCAACAGTAGGTGGCGCACTAATCGGAGCAACACTCTCATTACTTCATAAAGATACACGCCAAGCACAAATCGAAGCGACGAAGCGTGCGTTTGGCGGAGCCGGCACACAACTTTCGGCAGTCAAACAAGATCCGAAAGGACGTTTTGAAGAAATTCGTGCCCTCTACACAGATAATCAAGAAACCATCCATAATCTGATTGACGATGTGAAGGATCTTGCGGAATCTTTCCGGAAGTAAGAATAAGAAAAAAGCGCCGAGTCTGTTTTCCGTAGTACGGAATCAGACAAGGCGCTTTTTTTGTAGATTAGATGAATCGCGCGAGTAGACCGAAAACGGCAAAGGCAACGATGACATAAAACACGATGCGTCCCGTTTGACCGGATCCTGTCGAGTGAACGACATGACCACCGAACGTCGCCCGTTGACCCGTATTAAACGGACGTGTGAACGGAACAGCGCTTTTTCCGAAGATGAATCCAGCCAGGAATCCGAGGAGGAAACCATACAAGTGACCGAAGACGGAAACGTTCGAGCCGATCAGTGTAAAGACGGCCGTGATGGCACTAAAGATGTAGACGAGTCGTGCATCTTCGACAGAAATGATCGTCCGACGAAAACGACCGAGATAAACGTAAAAGCCAAGCAAACCTAAGATGGCTCCAGATGCTCCCGCCTGTCCATAAAATAAGTTATCGCTCAACGTGACATACGTCAACACGTTAGCGAGCGTTCCGACAAGCAAGTAAAAGATGGCAAATTTCACATGCCCGATCATCCGCTCGAGCGCAGGAGCGAAAATAATCAACGCAAACGTATTAAAGGCAATGTGCCAAAAATCGTAGTGTAAAAATGTCGCCGTGACGACACGCCACCATTCGCCATTCGCGATGAATAAATTAATCGCTGAACCATAACTGAGTGGAGAGAAACCAAAGCCGAGTAACTGATTCAACTGCTCGATGACAAACAGAGCGACTTGGATTAAAATGAACAACGAAACGACCGGATAAGAACGTGTGAACGTTTGTAGATTTTCCGTTCGACTAAACATGACAACACCTCGCTTCACTTTCATTCTATATGAAGTGGACGAAGAATAGAACTGTGGAGGCGTAGGGAATGATTTATGGTATCGGTCTTGACTTGATTGAATTAGAACGCGTTCGTCTGACACTCGAACGTCAACCCCGGATGCTGACACGTATTTTGACGGATCGTGAACAAGCGCGGTATGAAACATTGGCGGACGGACGCCGACTTGAATATCTCGCAGGACGGTTCGCTGCAAAAGAAGCGTTTGTCAAAGCACTCGGCACGGGGATTGGGCGAGAAGTGTCTTGGCGCGATCTTGAAGTACTAAATGAAACATCAGGTCGCCCTATCATGACGGGGCCGTTTGACGGTATGATTCATGTATCGATTACGCATTCCGATCATTATGCGGCAGCACAAGTCTTATTAGAAAAGAGGGATGGCGATGTACCGACCGACGTGGATTGAAATTGATCGTGCTGCGATTGCACATAATGTACGCGAGATAAAGGCAAGAATCGGCGACCAATCGATGATGGCCGTCGTCAAAGCGGATGGCTACGGACACGGTGCGATCACTGTGGCAGAAATTGCATTGGAAAACGGGGCTGACTTACTTGCCGTCGCTCTTCTTGAAGAAGCAATCGAGCTGCGTGAAGCAGGTATCCAGGCACCGATTCTCATGCTCGAGACGTTATTGCCGGAGCATGTCTCCGTCGCTTCGAATTATGATGTGGCGGTTCCTGTGTTTTCAGCCGAGTGGTTACGGCAAGCAAAACAACATCTGACGGAAATCGATTCGCTTCGGATTCATATTAAGGTCGATAGTGGGATGGGGCGGCTCGGTCTGCAAACGATGGAAGAACTGGATGAACTTTTAATGGAGCTCGATTCTGATTTGCTTGAGCTCGAAGGAATTTATACACATTTCGCGACAGCGGATGAACTGTCGAGCCGTCTGTTCGAACAGCAACAGACGACGTTTCTCGGCTTCGTCGAACGCGTACCGCACGTGCGATATATCCATGCGGCGAATTCTGCTGCTGCGATTCGACTCGCAGGTCAGGATGACCCGTTTAATATCGTCCGCATCGGGATTGCCCTTTACGGCGCGATGCCGTCTGACGAGATGATTCCATATTATGATTTCCTTCAGCCGGCATTTTCGTTGAAGAGTCAGCTGATGCAAGTCAAGTGCGTCGAACCCGGACAGACGATCAGTTATGGGGCGACGTACACGGCACCGACGGACGAATGGATCGGGACCGTCCCGATCGGCTACGCCGATGGGTGGTCGCGACGTTTTCAAGGGTACTCACTCATCGTCGATGGTCAACCGTGTGAAATCGTCGGTCGTGTCTGTATGGACCGGTTAATGATTCGTTTACCGCAGGAATATCCTGTCGGCACAGAAGTAACGTTAATTGGAACGGGCGCGCCGATTGATGAAGCAGCACACTGGTTAGGGACGATTAACTATGAAGTCCTTTGTCAATTTTCAAAACGTGTGCCGCGAAAATAAATTTAAAAAACCATCAATATGATGGCAAAAAAATGTTATTTCTTTGAATTTTGATTGTATTTTCTGAATTCGACTGATATATTGAAGTAGAAAGTGAGTCGTTCGTTAAGGTTTCAGTGAATCTGGAGGTGCCATTATCTTGGTCCAACAACGGGAAAAGCAGTTTGTTGAGCGAAATGTAGCGAAGGAGACGATTGGGATGAAGTCGAACCATACGACCGAAGAACGCAAGCGTCAGCTACGTGAGGAATTGAAGCGTGGTTACGAAGAAATGGCAGCAATCAATTTATCAATCGTTGGTGAAATGTTCCAGATTGAAACGGAGGCGGAGTTCTCGCTCCTACGTCAAGTAAGCGGGGTGTAAGCTTTGATAGTCAAACGTGGCGACGTGTTTTATGCAAATTTGTCACCTGTGGTCGGATCGGAACAAGGAGGAGTACGTCCTGTCCTTGTCCTACAAAATGATATTGGTAACCGATTCAGCCCTACTGTTATCGTGGCTGCGATCACGGCACAGATCGACAAAGCCAAACTACCGACCCATGTGGAAGTATATCGAGAGCGACACGGATTAGAACGTGATTCGGTCATCCTACTTGAGCAGGTCCGTACGATCGATAAGCGCCGTCTGACGGATAAGGTGACACACCTGGATCCTGAGACGATGATGAAAGTGAATAGTGCCGTTGCAATCAGCTTAGGCTTGATTGATTTTTAGGCACCTACATAGAAGCACGAGAAGAGTCGATACATTTGTATGCGACTTTTTTTGACTAATTTTTAAAAATAGGTTTAGAAGTGTTTTAATGCGGGAAATATACTTAAGTGACTTTTTTTAAGGAGCCACTTTATTTACAATCAACTGATGAAACAGAGAGAAATCATATAGCATATTT
This sequence comes from Exiguobacterium sp. H66, assembly GCF_018618705.1. Lineage (NCBI taxonomy): Bacteria > Bacillati > Bacillota > Bacilli > Caryophanales > Exiguobacterium > Exiguobacterium sp. H66. The sequence goes on from NZ_JACSMQ010000004.1 coordinate 259,599, forward strand.
CCTTGAGGAGGAACTTGAAGATGGATTTAACAATTAGAACAGAGCAACTAGATGGTCAGACGCATCTCTATATCGTAGGAGAGATTGATACGTATACGGCACCAAAACTTCGTCAAGAACTCGTTCCCGCTGTAGAAGCAAATGATGTCGTCGTTCACTTGGATGAAATTCATTACATGGATTCGACAGGTCTCGGTGTATTCGTCGGAGCGCTTAAAGCATCGAAGAAAAACGGTACATCGTTTACGCTTGTTGGTGTTTCAGAACGTATTCGTCGTCTTTTTGAAATTACAGGTCTTTCAAGCATCATTACAATCGACAGTGGTGTACGAGGTGGTACGCAATGAAAAACGAACAACTTGAAATGACACTACCTGCAAAACCTGAATACGTGGCAATCGCGCGTTTGACGGTTTCAGGTGTCGCAAACCGCATGGGCTATACGTATGATGATATCGAAGACATCAAAATTGCTGTTTCTGAAGCATGTGCGAATGCTGTTCAACATGCTTATGAAGACCAGCAAGACGGATCAATGGGCTTAACATGTAACGTTTACCCGGACGATCGTCTTGAAATCATCGTCAAAGACAACGGTGTGACATTTGATAAAGATAGCGTCAAACGCCAAAGTGAACCAATTACGGATTCGCACGATCTAGACTCACTGCATGAGGGGGGACTAGGGATCTTGATGATTGAGGCATTGATGGATCAAGTCACGATCGAAAAAGCAAACGGCGTCACTGTCCATATGACAAAATATATGAATAGAGATGAGGTGGGTCAAAGTGCCAGCAAAGTCTCAACAACGCCATCACAGTGATGACGAAGTCCTTCGACTGATTGATCTGTATCAACAAGATGACCAAGATGAAGAAGTCCATGCCGCGCTACTCGCCCGTTACTCGGATCTCGTCGAGGCGCTCGCCCGTAAATTCTCACGTGGCCGTCCGATTCATGATGATCTCGTTCAAGTCGGGATGATTGGATTGCTTGCCGCGCTTCGTCGTTTCGATAAAGAGTTTGGACGAAGTTTCGAATCGTTCGCTGTCCCGACAATCATCGGCGAAATCAAGCGATTCATTCGCGATAAAACATGGAGCGTCCATGTTCCGCGTCGAATTAAAGAGCTAGGTCCGAAGATTAAGAAAGCTGTCGAAGAATTGACGACTGAACTACAACGTTCACCGCGAATCGACGAAATCGCTGCGCGTCTTGAAGTGTCAGAGGAGGAAGTGCTCGAAACACTCGAAATGGGTAAAAGTTATCAAGCGTTATCCGTTGATAGCTCGATTGAAGCAGATCAAGAGGGCAGCACGGTCACTTTACTTGATTTAGTCGGTAACCAGGAAAATGGTTATGACTCGGTCGACCAAAAGCTGATTCTTGAAAAAGCGTTTGCTGTACTGACAGACCGTGAGCGTTCGATTCTTGAATGTGCGTATTACCGCAACATGAGCCAAAAAGAAACGGGAGAACTTCTCGGTATTTCGCAAATGCACGTTTCGCGTTTACAACGCCGGGCGTTGCAGAAATTACGAGAAGCGATCAAAGTAGAACCGAATGAAGTATTCTCGAAAGACTGATGCCGTGGCGTCAGTCTTTTTTTCTGTCGATTCTTCGGTATAATGAGGGGGAGGTGAGGAAAAATGGAGAAGAGAATCGCAACAGAATTGAATTTACGACCCCAGCAAGTGAAAGCCGTCTTACAGTTGACGGAAGATGGAGGAACAATTCCATTCATCGCACGTTATCGTAAAGAGCAAACTGGTGAGCTCGACGAAGTCGAAATCAAGGCGATCCTCGATCGACATAAAAGCATCACGCAACTCGAAACTAAACGTGACGATGTCCTTCGGAAAATCGAAGAGCAGGGTGTTATGACCGAGGCATTGAATCAAGCGTTGCGTGAAGCGACGACGTTACAACAGATTGAAGACCTATACTTACCGTTCCGTCCGAAACGACGGACGAAAGCGGAAATTGCACGAGAGGCAGGGCTCGCGCCACTCGCAGAGTGGCTCCGTTCGCCGAAACCCTATGAAGAAGCGGGCTTCAAAAAATTGTTCGCAGGGCTTGAAGAAGCAGAGGCAGTCGCTGGTGCAGAAGCAATCATCGCGGAAGAGTGGGGCGAACAAGCAACTGTCCGCGATTACATTCGTCAAGTGACACACCGTGCGGCAGAAATCGTGACGAAACAAAAAAAGGATGCCGTCGATGAGAAAAAGGTCTTTGCCCAGTACTATGAGTACAACGAGCGGGTCCGCCAAATCGTGCCGCACCGGATTTTAGCAATCAACCGAGCAGAAGCCTTGAAAATCGTGTCCGTGAAAGTCGTGTTAGACGAGCAGCAAGTATTGCCATACTTACTTCGTCCTTTTAATCGGTTGCCCGAACAAAAGCGCCAGCTTGTTGAAGAAGCAGTCAAAACAGGATATAAAAAATCTGTTTTCCCGGCAATTGAGCGTGAAATCCGAAATGAATTGACGGAGAAGGCGGAGAACCAAGCGATTGAAGTCTTTGGTAAAAACTTGCGCCAACTCTATATGCAACCACCGATGAAAGGGAAAGTCATGTTAGGACTCGACCCGGCTTACCGGACGGGATGTAAGTGGGCAGTCATTGATCCGACTGGTGAATTAAAAGAAGTCGGCGTTATTTACGTCACGATGTCTGAACAAAAAGCGAAGGAAGCCCGTACTAAATTATCAGAACTGGTGAAGAAATATGGTGTCGAGCTGATAGCGATTGGCAACGGGACGGCATCCCGTGAAACCGAATCCTTTGTAGCGGACTGGATTAAAGGGCATACGGAAGTCGCTTTTACGATCGTCGACGAGGCGGGCGCAAGTATTTACTCGGCTTCAGAAATCGCACGGACGGAGTTCCCGGACCTCCAAGTCGAGCAACGTTCAGCGATCTCGATTGCCCGTCGTCTTCAAGATCCGTTAGCTGAACTTGTTAAAGTCGATCCTCAATCAGTCGGGGTCGGTCAGTATCAGCATGACGTGACACAAGTGAAATTAAAGGAGACACTCGACTTTGTCGTTGAGACCGTCGTTAACCAAGTCGGTGTCGATGTGAATACGGCGTCTGAGTCCTTGCTCGGATATGTAGCGGGAATCACGAAGGCGACAGCGAAAAAAATCGTCGAACGCCGTTCCGAACTCGGGGCATTTGCTTCACGAAAAGAACTGTTAAAAGTGCCGCGTCTCGGAGCGAAAGCATACGAGCAGGCAGCAGGTTTCCTTCGTATTCCTGAAGGGACGCATCCGCTGGACCGGACACCGATTCACCCGGAACAGTATAAAACTGTCGAACAACTGTTTAAGCAGCTTCAGTTAGCGCTGACGACCGTCGGGACGGAAGAACTCCGCACGAAGTTAGCGGAACTTCCAGTGAAGGATACGGCAGAGCAACTCGAGATTGGTGAACCGACGCTCCGAGATATCATTGAAGCCTTGCAGCGTCCGGAGCGTGATCCGCGGGAGGCACTGGATAAACCGATTTTACGACAAGATGTTTTATCGTTAGACATGATCCAGGTTGGGATGGAGTTCCAAGGGACCGTCCGGAACGTGCTCGACTTTGGAGCATTCGTCGACATCGGTGTAAAGGAAAGTGGACTCGTCCACATCTCGAAGTTAAGTAAACGACGCGTCAAACACCCGCTCGACGTAATCGCCGTCGGAGAAATCGTGACGGTCTGGGTGACGAGTGTCGAACCGGAACGTGGCAGAATCGGTTTAACGATGGTCAGTCCATCATGACGAACGAACAATTACAGCAATACGTCGAGCAGCTTTCGCTCGACGTGTTTGCTTTACCGTTTAGACACAAGGCCGTTTTTAATGAAAGACTACGCACGACAGGTGGCCGTTATTTTTTGACGGATCATCATCTTGACTTTAATCGACGCTATGTAACGGACGCCAAAACCTTTCGTGGCATCGTAGTTCATGAACTTTGTCACTATCATCTTCACCTCGCAGGACGGGGACATCGTCATCAAGATCAAGACTTTAAAGACTGGTTGATGAAGTATGGTGGCTTACGGTACAGTCCGCGATTAGACGGAGACGAAAAAAAATCGCATCAATACGAATGTCATAAATGCGGTACATTATATAGAAGGAAAAGAAAGATGAATCCGGAGAAGTACCGCTGTGGGAAGTGTCGTGGAAAGATTTTTTACAAAAGTAGTTGACGTTCATTTCGGAGCGTGATAAATTATAGAAGTCGTCAAAACGACAGCAACTAAACAACTTATCGTCACTAAAAACTTTTTTAAAAAAGCATTGACGGCAAGAAAGAAAGTTGCTACTATATAAAAGTGCTCCGAAACGAACACAACATTCCGCAATAGCTCAGTGGTAGAGCAACCGGCTGTTAACCGGTAGGTCGTAGGTTCAAATCCTACTTGCGGAGCCATTATCTTTTGGAGATGTACCCAAGTGGCTATAAGGGGCGCCCCTGCTAAGGGTGTAGGCCGGGAAACTGGTGCGAGGGTTCGAATCCCTCCATCTCCGCCAGACCTCTTATGTGAAAATGTTACTTGAGAATAATTATTGCATATTTTATGGCCCGTTGGTCAAGCGGTTAAGACACCGCCCTTTCACGGCGGTATCACGGGTTCGATTCCCGTACGGGTCACCATAATGGAGGATTAGCTCAGCTGGGAGAGCATCTGCCTTACAAGCAGAGGGTCGGCGGTTCGATCCCGTCATCCTCCACCATTTTCAATTTCATACTTAACGTAACAAAAATGTGGTCCTGTGGTGTAGCGGTTAACATGCCTGCCTGTCACGCAGGAGATCGCGGGTTCGAATCCCGTCAGGACCGCCATTTTTGGGCTGTGGCCAAGTGGTAAGGCACTGGATTTTGATTCCAGCATGCGAAGGTTCGATCCCTTCCAGCCCAGTTTTCTCGTGTCATTAGCTCAGTTGGTAGAGCATCTGACTTTTAATCAGAGGGTCGCAGGTTCGAATCCTGCATGACACACCATTTTAAATTTTAATATTGCGGTCGTGGCGGAATGGTAGACGCGCTAGGTTGAGGGCCTAGTGGTGGCAACACTGTGGAGGTTCAAGTCCTCTCGACCGCACCATATCGCACCCTTAGCTCAGCTGGATAGAGTACTTGACTACGAATCAAGGGGTCGGGAGTTCGAATCTCTCAGGGTGCACCATATTTTGTTTGCTTTTGACGGGCCTATAGCTCAGCTGGTTAGAGCGCACGCCTGATAAGCGTGAGGTCGGTGGTTCGAGTCCACTTAGGCCCACCATTTTTCAAAACAAACGATGACGAACTTTGAAAACTGAACGATGAGGCAAAAAACGTATCTTCGGATACAAACAATGAATGAAGCGCAAGCTTCGTCAACGTGACTTTTAGTCACACAAACGAGCAAGTCAAACACTTTATGGAGA
>NZ_JACSMQ010000005.1:0-247901 GCF_018618705.1 Exiguobacterium sp. H66
CTGTCTCCATCTGAGTAGGGTCGATTGTGTGACCCCGAAGAGTCTTGCGACTTCCCACAACGTGGACACTCCTTCTTCATAAGTTTGGATGGCATATAGTTTTTCACTAGCGGAACGCTTGAATTTGAACATAGAAAAAAGCTCCTTTCAAAAGTAAACAGTTTTTCTTATTTCAACTGTCTACTTTTTGGGGAGCATATCATTCAGAGGCAGGTAAGACCCTGCTCGTTGTCCGTGAGGATCAAGGAGCAACGGCTTGCGCCTCGCCCGAGGAACGCAACGAAAACAGACGCTTGATCTCCCGATAGCACGTTGTCTACAGTCTTAAACCGCCTCCCGATTTTGTCGGAGAGGCGGTTTTTATCTTGATTCAGAAAGGATTGAAGTCTCCTCTTCTTCAATCTTTTTAAACTTATCTATATAAGTTGTTAACTTAACTTATATAGATAAGTTAAGATGAGTTTGCGCAGATAAGAAAACGTTTTCATTTCAAGTGATGTCTTCAGTTCAATCCAAAAGGAGAATGAGAGATGAAACCTAATTACCGTCAAATTGCTGAACAACTCATCGAACGAATCGGTGGGAAAGATAATATTGAGCAAGCCGCCCATTGTGTGACGCGTCTTCGCCTGACACTGAAAGATCAAAGCCTCGTCGAACAAGATGCCTTACTCGAAGTCCCGCTCGTCAAAGGGGCATTCCTGAATGCCGGCGTCTATCAAATCGTCATCGGTGCGGGGGATGTCGACCGCGTCTATGCCGAATTCATTCAATTGACCGGATTAAAAGCAACGACCATCGCCGACGTCAAATCGTCCGGTGCTTCCAAGATGAATCCGTTCCAGAAACTGATTAAAGTCTTCTCCGACGTCTTCATGCCAATCATTCCTGCCATCATCGTCGCTGGTCTCTTGATGGGGATCAACAATCTCTTCGGGATCGAGTTCGGCGGAAAAACGATGATTGACCGCTACCCGAACCTCCAAGGGTTATGGGATTTAATCAACATGATGGCGAACACCGCCTTCGTCTTCTTACCGGCACTTGTCGGTTGGTCGGCAACGAAGCGCTTTGGCGGGAGTGAAATTCTCGGGATTGTTATGGGACTTATGCTTGTCCACCCGGACCTCTTGAATGCCTGGAACTATGGACAAAGTGCGTTAAAAGGCGAGATTCCGACATTCAACATACTCGGTCTCTTCGAAATCGAAAAGGTCGGTTACCAAGGTCAAATCCTGCCTGTACTCGCAGCAGCCTATGTCTTAAGTACGATCGAGAAATGGCTCAAGGAACGTGTTCCGAATGCAATCCAGCTCCTCGTCGTTCCGATTACGACGATTACCTTGACCGGATTCCTTGCCCTCGCTGTCATCGGTCCCGTCACGCGTCAGCTCGGCGACTGGATCACGATTGGTGTCGTCAATACGTTCGAAGCCGTCCCGCTGCTTGGTGCCTTGTTGTTCGGTGCTCTCTATGCACCACTCGTCATCACGGGGATGCACCATATGTTCATCGCCGTCGACCTTCAACTGATTGGACAAAGTGGCTCAACCTTCATCTGGCCGATGATCGCCATCTCGAATATCGCTCAAGGATCAGCGACGCTCGCCATGCTCTTCCTCGCGAAAAACGCGAATGATAAAAACATGGCGTCGACGTCCGCGATTTCTGCCTACTTCGGTATTACGGAACCGGCGATGTTCGGTGTCAATTTACGCTTTAAATATCCATTTTATCAAAATCAGGCGAGAATACGCCCACTTCTAAACGATCAGGGTGAAGCCCGAGTGAAAGTGGGAGATGAATCGCCAGCCTGCTTTTCGGGTATATTCCCTTTGAAGGAGGTGAAAAATCTTGTTGACTCACAAGGCCTACAAATTCAGAATCTACCCGACAAAAGAGCAGGAAATCCTGATCGCGAAGACAATCGGTTGTTCGCGCTTCGTCTTCAACCACTTCTTGGCGAAGTGGGATGAGACGTATAAAGCGACAGGGAAAGGACTGTCTTACGGTTCTTGTTCGAAAGAACTCCCGTCGTTGAAGCAGGCGTTCGACTGGCTGAAGGAAGTCGATAGCACGTCTGTGCAGACGAGCGTCAAAAATCTTGCCGATGCCTTTGACCGCTTCTTCAAGAAGCAGAACGAACGGCCACGCTTCAAGTCAAAGTGCAACCCCGTTCAATCGTACAAGACGAACATTCAGGGCAAGTCTCAACTTCCAGAAGTCTCGATCGTCGGCGCAAAAATCAAAATTCCAAAGCTGAAGTGGGTGCGTTTCGCCAACTCGAGACAGGTCGTCGGACGCATCTTGAACGCGACCATCCGGCGGAACGCTTCAGGAAAATACTTCGTCTCCCTGCTCGTCGAGCAGGAGAGCAACGAGATGCCGAAGACGGGCTCATCCGTCGGCGTCGATGTCGGACTCAAGAACTTCGCCATCCTGTCGGACGGCACGGTGTACAAGAATGACCGTTACTTCCGTTCGCTTGAGAAAAAGCTGGCACGCGAGCAACGCAAGCTTTCTCGTCGTCAACGTATCGCCTTGGATAAGAAAGTAACACTTTCCAAGGCGAAGAACTACCAGAAGCAGAAGCGGAAGGTCGCCCGCATCCACGAGAAGATCGCCAACAAGCGAACCGATTTCCTGCACAAGGTCTCGACCGAGATCGTCAAAAACCACGACGTCATCGGCATCGAGACCTTGCAGGTGAAGAACATGCAGAAGAATCGCAAGTTGAGCAAGTCCATCTCCGAGGTCAGTTGGTCGGAGTTCTTCCGCATGCTCGGATACAAGGCGGAATGGTACGGGAAGACCGTCGTGAAAGTCGGCAAGACCTTCGCCTCTAGTCAACTGTGTTCCAGTTGCGGACATCAACACAAAGACGTGAAACATCTTGGCTTGCGTGAATGGACATGCCCGAGTTGCGGCATCCACCACGAACGGGATGTGAACGCAGGACTGAACCTCAAACAAGAAGCTGAACGCCTCCTAGCTTCTTCAACCGTCGGGACGACGGGGTTAGCCTGATCAGGTTTCGACCGTTAGGTCGGATCACTCAGGAATCCTCCACCTCTAAGCGAAGCGTAGGTGGAGGTAGTTCAAGCAGCACTCGTCGGATCAGCCATCGCTTCTTCTTTCATCGCCGTCAGCGGTGTCTTAGCTCCTGCAATCGGTGTCGGTGGTTTGCCTGCCTTCATCTCAATCGTTCCCGGATTGATTTTGTCGTTCATCATCGGTATGGTGATCGCGATTGTTATCCCGGTTGTCTGTACGTTCCTGTTCCATTACGTCTCAACGAAACGCGCACGAAAAGCGGCACTCAAAGATGCTGCGTAACTGTTTTTAGAAAGGTGTGACTTGTATGACGCTCACAACGACCGACTGGCGGAAATCCGCTGTTTATCAAATCTATCCGAAAAGTTTTTATAGCCCGGAAGGAAAAGCGACGGGCACCCTCCGTGGCGTCACGGAAAAACTCGACTATCTCGCGTCACTCGGCATTGATTATTTATGGCTGACACCCGTCTATGCCTCACCACAAAATGACAATGGGTATGATGTCAGCGACTATTATGCGATTGACCCTTCTTACGGGACGATGCAAGACTTCGATGACCTGCTTGCGGAAGCAACGAAACGTGATTTGTCGGTGATGATGGATATCGTCGTCAATCACTGTTCAACGGAGCACGACTGGTTCCAGCAAGGACGGAATCCCGACAGTCCGTATCATGATTATTTCATTTGGCGGGATGAACCGACCAACTGGCAGTCGAAGTTCGGTGGTCCGGCCTGGTCGTTTGATGAAGTCGCCGGCAAATATTATCTTCATTTGTTCGATCAAACCCAAGCCGATCTCAACTGGGAAAACCCGCGTCTTCGGGAAGATATTTATCGGATGATGCAGTTTTGGCGCGACAAAGGGGTCCGTGGATTCCGCCTGGATGTCATCAATCTCATCTCGAAGGATCAATCGTTCCCAAATGACCCGACTGGAGACGGCAGAACGTTTTATACGGATGGACCTCGTGTCCATGAGTACCTCCAGGAAATGAATCAACGTGTGTTTGACGGTCATGACTTGATGACGGTCGGTGAGATGTCCTCGACGACACTCAATCATTGCCGGCAGTATTCAAATGTCAGCGAGGAAGAGTTGAAGATGACCTTTAACTTCCACCATTTAAAAGTCGACTATCCGGACGGTCAAAAATGGACAGCCGCACCATTCGATTTTCTTGAGTTAAAACGGATCCTGTCGGACTGGCAAGTCGGGATGCAGGGAAAAGCGTGGAATGCCATCTTTTGGTGCAACCACGGCCAGCCTCGTGTCGTCAGCCGGTTCGGTGACGATACCATCTACCGCGTCGAAAGTGCGAAGATGCTCGCGACGACGTTACACGGTCTACAAGGCACACCGTATATTTATCAAGGTGAAGAAATCGGGATGACGAATCCGGATTTCACGGATCTTACAGATTATCGTGACGTCGAAACATTGAATCTCTATGAAGAAAAAATTGCTCAGGGCGAAGCATCTGAACAGATTCTTGCGGCAATCCGCCAAAAATCACGCGACAATGCCCGAACACCGATGCAATGGGACTCGACGCTTCACGCCGGTTTTTCAGAAGCAACGCCGTGGATCGACGTCGCTCCGAACTATACTGACATCAATGTCAAAGCTGCCGTCGCTAATCCTGATTCGGTGTTCCACCACTATAAAAAGTTGATTCAATTACGAAAACAATATGACGTGTTGACGAACGGAATGTATCGTCTTCTCACACCGGACGACTTGTCGATTTGGGCGTACGAACGAACGACAGAGGACGAACAGCTGCTCGTCCTCTCGAACTTCTACAGTTTAGAAACGACGTTCACGTTACCAGAGACGATGTCGGACGCCGACGTCTTGATTCAGAACTATCCTGATGTCGCACAAGACGGGCGCAACGTCACATTACGTCCATATGAGTCGGTCATGTTCTACCGGACCACTTAACGATTTGAAATGAATAGAGGGGGGTGGATTTCCAGTGTATGATCCGGAAATCCACCTCCCTTTCTCTTGTGAACGATAAGAATTTGCATAGAAAAGGCCGATGCTTCCGTAAAAAGTCGGAAGCGTCGGCCGTTTGATGGATTGTGATCTGACTCCTGCGTCGGATTCACCTCCAAAAGAAATGATTGCTTTTGGATTCAGGAGGCGTTTCGATTTGCCTGTTCTTTTTTCAGCTGTTCGCGGAACAACCTCGTCTCGGCAATGACGACGCCGGACAGACCAAGCAGACCAATCAAGTTCGGTATTGCCATCAAACCGTTGAAGACGTCCGAGATGGCCCAAACCATGTTCAAGTTCGTCGTCATCGCGCCCAGTCCGGCGACGAGAACAAATACGACGCGGTACGGCACGATTGATTTTTGACCAAAGAGATAATAAATTGATTTTTCACCATAATACGACCAGCCGAGGACTGTTGAAAAGGCAAACAAGACAAGTCCAATCGTGACGATATACTTTCCGGTCGGACCGAGGAACACTTCAAAACTTGCAGTCGTCAATTCGACTCCTTCTAATCCGGTCCCGATTTTTCCACCCATGACGAGCGTCAATCCTGTCATCGAACAGACGAGAATCGTATCAAGGAAGACTTGTGTCATCGAGACGAGTGCTTGTCGTCCCGGGAAATCGGTTTTCGCAGCCGCAGCCGCGATTGGCGCTGAACCGAGACCCGCCTCATTCGAGAAGACGCCTCGGGCGACACCGTAACGAATCGCCGCCCCGATTGCACCACCCGTAATCGCTTCATTCGAGAACGTGCTGCTGAAAATTGTTGAAAATGCCGCTGGAATCAAGTCGTAGTTCATGATCAGGATCAATAAACCACTTCCGACATAAAAGAAAATCATGAATGGCACGAAAAAGCTGACGACTTTCCCAATCGATTTGACACCACCCAAAATGACGCCACCTGTTGCGACCATTAAGACGATTCCGGTCACGTAGAGCGGTACATCGAACGTTGACTTCATCGCGAGCGCGACCGAGTTCGTTTGAACCCCGTTACCAATCCCGAAAGCAGCAATCGAAGCGAAAGCGGCAAATAAAATCCCGAGCCACTTTTGCTTGAGCCCCCGTTCAAGATAGTACATCGGCCCTCCGGCCATCTGCCCCTTTTCATCGACGACACGGTATTTGACGGCGAGAATCGCCTCCGCATATTTGGTCGCCATACCGAATAATCCGGATAACCACATCCAGACGATCGCACCTGGTCCCCCAAGGACGACGGCTGTTGCGACACCGACGATATTCCCCGTACCGACCGTTGCTGCCAGTGCGGTCATTAATGCCTGAAAGTGACTGATGTCCCCTTCCGATTGTTTCGAGTCCTCTTGTTTCGTAAACGCGAGCTTTAACGCATAAGGAAGTTTTGTAATTTGAATGAATCCTAAACGAATCGTTAAGTAAATGCCTGTTCCGACTAATAGGATCAGCAACGGTGCTCCCCAAACTAAATTCGACACCGAACTTACCCACTCAGTGAATGACGTTCCCATGCTTTTCCCCCCTCTGCAATTCGTATGTAGACTTTCCCATTTTTTCAGAATTGACAGAATACTGTCAACCCTATTTCCTAAGTTCCCCGTTCAGAGATGTTCCACACATAAAAAAAACGCCGACCTCCTCCGGCGTGTCACGTCGGGGAAAATCGGCTGTTCGTCATTGGTTCATATCAGTAATCGATTGGGCCTCTTTTGCCTCTTCCGGCAGCTCAATCGACTCGATGGCATTGAATTTCGAAAACGTGGATTCATTCGTCATCTTAAAGGTCGTGCCTTCTGTGATTTCAAACTCCATCGTCATATCGAGCGACTTCGGATAATACGTCTTTGCGTCATATGTCATCGTATATTTCATCTTTTTATAATCCACTTGATCCATCATCTCTTTCATCTGCGCCATCTGTCCCGATTGTTCGAGCGCGTCTTTCATGAAGTTTTTCAAGTCGTCCCCCGTCAAGTCCACATCAATTTGATAGAGTTCATCTTTTCTTTCGGCTGTCCAATTGTCTTTATACTTCTTCAACAGTTTCAGGTTTTGATCGGTCGAGACGGATGATTCCATGATGTCATTCATCTCCGAGATGTCTTGGACAAACCATTGCCCGTCCTGTGCGATATACATCTTGTCGTCGAGCATATAGCTCTCCATTTGTACATCCGAGCCATCCTCGACATTCTTCATCTTAATCGTTTGATGCATCGTATAGGGTTTTTGAATGACATCTGCTGCGACTTGCTGACTGACAGGCAGACCGCCGACTTCTGAAAAGATGTCGCTCTCCATATGAAACGACTGAATATCCTCCTGTGCTGCCGTCGCCTTTTTTAACAGTTCACTATTCGACAGGTCGTCTTGACTGCATCCGGCAAGACCGACCGAAGAAACCATTGCCAGCGAAAAAAACCATCTTCCCTTCTTCATGTGCGTTCCCTCCTCGTTTACCTGTGTCTACGAGTCGATTTTGGAAAAAGTTTCAAACTGATTCGGTTACGCTTAGCGCTGATCCGGATAGAGCAACGGCTCAATGGCTTCAGGCCGCATCGGACGACCGAAATAATAACCTTGCATCCGTGTACACTTCAAGCGATTCAAGACGTTGACTTGTTCGAGCGTCTCGACCCCTTCCGCGATGACTGCTACATCCAGCGATTTTGCTAAATGAATGATGGAGGAAATCATCGCATACCCACTCGTCTCGATATTGATTTTCTCAACAAATTCACGCGGAATCTTTAACGTATCAATCGGGAAATCGACGAGACGGGATAATGAGGAATAGCCTGTCCCGAAATCATCAATCGAAATCGTGAACCCCAGCTCTTTCAAACGATGCATCGTCTTGACCGTATCTTCGATGTCTTCGACTGCCGATACCTCCGTAATTTCTAAATCGATTCGCCTCGGGTCGACGTCTGTTTCTGCTAAAAGTTGCATCAACGTCAGGACGAACGTTGGGTGATGGAACTGTTGCATCGATACATTCAAGCCTACCTTCAAGGCGATGTCTGCCTGTTCCCAGCGCTTCGCCTGCAAAAAGCCTTCACGTAAAACCCATTCGCCAAGACGAATGATCATCCCCGCTTCTTCCGCGAGGGGAATGAAATCGTTCGGTGAAATCATTCCGAGCTCCGGATGATTCCAACGGACCAACCCCTCGACACCGACCATCTGATACGTGATCGTGTCGACTTGAGGTTGATAATACAAGACGAGTTGATTCGTCTCAATCGCATGGGGGAGCTCCGACTCAAGTCGTAGCCGGTATGACGCCGCTTCCGCAATATCATCAAAGAAGACGACCGTTTTTCCGCCTTTTGCCTTTGCCTGATACATCGCTAAATCCGCTTGTTTTAATAACGTCACGACATGTTTCGGTTCCGTTCTTTGATGGCGAACTACTCCGATACTCGGGCTCGAGACGACTTCAAGCCCTTCAATATTGTACGGGATGCTCAACTGGTTAAGAAGACGCTCGGTCCGGGTTCTCGCCCCTTCTTCCGACACGATATGACGGAGAATGACCGTGAATTCATCGCCCCCTTGTCGGGCGACGACATCTTCGATTTCTGTCGCGCGGCGTAAGCGTTCTGCGACTTGAATCAACAATTGATCGCCGATGTGATGTCCAAACGAGTCATTCACGAGTTTAAAATCGTTTAAGTCGATGAAGCAGAGAATGATTGTTTCTTGACTTTGTTCTTGCTCGACTAAATGGTGTAACATCTCTTCGAAGTACTTTCGATTGACCGCTTTCGTCAAATGATCATAGTACGCAAGCTGATGGATTTTCAATTCATTTTTCCGCATGTCTGTGATGTCACGACCGATGCCGAACAAACCAACAAGTCGTTTTCGGACACGAATCGGAATTGTCGTCACGCTGAGCAGGACATTGTTGCCACCTTCCTTTCGAAACACCGTCTCGAATTGTTCAGCGCTCATCTTATCTTGATCCGCCATGGCAGAAGTCCCTTGTCCAAGCAATTGATCGTACGACCGACCAATCAACTCGCTCTCACAATGTTCCGTCAGTTTTTCGAATGATGGGTTCGCACTTTCAATTTGTCCTTTCAAATCAAGAGAATAAACGGCATCCGGATGATACGTAAAGAGTGATTCATAACGTTCCTTACTCTCTTCCAACTCGTCCGCCTTATGGTGGATTTCTTGAATCAATTGATGGTTACTTAAAATCATTAAAATTTGCCGGACTAAAATTAAGAGAATCGTCACCCCGCAACCAATCATCAATCCATTTAAGGCATCTCCCCGTTGCGCATAAAACAGCATTGTTGAGAACAATAGAAGTACGAGGAAATACGGTAAAAACAATCGCCCGAGATGCAAGGATTGCCTTTCTTCCTGATCGACTCGGATATGTTCCATCGTCACTTCTCCCGCGTGACCGGAAATTGCGACTAACAATAAACTTAAGATGAATAACGGATCAATCGCTGCGGTGTTCTCATATCCATGGATGGTCGTCATATATAGAAAAATGGTATCGGCGATAATCTGAATTAATATTCCGATTAATAAAAAGGAAAAACAGGTCGGTCGTGTGACAGTTTGTCGTTTTTCGATTAAGAAGTAGATGCTGATGACACAAAACAGCAACACGACATCATTCATCGGATACGCGAACGCGACGAAGTTTTCCGCTGTCGACGCTTGCCCATCCGCTAAAGAAGGACGAACCAAGAAAAACCAGCTGTATGTCACAGCGACAGTCATGACGATTAAAATATCAAACACGAATCGAATCAATTGATGTTTCGTCACGTATTTTCGAATCAAATGAAGAAATGCCATAAAGAAAAAGAACGATTGCAACATATAAAAAGGGTCCGGCAGACCGGGAAAAGGAACGGCAACCTGTTGGATATTTTCATAAGACATCCAAATCAGTTCCGCAATCAGATAACTTCCTGTTCCGAAAGCAAGATAGAGAAAAAACCGACCTTGGTCCCGACCATTCGTTCGATATGTGTGCAGTAAGAATAATGTTGCAGCTATACAGCCTATGATAGAAAAAATGTTATTCCCCCACGATGCCAGTTCCGGTCGATCGGCATAAAACCAGATCCAACTATAATAGCTCAAACTAAATAAAAGAACGCCGTACACGTAATGAATCCGCTTCATGTTCATTCGCCCCCCTTTCTTCCAAACCTCTAAGTTTTCCGTACTTTTATTATTATACGGTGGTTATACCATCCCGTGTATGCGTGACCATGAATTATTGACAAAAAACAGAAAACTTTCTATCGCATGTAAGAGGGGCGCGACCTCAAAAAGGAATCGCTCATTTCACGCGCTTTCCTGGAGGAGTCGCGTAAAACGAGTGATTCCTTTTGAACGATCTAACAGGTGGCGGATTGGCTTTTACGTCCGTCCCCGTTTTACATCCGATAGAGAAACATTACTGAAAGCTGCGTAACAAGTTCGCCATCTCGATGGCAGAGACCGCCGACTCATACCCTTTGTTCCCTGCTTTCGTGCCGGCCCGTTCGACCGCTTGTTCAATCGAGTCCGTCGTCAATACACCGAAGATGATCGGGACACCCGTCTCACGCGACGCACCGGCGACTCCTTTCGCGACTTCATTGCAGACATAATCGTAATGCGACGTCGCACCGCGGATGACGGCACCAAGTGTGATGACGGCATCATACTTACCGCTTTTCGCCAGTTTCTCCGCGACGAGCGGAATCTCGAATGCGCCCGGCACCCACGCCGTATCGACGTTATCCGCTGCGACACCGTGACGACGGAAGGCATCGTTTGCTCCTCCGACTAATTTAGATGTGATCAATTCATTAAAACGTGCTGCGACGATCGCAACCCGGAGTCCTTCGCCCGTTAAAAATCCTTCGTATACCATCTTATTTTCCTCCTTCGAGATCGAGCAGATGCCCGAGCTTCGTCTGTTTGGTTTTGAGATACTGGTGGTTTTCTAAATTTGCCGGTACTTCATGCGGAACCCGCTCAAGCACGGTGATGCCGTACGTTTCGAGCGCTTGCTGTTTATCCGGGTTATTCGTCATCAAACGGATTTTCGTGACACCGAGATCCTGAAGCATCGCTGCTGCGACGGCGTAGTCGCGTAAGTCGGCTGCAAATCCGAGCGCATGGTTCGCCTCGACCGTATCGAGTCCTTGTTCTTGGAGCTCATAGGCTTTCAGCTTCGCCATCAAACCAATCCCCCGCCCTTCTTGACGCAAGTAGAGGACAGCGCCGCCTTCCTGTTCAATCCGGTCGAGCGCCGCGTCGAGTTGCGGACCGCAGTCACACCGTTTTGATCCGAAGACGTCACCCGTCAGACATTCGGAATGAACCCGGACGAGCATCCCGTCTTCGGCTTCACCTGATAGCACCGTGACATGTTCCTTGGCGTCAGGTGTCGTATAACCAAGCATTCGAAACGCCCCGTGCGTCGTCGGTAACAAGACTTCCGCTTCACGGCGGACAGGGCGCTCGAGATAGCGGACGAGAGCATCGATCGTAATCATTTTTAAATCATGTTCTGCTTTATACGTCACTAAATCATCAACCCGTGCCATCGTCCCGTCGTCTAAAATGATTTCACAGATGACGGCCGCTTCGGCGCTTCCCGCGAGCCGTGCCAAATCAATCCCTGCTTCCGTATGACCACGCCGGACGCGGACGCCGCCTTCGTTTGCGATCAACGGAAAGATGTGTCCGGGACGCTTGAACTGATTTGGACCATCCATCAACATCCGCTGAATCGTCATTGCCCGTTCCGCTGCACTGATGCCGGTTTTCGCATCTTCATGATCAATGCTGATCGTAAAAGCCGTTCCGTGCGGATCCGTGTTGACATCTGTCATCGGTCGGAGTTCGAGTCGTGTTGCGATATCCGGACTGACCGGGACACAGACGAGTCCTTTGCCGTAAGTGATCATGAAGTTAATCATCTCGGGTGTCGCGTGTTCCGCAAGTAACACGAGATCCCCTTCGTTCTCACGGTTTTCATCGTCACAGACGATAATCGGTCGTCCGCGTTTTAAGTCATCCACTGCTTCTTCAATCGAATCAAATCCGTTCATCATACTTCGCCTCCTAAAAATGCCGACCAGTCCGTCTTCGCATCCTTCTGCGTAAAGTGATAGAGATGTTTCGCCATCAAGTCACATTCGATATTGACGAGCGCACCCGTCTGCAAGCGATCGAACGTCGTAACTTGGCGTGAATGGGGAATCAATGAAATCGTCACCGCATCGTTTCCGACATGTTGCAGCGTCAGGCTCGTACCATTGATTGCAATCGATCCTTTCGGAATACAGTACTTGCTCCAGTCCCCTGCTTCAAAGCGGTATTCCATCGCTTCGCCGTCCGGTCGCCGGCTGAGAAACCGAGCCGTCCCGTCGATATGCCCGCTGACGAAGTGACCACCGAACCGTCCATTCGCCGGCATCGCGCGTTCGAGTTGAACGGCTGCTCCGACCCGTAACGTCTGAAGCGACGTCGCTCGGATCGTCTCATGGACCGCATCGGCCGTGAATCCGCTCTTCGTCATCGCCGTCACCGTCAAACAAATGCCATCAACGGCAATGCTGTCGCCAATCTTTGTTCCATCAAGTACTGCTGTCGCTTCAATCTCGAGCGCCAGCCCGTTCGGACGGGGGACTTTCCGTTTTATTGTGCCAAGTTCTTCAATCAATCCGGTAAACATGTCATCCTCTCCTTTCGTACATACTGGAGATGGACGTCCTGTCCGATTTGGTTCATTTTCACTAAATCAAAACGGTCTTCGATGTCCTGTTCCGTCGTCAGAGACTTTGTCCCACTGAAGAGGGACGGTGCCTGATAGAGTTCGATCGTATCCACGAGATCCGCTTCTAAAAATGCGGATTGAATCGTGGGACCGCCTTCAATCAACAGACTGCGAATACCTTGTTCATATAAAAGTTCGAGGATTTGGTCCGGTGTCGCATACGTCCCGACGAAAACCGTCACGTTCGCCCGTTCGCTTGTTCGTGGCTGTTCCGTCAACCAATACGTCGGATTCAATCCGTCATTCATGACTTGAAACTCATCCGTCAGGCGCCCCCGCCGATCGACGATGACGCGGACCGGTTCGATGCCGGTCGAACTGCGCAATGTCAATGCCGGGTCATCGATGATCACCGTGTCGCTTCCGACGAGAATCGCGTCGTGTGTCCCGCGTAACTGCCGTCCGTCAGCACGTGCCGCTTCTGAAGTGATAAAGCGTTGTTCACCCGTCGCGACCGTCCCGTTCATCGTTTGGGCGACTTTCACTGTGACATGCGGACGTTTTCGTTCGATTGCCTTCCAAAACGGTTCGTATAATGCCTCCGCCTTATCTTTTAGCAACCCGACTTCAACCTCAATCCCCGCCTGACGGAGACGTGTGATACCGCTTCCTGCGACGAGCGCGTGGCGGTCCTCTGTCGCGATAAAGACGCGCGCAATGCCGGCTTTTAGAATCGCTTCCGTACACGGCGGTGTTTTGCCGTGATGATTGCACGGTTCGAGCGTCACGTAGAGATCGGCTCCGCGTGCTGCTTCACCTGCCATGAGGAGCGCTTCGACTTCGGCATGGGGTCCTCCCGCATAACGGTGGGCCCCAAAACCAACAATCCGCCCCTGTTTGACGATGACGCAGCCGACACTCGGATTCGGGCTCGTTTGACCGTTTAACATGTGTGCTAGTTGCATCGCATAACTCATGAATGTTTCCATTTTTTCCGCTCCTTTCAATAAAAAAGACGCCTCCTGTAAAAGGGGGCGTCGTGATTGAAGGATTGACGAAATAAGCGTCTCGCGTTTCTGTTTTTACACATACAGAAACAGACCTTTCCCTGAAAACATTTTTTCAGAAAATGGCACCAAGCGCATTGTTTCGTCCTTCTCCCATCCGGACTTTACCGTCGGCCTTGGAGTCTCACCAAGTCAGCCACAGTGCGTACACTGCAGGTCGCGGGCTCATCGATTTATCAATCGCATCACCGCCGGTTGGGATTTTCACCCTACCCCGAAGAACTGGTTATTGAGTTATACAGCTCAAGACTAGCACAGGTCATTCTAAAATACAAAATGAATTGTATTTCATTCTCTTTTTTAGGAAAACATCAAAAAAAGGACCCTTCTCTTAAAAGAAAAGGATCCTTCCATCTGCACTAAGGCAGAATCCGCTCAGCTCATCTTTCAGACAAACGTCTGACGGAATTGGCACAGTACGACGTAAGAAGTCTGTTGCCGAGGTTTCGTAGGGCCAGTCCCTCCACCTCTCTCGATAAGTGCTACGGTATGAAGTTCATATGTGTGATGTTTCAAGTCGTTCTTATGTCGTGAATCTAATGCTTACACTACGGGGATTCCTTTCTCAAGTCAACCATATTTTCAAAATTAAACCAAATTACCCAGTTTATCAATTTCGACTTCTTTTTGACGTCTTGACAACGTATTTCAATCAATGCTATCCTCTTCACAATGATTATTCCGACAATCCCTATACGATATATCAAGAGTGGGCGAGAGATCTGGCTCTACGAACCCACGGCAACCTGCAACATGCAAGGTGCTCCGACCAGCAAAGCCGATGCTTTGGATGATACTTACGAGAATCTCGTAGTGCGCCTAAAGCACTACGAGTTTTTTAATAGAAGGAGGAACCCTTTATGAATTCATCATCACCTGTCCTGTTTGGCGCAGAAGCTTTTTTGATTGAACGAGGTCCAATCGGTATTTTACTGTCTCACGGTTTTAACGCAACCCCTCAAAGCGTCCGTACTGTCGGAGAGCAGTTTGCCGCCCAAGGGTTTACCGTGTATGCCCCGCGTCTCGACGGACACGGGACGAGCATCCGTGATTTCGAAGCGTCGACTGCCGAAGATTGGAAACAAAGCCTCCGCCAAGGGTTCGACGTCTTAACCAATCATTGTTCGTCCATTTTCATCGCCGGACAATCGATGGGTGCGACACTTGCCCTTGCACTCGTCGCGGAAGGATTACCTGCTAACGGATTGATTACGATCAATGCAGCACTAGCGATTCCTGCCTATGAAGCATTATCTTTTGAAGACTGTCCACGCTACTTAAAAGAAAGTACCCCAGACATTAAACGTGAAGCGTTTGAAATCATCTATGACCAGGTCCCTGTCGTCTGCGCATCGGAACTTTTGACCTTGATTGACCAGACACGTCCACTCTTACCAGCCATCGAGATTCCAACACTTATTTTATATTCTGCCGAAGACCATGTCGTCCCGCCTGAAAGTTCGGATTACCTTTATCAAGTCATCGGTTCGACGGACAAACGGAGCTATTGCCTGCTTGACTCCTATCATGTCGCGACCCTCGATTATGATCAAGAAGCGATTGTCCGCGAGGCAACACACTTTGTGCACCAATATAGTCGTTTGACCCACACCGGTTGATGTCTTTCCTGCGCGAAAGCAAGGGATGAAGACTGTTTCGATGCGTGTTTCAAGCATCGACTAAGCCGTCCAAAACAATATGAATGCGCAAAAAAATGGCCGATGCTCCCTTGAAACGATGGGAGTATCGGCCATTTGATTGATGTTGTCCTGACTGATGAATCAGTCCTTCGTTTACTTCATCAGTTCTGTTGCTGTTTCTTCCATTGTTGCAGGGCTTGCGATTTCCCCGGCACTTCATGGCAGTGGCGGCAACGCGGCTCATACGACTCTGACGCGCCGACTAAAATGATTGGATCATTGTAGTTGGCAGGTCGACCGTCGATTAAACGTTGCGTCCGCGATGCCGGGTCACCGCACGACAGGCAGATCGCCTGCAGTTTCGTGACGAACTCTGCCCGTGCGAGAAGTTCCGGCATCTTACCGAATGGTTCCGCCCGGAAGTCTTGATCGAGTCCGGCACAGATGACACGTTTTCCGTCCTGCGCGAGGGCCTCGATGACATCGACGATTTCATCATCAAAGAACTGAACTTCGTCAATCGCGACCACTTGTGTCTCTTGTGCGACTGCCGCGTACACGTCACGGCTCGTCGCCATCGGTACCGCGATGACAGAGTTGCCGACGTGCGAAACGACATGTTCTTCATGATAACGGTCGTCAATTGCCGGTTTAAACACTTGGACCGGCAACTTCCCGTACTGAGCCCGGCGAACGCGTCGAATCAGTTCTTCCGACTTACCAGAGAACATACTTCCGCAAATCACTTCAATCCAACCATACTGATTTATTACATGCATCATTGCAGACACCGTCCTCTAAAATTAGTCACTTTAACGAGTATAGCCCGAATCGAATATAAGGAAAAGAGTTGACTTCTCGAAATCAAAAATCCATCCGTTCATTCCCATGATTCCCCACCTTGTCGTTTTAACCAGTCCTCATTTCCTGTACACTATAGAAGAAGAATTTATGAAGGAAGGTGTTCCCGATCCATCACATATTACATGAAGTGCTTCATCAATATGGTTCATTCGGACTTGCGATCCTTCTAGCCGGGGGGATCATCGGGCTTCCTGTTCCGGATGAAACGTTACTGATCATGTCCGGTTTTTGGATGCATCAAGGTAATCTACCCTTAATCGGAACGATTCTCGCCGCTTACGCCGGAAGCTGTATCGGGATGACGATCAGCTACCTGCTTGGTCTGAAACTCGGAATGCCGTTGCTTCATCGAATCGGACCGAAGTTTCGCATTTCTGAAAAACACATTGTCACAGCAGAAGCCGGCTTTCTTCGTTACGGCAAGTCGGTCTTGATTATCGGTTACTACATACCTGGACTTCGCCAACTGTCCGCTTTTTTTGCCGGTGTTTCGAAGATGCCGTTTCGGGTTTTCGCCGCCTATGCGTATACCGGGGCTTTGATTTGGATTAGTGTCTTTCTCGGCGCAGGTTTTTTCCTCGGCCGACATTTTTCCTTCAGTCGTCTCTTCGAACAATTCGCGACAAATCCTGACTTGCTCCCGTACGTCACCGGCATTGCCGGCGCAATCGGCTCATCGTTCGTGTTGAAGACTTACCTTACCTATCGCGCCCAGTTCAGTCTATACAAAAACAGCCTGCTCCAGTGATGGAGACAGGCTGTTTTTTAATGGATAGGTCGCAATTACTTGCGGCCGTATTTTTTGTTGAAGCGATCGACACGACCGTCTGCAGCGTTGAACTTTTGACGACCAGTGTAGAATGGGTGCGAGTCCGAAGACACATCCACGCGGATGAGTGGGTACTCGTTTCCATCTTCCCAAGTGATTGTTTCGTTCGAAGAACGAGTAGAACCAGTTAAGAATTTGTACTCAGTAGTTGAATCCATAAATACAACTTTGTTGTAGTTTGGGTGAATTCCTTGTTTCATGGTTGATTTCTCTCCTTCCGCCCTGGTTCATTTGCTGAGCCAGAGTAAGTTACCTTCCTATACTAAACGATTTTTCATCGTCTCGCAATACCTATTTTCAAGTCGGTGTATCTGTTTTGATCGTCCGTGGTTTAGCTGCTGCCCGGCGAATCGGCTTCTTCTTTTCCTTCAACAGTTCAACGAAGAATTCTTCATTATTTTTCGTATCCTTAATCTTGCGCAAGAAACTGTCGACGAACTCGTTTGATTCATTCATCGTCCGACGAATCGTCCACAACGCATCGAGTTGATCTTTCGGTAGGAGCAACTCTTCTTTCCGTGTGCCGGATTTCCGGATATCGATCGCCGGGAAGATGCGACGCTCTGATAGTTTACGGTCAAGATGAAGCTCCATGTTGCCGGTCCCTTTAAATTCTTCATAGATGACATCGTCCATCCGTGAACCGGTCTCAACGAGTGCTGTCGCGAGAATCGTCAAACTGCCGCCATGTTCGATGTTCCGTGCTGCTCCGAAGAAACGTTTCGGTTTATGGAAGGCAGCCGGGTCAATCCCCCCTGATAAGGTCCGTCCGCTTTGCGGGACGGTCAGGTTATAGGCACGCGTCAGACGTGTGATCGAGTCCATCAAGATGACGACATCTTTTTTATGCTCGACGAGACGCATCGCCCGCTCAAGGACGAGTTCTGAAATCCGAACGTGATTATCCGGTGTCTCATCAAACGTCGAACTGACGACGTCTGCTCCCGGTACGGAACGTTCGATATCCGTCACTTCCTCCGGTCGTTCATCAATCAAAAGAATGATTAACTCAACATCCGGATGGTTGACTTGAATCGAATTCGCAATCTCTTTTAACAAGGACGTCTTCCCTGCCTTCGGTGGTGCGACAATCAATCCGCGTTGCCCGAATCCGACCGGCGCAATCATGTCCATGACACGAACCGACAGATGACGCGGTTCTGTTTCAAGACGCATTAAACGATCGGGGTAGATCGGTGTCAGCGCAGGGAAGAATAAACGGTTTCGTGCCGTGTCCGGCGCTTCTCCATTCACTGCTTCAACGCTCAATAAACCTTGGAAACGTTCATTTTCCTTCGGTGGCCGGACTTTTCCCGTGACGACATCTCCATTACGAAGATTAAAACGACGAATTTGTGAAGCGGCGATGTAGATATCTTCAGAGGATTGTGAGTAGTTGATGGGACGAAGGAAGCCGAAGCCACCATCGTTTTGCATCTGTGGATTGCCGGGGATGACTTCAAGCACCCCTTCGAGGAAGTAGAGACCGGTTGATTCTGCTTGTGCTTTTAAAATCTTGAACATTAACTCACGCTTTCGCGCTTCCCGGTATTGCGGAACATTTTTTGCTTTCGCAATTTCATATAGATCCTTCAATGTCAGATTACCGAGTTGGGCAAGTGTATAGGAACGTTCTGGTTTATCGGTTTTTTCAGTTGGCATATGCATTCACCTATTCTTTATAAATTCAACAGCAAAGTTCTGTAACGTATTTAATGATAAAGCAAAAAAATCTTTTGTGAATTAAAGGTATCACATATCTACCACTTTCGTCGTGATTTAGCGAATGGAAATTTCTTCTTTGTAATATTCCACGATATTATTGCAGTTATATTACAAAAAAGCGGTATTTTGTAGCGGAACTGAAAAAACGTTTTCACACGACCGCATGCTAAGATATTCCTGCAGAGAAAAACTTACAAAGTCGTAAGGATGACTGCCTAAACAAACACTTAATGATTTCATTATATAACTCGGTCACATAAATTTTAATTAAAATGGAGGAATTCACATATGAAACGTTTTCTAGCATCGGTCGCGACAGCAGCATTAGTGGTTTCAGGTTTTGCATCAGTGGGAACAGGTAAAGTTGAAGCTGCTACAATTACTAAAGTCAAAATCATGGATAACGGATTACGCGTTCGTTCAGGTGCCTCTACAAAATCTTCAATCGTCGGTAAAGTTAACGCAGGTCAAACATTCCGTTATAAAGGAAAGTCAGGTAGCTGGACGAAGATTTATTACGGTGGGAAAACACGTTACGTGTACACGAAGTATACAAAAACATACAAGAAAAAAACATCAACTTCAACAGCTAAGAAAACAACGACTTCTTCTTCAACACGTACAAAGATCTTAAGCGAAGCAGCAAAACATAAAGGTACGCCTTACGTCTGGGGCGGTACAACAACACGCGGTTTTGATTGCTCTGGTTTCACAAGCTACGTTTATAAGAAAGCAGCTGGAAAAACACTTCCACGCTCGTCTTCTTCACAATACTCTTCATCTAAGAAAGTCAGCGTCTCAAGCGTTCAACCGGGAGATCTCGTCTTCTTCTCACACGGTAGCGGCATCCAACACGTTGGTATCGCGACAAGCAAGACAAGCATGGTCAACTCGGAAACGGGTGGCGTTAAATACTCAAGCTTCAAATCAGGATACTGGGGTTCACGTCTCGTCGGAGCCGGTTCTTACCTTTAATCCAAACACGATCGACCAAGCGGTTGAGCATCGGCTCAATCGCTTTTTTGTTTGTTCTGCGCTATCGTCTAGTTAATACCCTTTTTCTATCAATTCAATCCACGAAACAGGAGCGTGATCCTATGAACGTATTGATTACAGGAGCCTCGGCAGGCATCGGTCGCGAGCTCGCACGGTTACATGGCATGCAAGGAGATCATCTGCTGCTCGTCGGGCGCAATGCCGAAAAACTGTTCGAGACGAAGTATCTCGTCGAACAAGAAGGAGGAACGGCTGAGGTCTATCCTTACGATATCGGACAGCCCCTCCACATCGAAGCCCTCCTTCGGGCGACAAAAGATGATTCGGTCGATCTCTTAATCAACAATGCCGGCTTCGGATTATTTGGTGAGTTTCTCGAAACCGAACTTTCACGCGAACTGAACATGATTGATGTCAACATCCGAGCCCTGACTCATCTGACAAAAGCTTATGCACAGCGGATGCGGGACCAAGGTATACAAGGTCGGATCGTACAGATCGCTTCGACGGCAGCATTTCAAGCCGGTCCGTTCCTAGCCGTCTATTATGCAACAAAAGCCTACGTCTTAAGTTTTTCCGAAGCTTTAGCAGAGGAACTCGCGCCTTACGGCATTCAAGTCACGGCGGTTTGTCCCGGTGCGACCCATACCGATTTCGAAGCGACGGCCGGCCTGTCTGCTTCCCGTTTGTTTAAACGCCCCGGCATCATGGATGCGCCAACCGTCGCTAAGCTATCCTTCGATGGATACATGCAAGGCAAGACGCTGGTGATTCCTGGTGCAAGCAATGCCTTCTATGTTTTCCTGACGCGGCTCTTACCACGTCAAACACTCACAAAGATGAGCGCTTCCGTCCAAGCACCGTTGAAAGAATAGTTGGTTCACAAAAGAAAAAGACCTTTCCGAAAAAATCGGAAAGGTCTTTCAGCGTGTAGACAAACTATTAAAAAGCGTAAACATATGGTATCGAGATGCAATCCGTTCGCGCTTCCCTGTCTCGCCTCGTCTTCAAAGCGGCAATCGGTCACGCCGCTACAGCAAAGCTGCAGGGTCGCGACCGATTGCTTTTCGCGGTTCTAAGCGATTCGAAACGGATTGCGCTCTAAAACGTCTCCATGCCCTTCTTTTTGGTCACGGTATTAGCTAAAAAGCGTCATGTTTCGTTGACTCCTACGGGGAAAAGTGCGTTTTTAACGCACGTTCAGAGGCAGGCAAGACCCTGCTCGTTGTCCGTAAGGACCAAGGAGCAACGGCTTGCGCCTCGCCCGAGGAAAGCAACGAATAAAGACGCTTTTTCTCCTGATAGCACTTTGTCTACAGTCTGAAAGACCTTTCCGAAAAAATCGGAAAGGTCTTTCTTTGTTTTGCTCAGTTTCATGCATTACTTGATGACGAGCTTCGGTTTCTTTTTGAACGAGTGATGTCCTTCGACGAAACGAACGGTTCCTGATTTTGCGCGCATGACGACAGAGTGCGTTTGTCCACCTTGGCCGGAGAACTGAACACCTTTCATCAGCTCGCTGTCCGTTACGCCCGTTGCAGCAAAGATACAGTCATCTCCTGAAACAAGATCGTCCATCATGAGGATTTTTGACGGATCTTCAATCCCCATCTTCTTACAGCGTGCGACTTCCGCCTCGTCTGCCGGAAGCAGACGACCTTGGAGTTCACCACCGAGACACTTGAGTGCTACGGCTGCGAGTACGCCTTCCGGTGCCCCACCTGAACCGAGCAGTAAATCAATCCCTGTATGCGGGAATGCGGTATTGATTGCCGCTGCGACATCGCCGTCACCAATCAAGCGAATCCGTGCTCCCGTTGCCCGAATCCGTTGAATGACTTCTTCATGACGTTCACGATCAAGAATCGAGACGACGACGTCTTCGATGTCTTTATTTTTAGCTTTCGCGACAGCGGCGATGTTTTCTTCAATCGTCGCATCTAAGCTGACGTGACCTGCCGCTTCCGGACCGACAGCAATTTTATCCATATACATGTCCGGTGCATGGAGCAAATCGCCAGCATCTGCAACAGCGAGTACGGCAAGCGCACCCCATGTTCCTTTTGCGACGATGTTCGTTCCTTCAAGCGGGTCGACGGCAACATCGAGTCGTGGGCCATATCCATTTCCAAGCTTTTCTCCAATGTAGAGCATCGGTGCTTCATCCATCTCACCTTCGCCAATGACGACCGTTCCCTTCATCGGGATCGTATCGAAGACATCACGCATTGCGCTCGTCGCCGCGTCATCTGCCTCATTCTTCAAACCTTTCCCCATCCAGCGGGCAGAGGCAAGTGCCGCTGCCTCCGTTACGCGTACAAGTTCCATTGATAGACTTCTTTCCATGTGTATGTCCCCTCTCTTTTGCTAAAAATCGGTCAGACCGTTTCGCGCCATACGAGGGCCCCGAGCCCTTTTAACTTTTCATCGAACCGTTCATAACTTTGATCGATGAGTTCAGCATGATGCAACAACGTTTCGCCTGAAGCGAGCATTCCACTTAGAACGAGTGCTGCCGCGCCACGCGGATCTTTCGCCTCGAGTTCTGTCCCAAACAACGTTTCACCACCGCGGATGATGATGGAAGCAGCATCCTCATGCGTAATCCGTGCACTCAGGCGACGCATTTCTTGGACGTGACGGAAACGTTGGGGGTACAGCTTATCAACGACGATGCTCGCACCCTTCGCTTGCAGAAGCGCCGCTGAGATGATTGGTTGCATGTCACTCGGAAACCCACCGTAATGGAAAACCCTGATATCGACCGGTTTCATTTCCCCGATTGAAGCCGTGACTGCATCGTCTGCGACTTCAACCTTCGCACCGAACCGTTCGAGCTTTTGAATGATGCTTTCCAGATGTAACGGAATGACGTTGTCGACCGTGACGCGTCCAAGGACGGCGCCCATCGTCAGAAACGTTCCCGCCTCCATCCGGTCAGGAATCAGTGTATGACGACAGCCTTGAAGCGATTTAATCCCTTTGATGCGAATTTCATCGGTCCCTGCACCTTTGACACTCGCTCCCATGTTCGTAAGCATCGTACTGACATCGATCACTTCCGGATCACAGGCGGCATTTTCAATCACTGTCGTTCCTTCAGCCATGACGGCGACGAGTAACGCACTGATTGTCGCACCGAAGGAAGGTAAATCAAGATAGATGCGGTTACCCTTTAACTCTTCGACACGCATGTAGTAAACACCTTGTTCGTTCCGCATCGAAACACCGAGACGCTCGAGTGCTTTAATATGCAAATCAATCGGTCGAGGACCGATGGCATAGCCACCGGGTAGACCGACGACCCCCTGTTTAAATCGCGCTGCAAGAATGCTCATGAGGTAGATTGATCCACGTAATTTCCGTGTCTCCGCTCCCGTCAAAGGCATTGGTTCGACTTGACTCGGGTCAATCGTCACCATATCGCCTTGACGTGTCACGACGGCTCCAAGCGTCTCCATGATTTGGATCATCGTCGTAACGTCGCCAATGTCCGGCACACCCTCAAGTACGACTTGCTGATCCGTCAAGAGTGCGGCCGCGAGGCATGGAATCGCACTTTGTTTCGAACCGCTGATCAAGACCGTTCCTTCAAGGCGTTGTTGCCCTACGATATGCAAAATGTCCACTATCCATCAACCTTTCTTCACCATCTATTATTGCTGGGCTTTTTCCCAGTCCGCGAGAAACTTCTCGATTCCTTGAGTCGTCAATGGGTGGTGTGTCAACGACTCAATGACGTTGAACGGAATCGTCGCGATATCTGCACCTGCAAGTGCTGCATTCGTGACATGAATCGGATTACGAATCGATGCTGCAATGATTTGTGTCGGAATATCATGGACAACGAAGATTTGCGCAATCGTTTCGACGAGTCCCATTCCATCTTGCCCGATGTCATCGAGACGTCCGAGGAACGGCGAAACGTATGTCGCTCCAGCACGTGCTGCGAGAAGTGCCTGGTTCGGATTGAAAATCAATGTCACGTTCGTCGTAATTTTTTCTTTTGACAATGCTGCAACTGCCTCAAGACCAGCAGGTGTCATCGGAACCTTTACCGTAATGTTCGGTGCGATTTGTGCGAGTTCCTTCCCTTCACGAATCATTCCTTCTGCATCGAGTGCGATGACTTCCGCACTGACGGATACATCCCCGACGATTTCACAAATCTCACGGAGACGTGTATGGAAGTCGACGCCTTCTTTCGCGACGAGTGATGGATTTGTCGTAACCCCATCTAAAATCCCCATTTTATGTGCTTTTTTAATATCCTCTACGTTCGCTGTGTCGATAAAAAATCTCATTTTAATCTTTCCCCTTTCATCCCTTAAAGTATTCCCTTGAAATCGCTTACTGTTCCATTATAAATTTTTTTCGCCCGAAGTCCTAACGTTTTCCAAAAACAGTTTGCTTTCTAGATGAAAAAAAATGCGATAGACCGGAGTCTACCGCATTTTAGAAGGATAAAAATTATGCTTTGTTGCTTGAACCAAACTCACGCATCTTGCCGATGACTGTTTGTTTGATTGCTTCGCGACCTGGTGCGATGAATACGCGTGGGTCATATGCTTCTGGTTTCTCAGCCAATACTTCGCGAACGACTTTCGCGAATGAGATTTGGTTCTCTGTGTTGACGTTGATTTTAGAAGTACCGAGCGAAATCGCTTTTTCGATATCGTGCGTCGGGATTCCAGTACCACCGTGAAGAACGAGTGGAAGGTCTGTCGCGTTACGGATTTCTTCCATTTCAGCAAAACCAAGGTTTGGTTCACCTTTGTAAGGTCCGTGTACAGAACCGAGTGCTGGAGCGAGCGTGTCGATTCCTGTTTCTTTAACGATGCGAACGCACTCGTCAAGTTTGGCGTACATAACGTCACCGACGACGTCGTCTTCTTGTCCACCGACAGTTCCAACTTCTGCTTCTACAGAAACACCTTTAGCGTGTGCATATTCAACAACTGCTTTAGTTGTTTCGATGTTTGTGTCGATTGGGCTGTGTGAATCATCGATCATTACAGATGTAAATCCAGCGTCGATCGCTTCTTTACATTTTTCAATGCTTGAACCGTGGTCGAGGTGAATTGCAACAGGAACTGTTACCTTCATGTCGTGAACGAGACCTTCTACCATTTTAACAACTGTGTAGAATCCGCCCATGTGACGTGCTGCACCTTCAGATACACCAAGGATAACTGGTGATTGCTCTTCTTGAGCCGCACCGAGAATCGCTTGTGTCCACTCGAGGTTGTTGATGTTGAATTGACCTACTGCATACTTACCTTCGAGAGCTTTGTTTAACATGTCTGTCATAGATACTAATGGCATAATGACATCCTCCTCTGTTTTGATCGCTGCTTACACGGGATCGTGTAATTTCAGACTGATTATAACATACTGATTCGCTTGAACGTACAGCATTTCACTCAGTTTTCAGGTTTGTGTCGACGACGTGAAGGATTAACCGCTTACATCGCTCGAAATCTGCACAGTCACTTCTTTTTTCAGTTCAAAGATATCAAACGGCTTTCCGAAGAAGGCGACGACGCCGAGTCGTTTCGCTTCTTCCATCGCTTCTTTTTCACTGAGCGCCGTCATTAAAATCGTCCGGACCGGACGTCCGATTTGGTCTTGATGACGCAACACTTCAATTCCCGTTTTGCCAGGCATGTTGACGTCCATCAACAGCAGATCGTAATCCGCTTCGCGTAATCGTTCGATCGTCTCGATTCCATCGACCGCTAAATCCGTGATGTACCCTTGCGCCTTGAATAACTGTGCCAATAAATTCCGAATGCCCGGCTCATCTTCTGCGATGAGTAGTCTCCCTTTCATCTTTCACACTCCCCCTCTAGTTATTTCCATTCTACATTAAAGTAAAACTTGCTATATACTGTCTGTGATAGAAATTTAGAGAGGATGTTCACCCATGATGAAAATTTTAGCGACTCAATTCAATGGAAAACTTCAAAGTCTCGTCAAACAAGAGGATGAATTGTTCGATGTCGTCCGTTTGCTGGCTCAAGCGCTCGTCGGAGAGGGTACCGTTTATGTTGATGCTTACGGCGAATTCGAAGGCCTTTATCCGATGTTGTCCGAAGGTCCGGACCAAATGAAACGTGTCTCAAAGATTAAAAATCATAAAACACTCCATGCCGTCGACCGGATTCTCATATTTACACCGGATACGGAACGCCCCGACTTCCAAGCATCACTCGCCCGCTATGACTCATGGCATACACCATATGCGATTGTCACGCTTGGAGATGTAACGGAGACGCTCGAGCGCTCCATCGCACCACTCGCCTTAAAATTCAATAAAGGGTTGCTCCCGGCTGAAGACGGCTCGCGTCACGGGTTGCCAAGCCTTGCCCTCGGAGCCTTTTTGCTGACACATATCTTGACGCAACTGCAAGAGATGACGGAAGAGTGGGATTGACGCTTTTCTTCTATAGTAATATGGATTGGATTTGATAGGCGATTGTTAAGATTCAAAGGGTACATCGTATACCATCCAAAATAATCTCTACACGCCAAACCCCCTGTTTCCGCTTGGAGACAGGGGGTTGATTTGCTTGTCCTACTTCTTATTCTCCAAGTGACGCTCGGATGAAGTCATGGAAGAGTGCTTGCGGACGTTCTGGACGTGAAATCAATTCCGGGTGGAACTGACACGCGACGAACCATTTGTGTTCTGGAATCTCGATGATTTCAACGAGACGGCCGTCCGGACTCGTACCCGAGAAAATCATGCCGTTCGCTTCGAACTGCTCACGGAACTCGTTCCCGAACTCATAACGGTGACGGTGACGTTCGTAGACAAGCTCGCTCGAATACGCCGCACGTGCTTTTGAACCTTCTTCAAGCTTACACGGGTAAAGACCGAGACGCAGCGTTCCACCGAGATCTTCGATGTCCTTTTGTTCAGGGAGCAAGTCGATGATCGGATATGGTGTCGACGGGTCGATTTCAGCCGAGTGTGCGCCTTCGAGGTTCAAGACGTTACGTGCGAATTCGACTGTTGCAAGCTGCATGCCGAGACAGATGCCGAAGAACGGAACGTTGTTTTCACGCGCGAAACGCGTCGCTTCGATTTTTCCTTCGATGCCGCGTTCTCCGAATCCGCCTGGAACGAGAATTCCATCTGCTGAACCAAGTAATTCGGCGACGTTTTCACGCGTCACGTCTTCTGCATTGATCCAGTCGATGTCGATGTCACTATTGAAGGCGAAACCGGCGTGTTTGAGCGATTCAGCAACTGAGATGTACGCGTCACGGAGCTCAACGTATTTTCCGACGAGTGCAATCTTCGTTTTTTTCTCAAGATGCGTCACCGTATGGACGAGTTGCTTCCACGCTGTCATGTCAGCTGACGGTGTATCGAACTTGAAGTAATCGCAAACGAGTTGATCCATGCCTTGACGTTGCAAGTTGAGCGGTACTTCGTATAATGTCGATGCATCTTGTGCTTCGATGACGGCTTCCGGACGTGTATCACAGAAGAGTGCGATTTTATCTTTCATTTCTTGCGGGACCGCATGCTCTGAACGAAGCACGATGATATCCGGCTGAATTCCGTAGCTGCGGAGTTCTTTGACACTGTGTTGTGTCGGTTTCGTTTTCAATTCACCTGCTGCTGCAAGATACGGGACGAGCGTACAGTGAACATACATGACGTTTTCTTTTCCGATATCGTTCTTGACTTGGCGAATGGCTTCGATGAACGGAAGCGACTCGATATCCCCTACTGTTCCACCAATCTCCGTGATGACGACATCTGCGCCTGTCTCTTTACCGGCACGGAAGACACGATCCTTGATTTCATTCGTGATGTGCGGAATGACCTGAACCGTTCCACCGTTGTAATCACCGCGACGCTCTTTTTTGAGAACTGTCGAATAGATGCGACCGGATGTCACGTTTGCGTTTTGGCTCAAGTTGATGTCGATGAAACGCTCGTAGTGACCTAAATCAAGATCGGTCTCAGCGCCATCATCCGTTACGAATACTTCACCGTGTTGATATGGGCTCATCGTACCTGGATCGATGTTGATGTATGGGTCAAATTTTTGAATCGTGACGTTCAGACCACGGTTTTTGAGCAACCGTGCGAGTGAAGCAGCCGTGATTCCTTTTCCAAGCGAAGATACTACCCCACCGGTTACGAAAATATACTTTGTCATGAATAAAATGCTCCCTTCTCAAGTCCAAAAATCTAGCAGAGGTCTAATAAAATAAAAAAAGCAAAAGTGCCCCCATTTGCAGGAGACACTTTTGCTGAAATTAAGCACGTTGCTTAAAGAAGCCCATGACTAACTTACGTCATTCCGAAAACTTCGTCAAGCAGATTTTTAACAAATAAAAATCTTTCGTCCTTAGTCAGCCGTCAATGAAAAAACTACGATTTCTTACTCGAAATCGCAGCTGTACGGTTGTTTATACTTCTTCTTCGTCGTCCTCGAAGTCTTCGAGATCGTCTTCTTCTAAATCATCTTCAAGATCGTCGATTGCTGCAACTTTCTTGAAAGAATCGTCTTCCGTGTCGTCAGCTGAATCATAGTCCGCTGTCTTCGCGAATGTATCGAGGTCATCTTCGATCGTCTCGAATTCATCTTCTTCTGCGTCATAGTTGAACTCTTCTTCGAATTCATCGAGTTCACCACGTTGACGTGCTTCGATGACGAGATCCTCGTCTGATTTATCAAACGGATACCAAGCACGGAGTGACCAACGGTTTGCTCCGACGTTAACGAAGTTTCCGTCGATATTCATGTCTGTATAGAGTTGAGCAAGTTTCTCGAACTTGTCTTCTTCACCTGTAAACGAATGATACTTTTCAATTTCTTTCGTGATGTCATCGAAAGTGATTGGCTGTTCGCCAGCTTCTTGAAGCATTTCATTGACGAATTCAATCAGTGAAAGTTCAGTAATTTTTTCTTTACTCAAACGGCTGAGGCTCATTGTGACGGCCACTTCCTTTCATTTGCGTTCAATCCATTACTTCTCATTATACGCAAAATGGCTTTTAAAAATCCAGTCTCTATTCGAAAAAAGATTAATTTGCTTCATTTTTGTGTTTCTGTCCTCACTAAAAAAGGAATAATGCAGGGAGAAGAAGGAGGAAT
This sequence comes from Exiguobacterium sp. H66, assembly GCF_018618705.1. Lineage (NCBI taxonomy): Bacteria > Bacillati > Bacillota > Bacilli > Caryophanales > Exiguobacterium > Exiguobacterium sp. H66. The sequence continues at coordinate 29,053 of NZ_JACSMQ010000005.1, forward strand.
TGACGATGGAGATGACAGTTGAACGAGTGAACGATTTTGACAGCTATAATTGGTTGCCTTTACTTGCGAAAAGCTCGCAGGAAGGATTTCAATTTATTGAGCACATGTTACGAAATCGTCGCGATGAAACCTTTCAAGAGACCGGTGAGGCGCTATTCATCGTTCTTTCGCCGATGGGGCAACCTATCGCCTGTGGTGGTTATACGAAACAACCGCACGAAGCTTCGACCGGCCGGATTCGCCACGTCTATGTTTTACCTGAAGCACGGTCCAAAGGAGTCGGAACGAGCTTACTCGAGAAAATGATCCGGGAAGCTTTCTTAAGTTACGACCGGCTCGTACTCTTCTCTGATGCCGCAGATGGTTTTTATCGGCGCCTCGGATTCGTACCTGCATCCGGTGAGAAAGTCACCCACGAACTAGTAAAATCGAACAATCGGAAACAGATATAAGAAACATTTTTTATTTTTAACAATCGAAAAAACCGTGTTCCCTGAATCGGGGACACGGTTTTTCCTTACGCCATTCGTTGTTTTAAAAAAGTCAACGCATCGACCGCTAATTGATGATCGGCCTCTTGCGACAATCCGGACACGGTCAGTGTACCGATGATCCCGACGCCTGCGACCTGAATCGGAAACGATCCCCCCGCATCCGCATAATCGGCTGGTGCAACGGCGTACATCGTATGGTAGGACCGTTGTTTCAGTTCATTGTAGACACGCATGTAGAGCGAGCTGTGCCCATGACGGGTGACGACGTTTGATTTCCGGCGAATCCATTCTTCTTGATCGGGAGCCGTTCCTTCGAGTGCCGCGTAATAGAGACGTTGCCCATTGCGTTTGATTTCGACGGCAACCGCTAACTCTTCGCGCAGTGCCCGCTCAATGACGTATTGTCCGGCAGCAATCGCCTCTTGATTCGTCAAACTCGTCAAGACGAGCTGTTGTTCTTGTTCGAGTAAAGTTTCGATGTTCATCTGTCCCACTCCTTCCGACGAATCGTCCGTCCGTCTTCACTGCTTTTGCGGACGGCTTCAATCAGCTTCATTGTCTTCAAAGCATCATGCAAGTCGACCGGCAGTCGTCCTGTCGCTAACCCGTCCGCTAAGTCGCGGTAATAGCCGAGGTAGTTTCCGGATAGCGTTTCCAGTCGTTCTGCTGCCTGTTCTGCCAGCTGCAGATGACCAAAGTCCTCCGGGTCGTCCTCACCTAATGTCCCGTCCGCTTCCCGTCCTGAAGCAAGTCGCGCTTCCTGCGGGTCCATCCCGTATTTCACATAGCTTCCCCGCGTACCGTGCAACTCAAAACGTGGTGTCGGTCCTTGGACGAACGATGTCGAGCGAAGAATCACCCGGCGTTTGCCATAGTGCAGCGTGATATGGAAGCCGTCATCCGTCTCTGCCCCGTCACGTTGCATCAAGACGTCACCCGTCAATTCGTCCGGTTCACCGAACAAGGCAAGCGCTTGGTCAATCAAATGGGAACCGAGATCAAACAAGATGCCGGAACCCGCTCCCTGCTTCTCCCGCCAGCGGTCACGGACGACCGGACGATAACGGTCAAAACGTGACTCGAGAAGTTGCCAGTCACCGATTTCATTGGCTTCTATCAATTGCTCGACCGTCAGGAAGTCACCGTCATAGCGACGGTTGTGATACACGGCGACATGCACCCGATGTTGTTCGGCAAGTGCCCGTAGCGCCTCCCCTTCCTCAATCGTAACAACGGCCGGTTTTTCGAGTAAGACATGTTTGTTTGCTTCGATTGCTTGTTTCGCCATCTCGAAATGAAGACCTGTCGGTGTCGTGATGACGACGAGCTCTGTCGCTTGATCGTGCAAGGCCTCGTCGAGCGTCGTAACGACACGCGCTTCCGGAAAGACACGGTGGACTTTTTCCGCGTCACGTGAGACGACTTGTCGCACATGGAATTCGGGTAACGCATCGAGTAGTGGGGCATGGAACGTTACAGCTGAAAAGCCGAATCCGACAATCGTGGTTTGAATCGGTGTCATGTCAATTCCTCCTTCGCCACTTCAATCGTGACGTCTGCTTGATGTAGTCGTTCTTCCCAATCCGCAGATGGGCGCTCGTTCGTAATCAGGACATCGAGTTGTTCTAAGCTACAGACTTTATGGAAAAAACGTTTGTCGAACTTCGTCCGGTCGGCTAAGACGATCACTTCTGCCCCGCTCCGAACCATCGCCTTTTTGACGATCGCTTCTTCTAAATTTTCTGCGAACACCCCTTCACTTGTCAGTCCACACGCTCCGAGGAACACGCGGTCGACTTGATAATGCAGGATGTCATCCGCTGTTTTGATACCAACGAGACTCTTCGCATGCGGATCGAACTTGCCACCCGTGACATACAAGTCGACGTTTGCCCGTTCGCCGATCTGCTCCGCGATTTCGAGTGAATTGGTGATGACCTGTAAGGAATAGAACGGGATATACGCCGTCATCTTCGCGACCGTCGTCGCCGCATCGAGTACAATCCGGTCATCCTGCTTGATTCGCATCGCGGCCCGTTTTGCAATCCGTTCCTTCTCTGGTTGCTCCGTCCGTTGATCGTACTTCAAGGTGCGCTTCGCCCCCGCACGAACAAGCCCGTTTTTGATGCGAATGATATCGCCTTCACTTTCCAGTTGAATGATGTCACGCCGTGCTGTATCCCGCGAAATTTGATACGTTTCGACCAGTTGATCGAGCGTCAGCTCCGGCGTCGTCTTAATCCATTCACGCATCTTTTGTAATCGTTCTGCTTGACCCATAAAGCACCTTCCTTATATTCAATCCTTTCTTTTATTTTAATTTTTTTCATTAAAAATTGCAATTTTAATGCAAATAAAACGTATCCGGATTCGGGTAAAGGAAACTAACGCCACATTAGATAAGGAGGGACGACGATATGAAATCCATGTTAATTACGGGTGCCTCGTCAGGAATCGGATTAGCGACAGCTCGTCGCTTTGCTGAAGCCGGATGGACGGTTTACGCGGGGGTACGCGAACGAACGGAAACACTTGAAGACTTTAGTTCCACTCACCTTCGCTTCATTACACTTGATGTCACGGATACGAAAAGTTTGAAAGCAGCTTCTCACCAAATCGAACAAGAGGTCGGTCATCTCGATGTCTTGTTTTGTAATGCCGGCCAAGGCTTACTGCGGGCGATCGGGCAGGCGACGAGTTATGAGATCAACCAACTGTTTGAGACGAACGTCTTTGGCGTGATGCGAACGATTGAACAGTGTCTGCCCCTGTTAAAAGCGGCACCGCACGGGAGTCACTTGCTCGCGACTTCAAGTACGAGCGGACTCGTCGGACAACCACTCAATGAAATTTATTGTGCGAGCAAATTTGCCGTCGAAGGTTTACTCGAAAGCCTCGCGACCTATTACAAACCGTTCTTTTCAATTGATGTGACACTGATTGAGCCCGGTGCCGTCGAGACGAACTTCACGGCAAACGTTCTTGACCAGCTCGAGCAGTCAGGCGGCTTGCATGAGGATGATTTTAAACCAATCGTCGAAAACTATTTACGTCTGTACCGGAAACACCATGCTACGCGCCAAGCATCGCGTGAAATCGCTGAGTTGGTTTATTCCCTCGTCCACATGAAAGAACCAAAACCGCTGCGCGTCCGTACGACACCGGTCGACGAGGCTTTCGTCGCGCATAAGACATCTGCCGATCCGTCTGGATTAATCGGTATCACGAAGACACGTCAATTGACATTAAATCTTGAATGATTTCCCTCTTGTAAAAAAAACGCCGTCATCCTCTCGTCAGACGTCCTATACTGAGACTATATACCTACAGCTTAGAAAGGGCGGTCTTGTCATGACGACATTATTTTTGTTTGCCGCAGTTTATCTACTACCCACGTTCATCATGTTTTATATGGCCGTCGACATTTTTTTACGTAACCCGAAACGAGCGGAACACCGCCTGTTAAGTCTGTTCACATTTGCTTACGGGATGATGTTCTTAGGCGAATTTTTCCGAAATGCTTCGCCGATCGAAATGAGTCCGGCTTTCGTGACGTACTGGTTCGGGAATGCCGGATTACTTGTATTTAGTACGTCTCTTCACTTTATCTTTCGTGTCTCAAATCTTCGAAAAAAAATCCCCCGTTTTTTGTATCCCGGGATTTTTTACGCACCGATGCTCATCGTCCTCGTCACTTATCTCTTTCAAACGAACGTCATCAACAGCCAACGTTTTGAACAAGTCGGTCTGTTCATCTACCCAGAATTCAATTCATCTTATTTAATTACGATCACCGTCGGAAACGTATTTCACACCTTGGTCTTCACGTTACTTGTTTATACACGCAAACAATTAAACGATGCGCGGCGGGGGATTATCACCTTACTGATTTTCGCTGCTTCGCTCACACTCATCTGGAACATTCTGTTCGGTTACTTTTCGTTTTACGGCAAGATCCCACCGTATGCGTATATGTATGGCGGACTCTTTTGGGCGGCTGCCATCACGATGTCAATGCGTCGATTTGATTTCTTGGCTTCTTATCAAACACGCTTCGCGACACTCTACAACTTGAACCCATCAGCCATCGTTCTTCTAGACCGCAGTGGCGTCATCGAAAGTGCTAATCCGGCCGCCTATCAACTGCTCGAAGAAACGGAACTCGTCGGACAGTCGTTCCTTGATTACTTGCCGCAAAACAAGCGAACGGACTGGCTCGAACATTACACGCACCACTTTGACTCTTCTAATCAATTCATCGAATACGAAACGAAAGTCGCGACGATTCAAAAACAGGAACGGTATGTCGTCATGGATGGGGATTTCGTTTTCATCGAACAAGAACTGCATGGGATGTTGCTCATTCGTGATATTCAAGCTTCGAAAGAGGCGGAACAAGCGATTCGTTTCTTCGCCTATAACGACCCCTTGACGAAGATTCCGAACCGGCGCAGCTTTTACGAAACAGCCGCGGCGGAACTTTTACAACACGCGAGTTGCTCGATTGCCGTCGTCGATCTCGATGGATTCAAAGCGATCAACGATACGTTTGGTCACCAAATCGGTGATGAATATTTAATTCACATCGCACAGCTGCTAGAAGAACATGTTGCAGAAATCGGATTTGCGGCACGTGTCGGAGGCGATGAATTTTTCTTATTGCTCTATGACCAGACACCAGAACAGCTGCACCACTTCGCGACGTCCTTGCTCGAGCGGTTCCAAGTCAATCCTTTCACGCTAGCTAAAGAATTAATCGACATCCGAACGAGTATCGGGATCAGTTTCTCACCTGACCATGGGATCAACCTTGATACATTGATTCACCATGCAGACCAGGCGATGTATGACGTCAAAAACAACGGTAAAAATGATTACCGGATTCATGATACGATGGACAAAACATTGCGTCAGCATTAAGGAGATTTGTATGATTTCATTTTTAGCGATTTTTTCACGGTTGTTCAAAGGCATTCGACGAGCGTTTCAGATTTCTTATTTCCAGGGACTCCTGTTCCTCTGTTTGTTGACGTTAGTTTCCGGGACAATTTTCTATAGCACCGAAGAAAATTTATCGATCGTCGATGCTCTCTATTTCTGCATCACGACGCTCAGTACGATCGGTCACCCGACGTTCGTCCCGACGACGACACTTAGTAAAATCTTCACGATGGCCTACATTACGATTGGATGCGGTCTGTTCCTGACCTTGATTGCTACCCTCTCGTACGTATTGATTAAGCAACCCGACGAAGATTGATGAAGGGAGAACGTCCGATGCGACAAGCCGCGATTCAAAACAACTTCGACTGGTGTCGGCTCATCTGTGAGCTCCACGGCTGTACCGTAAAGGAAACGGACGATCAATGGATTGCGACCGGAGACGTGCCTGCACTGTATCCAGAAGTGATGATTCGGACGCCCCATCAACACTTGACGTTCGATACAGCAAGCAGTATCAAAGATTGTACGGCGAGCTATGATTTTTCAAAAGACGGTCTGACTCATCTCTTTACAGCAGAGTGGATTGCACGCCAACCGATTTATGATCGTCGGGCCCTGCCGCCTGACTGGACGGTCGTGACAAACGTGCGGCTTGCAGAACAGTTTTTCAAGCTCGTCGACGTCCATGACTTACCACGTGACCTATTCAATCGAAAAGAGGTCCGCCTGTTTTTCTCCGATCAACAACAAGCTGCCTTTATCGCTTTTTCGAACGGACAGACGACGGGACTTTCGTATTTAACATCGGATTATCTCGACGAGCGCTTATGGGACGATGTCATACGGCTCAGTTCAGCCCATTTTCCCGGGCAACGAATCGTCGGCTACGAGTATGGCGATCAACTGATCACAGCACTCGAAGCCGGATTTGATGATATCGGTCCGCTCGCCGTTTGGACACGGATGACGCCTTGATTCAGGCGATGTATCGCTTATCGAGGTCGAAGAGTTCATGTAGGTGCACTGCCTTATAGCGCTTTCTCGTCTTCAAAGCGACACGCCTAAAAAGTGTCACATTTCGTTGACTCCTGCGGGGAAAGCAACGAAAAGAACGACGCTCTCATTTCACAACTGCAACTTTGTCTACACGAAAGAAGCACGCCTGACAAATCGTCAGGTGTGCTTCTTCAATGTTTCACATCAAATGATTGATAAAGGCAGTCGCAATCCCAAAATAAACGAGTAACGACAAAATGTCATTGAGCGTCGTAATGAGTGGACCCGAGGCAATCGCCGGGTCAATCTTCAACCGGTGCAAAATCAGCGGAATGATTGTCCCGGCGAGCGTTCCGAAAATCAACGTGATGATTAACGAACTACCGACGACGAGACCCAGAATCGGATTTCCCTGCCAGACATAGGCAATGATGGCGATTAAAATTCCACACGTCACCCCGATGATTAAACCGACGCGGAATTCCCGTAAAATCAAACGCGTAACGACCTTTTTGTCGACTTCCCGTGTAATCAACCCCCGGACGACGACCGCAAGTGATTGCGTTCCTGTGTTTCCGGTCATCCCGGCAATCATCGGCATGAAGAAGGCGAGCGCAACGACTTTCGATAGTGTCTCCTCGAACTGACTGATGATCGAACCGGAAACGAGGCCGATGAACAGTAATAAAATCAACCAAGGCAACCGACGTGTTGCGGCAATCAGTGGTTTCGTCTCAAAATCAATCGACTTACCGGACGCTGCCAGCTTCTCGATGTCCTCATTCGCTTCTTCCCGTAAAACATCTAACGCATCATCGACCGTAATCAGACCGACGAGTACATCGCCTTCGACGACAGGTAACGAAACGAGGTCATAGCGTTCGAACATCTTCGCGACATCTTCCTGATCGGTTTCAGCCGATACACGGATGACTTTTCGATCCATGACGTCACCAATCCGCTCGGCATTATTCGCGAGAATTAAATTCCGGTATGAGATGACACCGACGAGTTCACTCAACTGATTGACGACATAGACATAATTAATCGTTTCCGAATACTCGATATAGTCACGCATCTTTTCGACGGTCTCTCCGACCGTGAAGTCCTCCGGAACCCAAATAAAACGGTTTGTCATCAAGCGACCGGCTGTCTCGACCGGATAGGTCAGCAGGTTTCGGACGACGAGCGCTTCATCCTGACGCATACCGGACAGAAGGCGGTCGACTTCCTCTTCTTGCAGCTCTTCTAAGATGTCGACTAAATCATCGTTTTCCATCAAGTCCATTACGTGACCCGCATGTTCGACATCGAGTCGACGCAAGACTTCTAATTGTTGTTCAAGCTCAAGTTCCTCAATGACATCTGCTAAACGCTCGTGATCGAGATAACGAAGCAGCCGTTCTTGCTCGACTGGTTCTAGCTCAACATAAAGCTTTGCTAAGTCATAGGGATAGACTTCCTCAATCGCTTGTTGTGCTTGTTCACGACGCTCTTTTAACAGCGCATCCAGCAACAATAACTTCCACTGTTGTTCATTCGACTGACTCACGTTACCACCCCCACGTTTTCTCCTTCTTTATCTTAGCATGAGATGTTCAAAAGCTCCCCCTTTGAATCCAGTTGACATTTGCAGACAAACCCGTTAACGTTTGCCCTAAGGAAACATTTATAGTTTAGCGAATGATACATGACTTTATGCAATCTAATTTTTTTAGTTCTTTTTTTGCCCTAAGGAAACTTTTTATACCTCTACTAAAATTTGAAAGGAGCATGTACGATGTACGCCATAGAAGTAGAACAATTATCTGTCTCCTATTTTGAGACGACGGCACTTGAAGATGTGTCGTTAAACATTTTATCCGGTCAGCTCGTCGGCATCATCGGTCCGAACGGTGCCGGAAAATCGACGTTCATCAAAGCCTTGATGGAGTTGATTCCTGCGCAAGCTGAAAAAATCACCCTGCTCGGACAAACGATTGATGCGACGCGAACTCAAATCGCCTATGTCCCACAACGGAGTGTCATCGATTGGGATTTTCCGATTCGTGTCCTCGATGCCGTACTGATCGGTTGTTATCCGAAGCTCGGGTTGTTCAAACGACCGAACAAACACCACCGCGCTTTTGCGAGTGCTTGTCTCGAACGCGTCGGCATGAGTGAGTTCGCCGACCGCCAAATCGGTGAACTGTCTGGTGGACAGCAACAACGGGTCTTCTTAGCTCGTGCGCTCGCCCAGGAAGCTGAACTTTTATTACTCGACGAACCGTTCGTCGGTGTCGATGTCGTCAGTGAACGTGTCATCATCGATCTCCTGCGCACGTTGCGTGACGAAGGCAAAACGATCATCGTCGTCCATCACGATTTGAGTAAGGCAGCTGATTATTTTGACGAATTATTACTCCTTAACAAGACGGCAATCGCGTACGGTCGACCGGAAGAGGTCTTGCAAGCAGATACGATTGAAGGGGCTTACGGGAATCCACTTGCCTTCTTGAAGAAAGCGGAGGTCTCCTCATGAATTTCATCGAAGCGATTTTTCAATACGATTTTTTACAAAAAGCACTCATCACGTCCATCATGGTCGGTGTGATTTGCGGCGTGATCGGATGTTTCATCATTTTGCGCGGCATGTCTTTGATGGGCGACGCGATTTCGCACGCCGTCTTACCCGGTGTCGCGATTTCCTACTTGCTTGGAATCAACTTCTTCATCGGAGCGGTCGCGACGGGCCTGTTGACGGCACTCGGAATTGGATTCGTCAGCCAAAATAGTCGTATCAAGAATGATACAGCGATCGGCATTCTCTTTACGTCCGCCTTCGCTCTCGGGATTATCCTGATTTCATTTTTACGCAGTAGCAGCGACCTGTACCACATCCTGTTCGGTAACGTGCTCGCCGTCCGTCCGAGTGATATGTGGATGACCCTCATCATCGGTATCCTCGTCCTCGGTGGCATTTATCTCTTTTACAAGGAATTACTCGTGACCTCGTTCGACCCGACGATGGCAGCTGCCTATGGTCTTTCGACACGATTCATCCATTATTTACTGATGATGATGTTGACGCTCGTCACGGTCGCCTCCTTACAGACCGTCGGCATCATTCTCGTCGTCGCGATGCTGATTACGCCTGCTGCGACAGCCTATCTGTTGACGAACCGGCTCTCACGGATGATTTTCCTGTCGGCCAGCTTCGGAACGATTTCCGCCATCATCGGTCTTTACTTGAGCTTCACGTACAATCTGTCTTCCGGTGCGTCGATTGTTCTCGTCGCAACCGCATTGTTTGCGCTCGTCTTCATTTTTTCCCCGCGCCACGGCTTGATACGGAAATGGAAAACATCAACAAAGGAGGTTGCTTCATGAAATTACAAACGTTCATTCCACTCGTCGGTCTCAGCGCGCTACTCGCTGGATGTTCAAGTGAATCAACAGACAACGATAAACTTCAGGTCGTCACGACCTATTCAATTTTAGAGGACATGGCCCGCGTCGTCGGCGGTGAACACGTCGAGGTCCATAGTATGGTCAAAATCGGAGCAAACCCGCATGAATATGACCCGCTTCCGACGGATGTTCGAAAAATGGCAGATGCCGATGTCGTCTTTTACAACGGACTCAACCTTGAAGCTGGAGGTTCATGGTTCAACAAATTACGTTCAAGTACGAACAAAGACGATAAAGATGCTCCTGTCTATGAACTGAGTCAAGGTGTCGATCCGAAGTACCTGACATCTAAAGGGAAAGAACAGGAAACCGATCCCCATGCGTGGCTCGATCTTCAAAACGGAATTCAGTATGTCGAAAATGTTAAAGACGGTCTCATTAAAGAAGACCCGGAACATAAAGCTGATTATGAAAAAAATGCATCGTCCTATATTCAAGAACTTGAAACACTCGATACGCTAGCAAAAGAACGCTTTGCCCGGATACCGGAAGAACAACGCCACCTGATTACGAGTGAAGGTGCTTTTAAATACTTTAGCGATGCTTACGATTTTAAAGCCGATTACATTTGGGAAATCAATTCAGATAACCAAGGGACGCCGGATCAAGTTCGCCGCGTCGTCGACTTGATTAAACAACAAGAGATTCCCGTCCTGTTCGTCGAAACAAGCGTCGATCGTCGGAGCATGGAAACTGTCTCGCGTGAAACCGGCGTCCCGATCGGTGGTACGCTCTACACCGATTCACTCGGTGCCGAAGGAAAAGACGGATCGACCTATTTGACGATGATGGAAGCGAACTTCGATACGATTGAACAACAATTGAAATGAGCTAGTCATCGAATCGTCATCATCCCCCTCTCAAATCGATTAAACGACACGGTATACTGACTGATAGAGGAAATCGATTTGGAGGGAAGTTCATGAAACGACAAGTACGTTGGTTTACACTAACGTTGACGGCAAGTCTAGCGCTCGGCGCTTGTGCCCCAGCGGAACAACATACAGACAAACAGATGAGCACAGAACATGCAGAGCACGAGACGCACGGTGCAGGGGATCAACTCGAAAAAACGAGTGCCAAGACGATTGCACCCGCTTTCTTAAAAGAAACCGATGAATCGATCCAAACGATTTATCTTGCCGTCGCCAAGCATCAAGACTTACTTGAAAAAATGCCGTGTTACTGCGGATGCGGCGAAACGGCCGGTCATACGAGTAACTATGACTGTTTCATCGCCGATCAGACAGCAAAAGGTGAAACGACGTGGACGACACACGGCATCACATGCGGGACGTGTCTCGATATCGCGGCACAATCCATCGTCGCCTACCAACAAGGAACACCGATCAAAAAAATCCGCCAAGACATCGATGCAACTTACGCAACTACTGGAGTCGCCCCGACAAAAACACCTGCATTATAATACTCATTCAAAAAGCCCCTTACTCACACGGCTGCGCATCTTTAAATGCGTCGTCTGATCGATGGGGCTTTTTTTGTTGACGCACAATTAGCATTCAAAGCGTTAGCGTTTCCTTCTTTCTGTAGACGTTTCATTTCAGCTACACGGTGGAACATTTTGAAGAGATACCTGAAACAGGAAAGGATGACGACAGATGACACAGATGAAAGCCGTTGGATTTCACCAACACTTGCCGATTACAGAAGAAAATAGTTTGATTGATCTCGAACTGCCACGTCCGGAAGCGACTTGTCATGATGTACTCGTCGAAGTCAAAGCCGTTTCCGTCAATCCGGTCGATACGAAAGTCCGGGCACACGGTCAAGATGAAACGGAACCGAAAGTCATCGGGTATGATGCTGCCGGAATCATCGTCGAAGTCGGGAATGACGTCGGACGGTTCGACGTCGGTGACGAAGTGTATTATGCCGGTGCCATCAATCGTCCGGGATCAAACAGTACGTTCCAACTCGTCGACGAGCGAATCGTCGCGAAAAAACCGGAACGGTTGACGTTCGCCGAAGCGGCGGCGTTGCCTTTGACAACACTGACGGCATACGAAGCATTAACCGACCGCCTCCATATCTCGTTTGACGCCAAGTCGAACCTCGACAAGACGATTTTAATCATCGGTGCAGCCGGTGGTGTCGGTTCCATCGCGACGCAACTCGCGAACAAAACCGGACTGACCGTCATCGGGACGGCTTCGCGCAGTGAAACGATTGACTGGGCGAAAGCACATGGCGCGCACCACACGATCAACCACCACGAAGACTTCCGCCCGCAACTGGAAGCACTCGGTTATTCGTATGTTGACTACATCTTTTGTTTGAATGCGACCGATCAGCATTTTGAAGCGATGGTCGATGTCATCGCGCCGCAAGGAAGTATTTGCAGCATCGTCGAAACCGACAAATTGCTTGATTTAAGTGCCCTGCAACAGAAGAGTGCGAACTTCGTCTGGGAATTCATGTTCACCCGGTCCCTGTTCCAAACGCCTGACATGATGCGCCAACACGATATCTTGACGCAAGTCGCGGCGTGGCTCGATGCAGAGGAGTTAGAAACGACGGTCACGAAAACTTTGACCGGCATCAATGCAGCAAACTTAAAAGAAGCACACCGGCTCGTCGAAAGCGGAAAGACGATCGGGAAGGTCGTCGTCGCAGAAGCATGATCCGGTCACTTCACCCGAGCCATTCAAATGAGGTGCTAAATGTTGTTTCAAATGAAATTCCATCTACTTTTAACTTAGGCATACTGTCAATCAGTATGTCTTTTCTAATGTTAATTTCTCATATTGAAGATATTTTAACTTTTCTTCTATATTTTTAACTCTAAAAAATGTACGATTATGATAAGAAAATATGTACGATAGTTACATCTAATACGCATACATGCTGACGTAAAGGAGTATTTAAAAATTATATGAAAAAATGGTTAAACCAAAAAATAAGTCGGCAAATCATGTTTGCTTTCTATTTAATCTTACTCACGCTCTCCATCACTTCGATTACTGCTTATCTGTATACAGATCATCAAGTGGAGGAAGCAGAAAATAATCTAAAAGCCATCAGCACCCGCGAAGACCGTGCAACAAAATTGTGGGATACGTGGCAATCTTTACAATATGAAGTTCAAAACTACATTGTCTTTGGCAACGATGCTGTCATCGAGACCATCGAATCCAGACAAGCTTCTCTTGAACGGCAGACAATATGGTTCGAACAAAACCGCATCTATCAGGCGGATCAAGTGTATGCAACTGATATCCGATCACTCTATACGTCCTATACAAAATTCGTCATGCCTAGTTTGCTTCGTTACGTCCAAGCAAAAAAAACAGGAACAATTGATGAAGCCTTTTTGCAGATGTCGAGCTTACGGACGATGATGCCTGATATTCCAAAGGATGACGACCGAAAATTCAAGATGAATGCTTCAGACAGCGAGACGATGCGTGAGAGTGTCAATACAATGGAGAGTGTGTTCACAAGTTACCGGGATAGCCTAAATTCGAAAGAGGAAATTGCAAAAAAACAATTAGTGGACCAAACCAACTATGCGAACTGGATGTGGCTAATTAACTTGGGCGTACTCTTTTTCGTTATCTTTTGGCTCGTCCAGCCCTTTATTGAACGTCTCACTCGACAGATTCAACTATTGAGCCAAGAAAGTAAACTACTTGCACAAGGACAACATACTACACCGCTTATTCCTGTTGACCGGGTCGACGAAATTGGGGAACTTAGTAAATCATTTCATCAAATGGCGACCGCGTTGATTGATAATAAACACCGGTTGATGTCAACGAATGATAATTTAGAGCAGGCCTTACAAATTACGCTACGCAACGAGGCGCTTTTAAAAACGCGGAATCAGTTAACAGAAACACTCGCATCACGCGATTCATTGTCCGCGTATCCTGCTGTGATTGAAAAGATGACAGAAATCACTACCTCACTTCACGGGGCAATAATCTTTAAAGAAGGCACAACGGTTACAAACATTATCACGCACGCAATGACAGATCAAGAACAGGACACCTTGATCGCGACGATTGAACCATTGATTCGTCAGGCGCGCCGTGACAAATTGCCGCATACGGTACAAAATGCTGAACGCGCCTTAGCCGTTACTCCGGTTCTTGATCCGAGCACGGATGAAATCATTGCCTATATCTATTTAATGCGTCTAGACATGGCCTTCAACAAACAAGAACAAGAAGAACTTGCGACCTTCTCACGTCAACTCGCCCTATCCCTGCTTCGGATGCGAACGTTTGATGAAATCGACCGTGAACGCGAGAAGACATCCCGTCTCCTCAACTCCATCCGAGAATCCGTCGTCTACATTGAACTGGACGGCTCTAATCAATTAATCAACCGGCCGTTACTTGATCTATTCAACCATTCAATCGAACAAGATTCGGAAGTCGACTGGTTGCTTGATATTGACGAATCAATCGTCAATTTAAAGTACCGGGTTGACCAACTGCCTGAGTTCGAGCATTATTTGCATCAAACCTTTATTGAGCACGAAACCGGTGAAGGTATCCTGTTCTCGATTGATCAGGAAAAACGTTTTATCAAAACGTATTCTGAAAAAATCCACTATGGTGGTCAGTTCCGTGGCATCATGCTCGTTATGCGTGACGTCACGAATGAAGTCGAAATCGATCGTTTAAAAAATGAACTCGTTTCGACGATCTCGCACGAATTACGGACACCCTTGTCATCGATTTACGGATTTACCGAATTGATGATTGAACGTGAGCTGTCACCGAAGCGGCAAAAGACTTACCTCGAAGCCGTTCACTCAGAGACAAAACGCTTATCTCTGCTGATTAACGATTTCCTGGATTTACAACGGATGGAAGCAGACCGGCAGGAATATGAGTTTGAATCGTTTGATTTAATCGAACTGATTGAAGACCTGAAACAATTCCACGGTCTCTCTTCGACGACTCATGTCATTACTGTCTCACACGATGTAACGCACCTGTTCATCGAAGGCGATGCGAAAAAAATCCGCCAATTGTTTGGGAACCTAATCAACAATGCCATCAAATATTCACCGGCCGGCGGAGCCATCGATATCGAATTGGCGGTTCTTGATACGCAGGCTTCCGTCGCGATTCGTGACCACGGAATCGGGATTCCGACTGCTGCGATGGGTGAATTATTCCAAAAATTCTACCGGGTCGATAATTCGGATACACGCAAAATCGGCGGGACTGGACTGGGTCTATCGATTTGTCGCGAAATCGCCCGTGCTCATGACGGCGAAATCCACGTCGAATCCATCGAAGGTGAAGGATCGACTTTTACCGTCGACTTGCCATTGCGCCATCCGAATGCTTGATTTCAACTACACACTTCATACAAAAAGGACGATCGATAAACGCTATCGATCGTCCTTTTTTGATTGCTTGAATTTGCGCTCTTACTTCAGGAGACGGCTCGCCACTTCGACTGTCCGTTTTGCTTGATGACGGACGGCAGGTTCAACTGACTCAACCATCTTCCCTTCCTGGTCGACGGTGACCGTCGTTCCGTACGGGTTCCCTCCTGCTGCAAACAGCACCGGATCCGAATAGCCGGGTGCCGCAACGATTGCACCCCAGTGGAACATCGTCGCATAGACGGCAAGGACGGTCGTTTCCTGACCACCATGCGGGTTTTGTGCAGAAGACATTGCACTGACAACTTTATCGACAAGTTTTCCTTGTCCCCAAAGTCCTCCCGTCGTATCAAGGAATTGTTGGAATTGACCCGGGACATGTCCGTACCGCGTCGGCACACTAAAGATGATCGCATCCGCCCAGTCGAGTAAATCGACGGTTGCTTCTTCGACGTCACGTGTCGCGTCCGTATGTTTTTGCCAAAGTGGATTCGAGGCAATCGCTTCTGCGGGTGCTGTTTCTTTAACTTTTGCAAGACGGACTTCTGCTCCGGCAGCTTCCCCTGCCTCTTTCGCCCACGTGGCGAGTTGATGATTGGTACCGGTCGAACTGTAGTAAATGACTGCTAATTTCACATTAGACATGGAATCGCTCCTTTTTCTACGACAGTGACGGACAATGGATGTACAGGTTATCTTTTCCCATTTTGTCTATAAAAAAACGTCTTTACCTTGATTTTAAGATTTTTTATGAGTTAGGCATTTCTGAATTTTTTAAGCGCTCGTATATTGATCACGTACAGTACGATAATATAACCGACGAGTCCTAACAGATAGCCCCAAATCGCACTCCAACCGTTCCCATAAATCATGATTTCTTTAATCGCACTCGCCCCGTAGAAGATTGGCATCACGTAACTTAAATTACCGAGGTGGTACGGAATCAAGTCGAGCGCAATCAAACCGGAGAAAAAAACTTGTGGGATGATTGTAAACGGAATCAACTGAACAACTTGTAGCGCTGAACTCGCGAACACTGAAATCGTCGCTCCGAATAAAACAGCTGTCGTCGCGAGTAACAATAAGACAAGTAAAACGAGAAAGACGTTACCGTTAGACGCCATTTGTAAGACATAGACCGTGTACAGGACAATCAGGATGGCTTGCATGACGGCAAACACGCTGTACCCCATCGTATACCCGAGGATGACTTCACTTCGTTTGATCGGCGTCATCAACAGACGCTCAAGCGTCCCATCACTCCGTTCCTTGACGAATGCCATCGCAGAAATGACGAAGACCATAAAGAACGAGAATAAGGACAAAAACACATACCCGAGTGAATCAAACGTCGACTGGTCGGTCGAACCATGGACGTAACCCGTTTCTATTGCTGCCGCTGGATTGAGCGAAGTAAGACCCGCTTGAATTTCTTTGACAGCGATTGAAGATTTCGTCGATGGTTCCTGGAGCGTGATGTTCGTCGCTTCCCGGTCAGCACGGAATACCGCATCGACGTCAGGATGACTGGTGAGATAAGTTTTAGCCGAATCTACGTCTTTCGGCAACGCAATCACTTCAAGCTCCTGCTTTTCTAACATTGTCGTGACTTGCGGGGGTGTCACCCCATCGACCGCAACGACGGGGACATAATCCGTATCACCGAGCAGCAGATAGATCAGTGTCAAAATCAGTAACGGCGCAATCAAAATCATCATCACACTCCGCTTATCGTTTAATGTTTGACGGACAACACGTTTCGCTAACTGCATCATCGCGGGTCGCCTCCTTTTTGCTGGTCTGCCGCTAAAATAAACAGTTCTTCGACACGACCCGTCTCTGTTTTCGCAAGTAACTTATCGACCGTATCGTATTCAATCAATGCACCGTTGTAAATCAAGGCAGCCCGGTCACATTCGACGACTTCATCCATGACGTGTGTCGAGACGACGATCGTCGTTCCGTCCTGTTTAATCTGATGGAACTGCCGCCAAATTTCCCGCCGTAAGATGGGGTCGATTCCGACAGTCGGCTCGTCTAAAAACAAAACTTTCGGTTTGTGTAAAATCGAAATCGCTAACGATAACCGTTTTTTCATCCCACCTGAAAAGGCGTGGACCCGTTTGTTCCGATGTGCCGTCAACTCGACGATCTTCAACACCTCCTCAATCCGTTGTTTAAGAACCTGCCGTTCCAACTTATACAGTGAACCAAAAAACTTTAAGTTGTCTTCTGCCGTTAAATCTTCATAGAGCGCATTGTTTTGCGGCATAAATCCGATATCATTCAGCAGCTTCATGTCCGGCATCAATGTCTCTCCGATATGAATCGTTCCTTTGCTTGGGGCAATCGCGCCGATCATCAAGCGAATCAATGTCGTTTTCCCTGAACCAGATGGTCCTAACAGACAACAGATTTCACCGGACATGATCGTCAAGTCAATGTGGCGAATCACCTCTATCTGATCAAACGATTTACTTGTTTCCTTTACTTGAATGTTCATAAAAAATCACTCCTTTGTATTTCTCTCGTTTTGAGTAATTAAACAAGATATTAGACACCGTGTTGTTTATAATTAAAGTATAGCGAGTCCGTCCAGAAGGCGACAATAAGCAATCACCCGGATTGTGTTGCTTTGGCGACACATCCGTTCAAAGTGTTGAAAAGGAGTGACGAAATGAGTAAGGAACAACAAGATTTACGGGTAATCCGCACTAAAAAATTGATTAAAGAAGCCTTGTTGACCTTGATTGAAAAACAGGGGTTTGACAGCATCACCGTCAAAGATATCGCAAAACAAGCAGAAATCAACCGGGGGACATTCTATAGTCACTACGAAGATAAGTATGATTTGATGAATGCGTACATCGACGAGATTTTTGAAGAAGTGGAAGAGAAGCTGATCAAGAACCTGCAACGTCTGTTCCATCAGGAAAATCCAACCGGCTTTCCACCGGACGCTTACCGGGTCCTGGTTCCTTTTTCAGAGTTCCTTCAACGCAACCGTGTCATCATGAAGTCACTGTTAGGTCCGACGGGGGACCCGCACTTTCAATCCCGTCTGAAGCAGTTCATGCATGACGCACTCTTTAAGCGGGCGTCCGGTTCGTTGTTCTTGAGACAAAAAGCACTTGTCCCAAGCGATTACCTCATCTCCTATATCGCGTCTGCCCATATCGGTGTCATGCAGGAATGGCTCATCCAAGACCGCGATGAATCCCCGGAGGAAATCGCAAAAATTATTTTTACGATCACGACGCAGGGACCCCTTCGAGCCGGCGGTTTGATGTAATTCCCTCACACAACATGCTGTTGCGCACAACTGACGGTGTCCAGAAAACGAGAAAAAGGGACGGTCACCTATCAGCGATAGACCGTCCCTTCTTTCTCGTGTCTTATTCAACTTCAACCGGTTACTTCCGTGTGTTCCTTAGTTCGGCAGAACGGATGCAGTCGGCAACAACCATTTGAACCAGCGCCCGTGACCGTCCGTTTCAGCAATCGTCTGTTCCTGGAGTGCCCCGTCCCGGTACAGATCGAGGTGCAAATAACGGTCCTGAACGTTATTGTACAAGTGATAGACGTCACGCGTTTGTCCAATCTGCTCGACGACGTGGAGCAGTTCTTTTTTCAGCGCAAGCGGCAACTGGTTTGCGACATGGGTATGAAAAATACAGAGGATATGCGCTGTCGGAATTCGCTCGGCACATGGTTCAAGAAGTTGAATCCCGTCCCCTTCAATCAGCTCGAGCGGATGTTCGGCGACGTAACGTGCCGCCTGTTCAAACAATTCGAGCCGCTCGCGGTGTTCCGTCCAAATCAAGGCCTTTAACCATAGTCGTTCGTCGTCATCCGTCAAATCAACGGTATTCAGGTCGAGTCCGATTCGCTCCGCGATCGGCGGTGCTGTCCGTGCAAGCGGTGGAACATGCTCACCTTCGATCGTCGACGTCAAACGAAGACGCGACGCCGGATTTCCGAACGTCTCCCCCGTTCCGTAGTCATATGCGTACTGGTCGAACAGCAACTGCAGACCGGCACTCGTACCGATCTCAAGTAACGCGAGCGGACGCTGTTCGGCTTGATGAATCATCCCGAAGACCGGATAGAGATACGTGCAGCGCCGGACTTCGTTCGTTTGGACGAGACGCGTCGTCAGCAACTCAATCAATTCCGTTTCGTAGACCCGGCAAAAATCCTGAAAAGCCGGAAATGACTCATCGAACGGTGCGGCGTCCGTCGTCACACTCGGATAATACCGGGCTAACGGATGCTCGACTCCTTTTAGTAACAGATAATGAACGGCACCAAACAAGAGATTCGGTACCGGTTGTCCGTCCCGTGCCTGTTGGCATATTGTCAAAATCGCTGTGTCACACGCGACGTGACGCGACAAGTAGTCGTACAACGGACTCGAGTCCTTGCACTCGTGTTCCGCGAACGTCTGAAACCGTACCGCTAATTCTTCGTGTGTCATCCATCTTCCCCCTCGTTTCATTCTCTTATTAGGAATTCACCAAATCCTTCCAAAAACCTTTTTTAGCAGGGCAAAAAAAACGAGCGATGCACGCTTCCTTAAGAAGAATAACATCACTCGTTTCTACGATTTTAAGCCGGTGGTGTCCACCGCTTTGCTTCGCTGCCATCGGGATAATCGATACCGTCCGGATAAGCGATTAATTCAATCAAGCTGCCCCATGGCGTGACACCATAGACGCCACGGTTACGCGGACCGTCCTCAACACCAGCTAACGGATGCGGTGCCGAAAGAAGCGTTCCTCCTGCGTCTTTAAACCGCTGCGTCGCTTCCTGCATGTCATCGACATAGATTGAAGTGGTGCAGACCGAGATCAGAAATCCGTGCCGGTTCCTGATCCGTCGGTGTACCGAGCTGGAACAGTTCGAGCGTCGGTCCCTTCGCGATTTGCAGTAATCGCATGTGGATGATTGTTTTCCCGGACGGTAATCCGAGTTGCTGTTCGACTTCCTCACCTTGCATCGGTTCTTGCTCAGGGCGTTGCACATCATAACAAACCTCCGCGTCAAAGGCCTGCTTGAAAAATGTCGTCGCCTCTTCCATATCGGGTACAGTCATCCCGACATGATCGATTCCTCTCATCATCGTACTCGCTCCTTTCGCATGATTCCGTTTAATTATTCAAAAGCATAGGATAAGTCCCATTGTTGGCGTGCCTCATCCATCAAGCTCATCACCTGACGTGAGAGTGGTAACGTCCAGTTTTCTCGTCCGTTCATCACCATCTCATTCATCGCTTCGACTTCATACACGAGGGCTTTACCCGTATCTCCGGCTTCGATCGTCTCGACGGTCCCATCCGCCGTATAGGTGATGGTCGCCTTGTCTGCCCTCGGAAAATCATCGACCGTGATAAAGCCCTTTTCTCCAGCGACGATTCCCCGCTTCGGCATCTTCGCCCGCATCGCCAGTGACACGACGGCCAGCTCCTCTTGATTGTTTTTCATCACGATGCCTGACTGTTCATCGACACCTGTCTTGTATTTTTTAAGTGTCGTATGCAATTCGGTCGGCTGACTCGATAAGAACAAGCGTGTGAACGAGAGTGCATACGTTCCGATATCGAGCATCGCCCCGCCGGCAAGATCCGGATTGAAGAACCGATTCGTCGGATCATCTTCCTTGCTACTACCGAACGTGACATTGACCATGCTGATTTTGCCGACTTTCACGACGGTCTTTCCGTACCATTCCGCCTTGTATCCGAGCATGCGGAAGAACTCCGACCAACTGACCTCGGAGATGGACTTGCTCAACTTGCGATTCTTCTGCATGTTCTTCACCTGCAAGGTCTCGATCCCGATGACGTCGTGGTTTTTGACGATCTCGGTCGATCCCTTGTGCAGGAAATCGGTTCGCTTGTTCGCGATCTTCTCGTGGATGCGGGCGACCTTCCGCTTTTGCTTCTGATAGTTCTTCGCCTCGGAAAGTTTCACTTTCTTGTCCAAGGCCAACCGTTGACGACGAGAAAGCTTGCGTTGCTCGCGAGCGAGCTTCTTCTCAAGCGAACGGAAGTAACGGTCGTTCTTGTATACCGTGCCGTCCGACAGGATGGCGAAGTGCTTCAACCCGACATCGACGCCGACGGATGAGCCCGTCTTCGGCATTTCGTTGCTCTCCTGCTCGACGAGCAGGGAGACGAAGTATTTTCCTGAAACGTTCCGCCGGATGGTCGCATTCAAGATGCGTCCGACGACCTGCCTCGAATGAGCGAAGCGCACCCACTTCAGCTTTGGAATTTTGATTTTGGTGCCGACGATTGAGACTTCTGGAAGTTGAGACTTGCCTTGAATGTTCGTCTTATACGATTGAACAGGGTTGCACTTCGACTTGAAGCGGGGTCGTTCGTTCTGCTTCTTGAAGAAGCGGTCAAAGGCATCAGCAAGATGTTTGACGCTCGCTTGCACAGACGTGCTATCGACTTCTTTCAACCAGTCGAATGCCTGCTTCAACGAAGGAATTTCTTTCGAGCAAGACCCGTAAGACAGTCCTTTCCCTGTCGCTTTATACGTCTCATCCCACTTCGCCAAGAAGTGGTTGAAGACGAAGCGTGAACAACCGATCGTCTTCGCGATCAGGATTTCCTGTTCTTTTGTCGGATAGATTCTGAATTTGTAGGCCTTGTGAGTCAACATGATGTTCACCTCCTTACAAAGGATATACCCGAAAGAGAGGTTGGCGATTCATCTCCCACTTTCACTCGGGCTTCACCCTGACCGTTTAGAAGTGGGCGTATTCTCGCCTGATTTTGATAAACCGAAGAAAGAATTCGCTTATTGCAAATTTCTTCTCCAGTTTTCGTTACGGCTGGTGTTGCCGTTGATTCTTATTATGATGTGGATGTTCGAACGAATATAGTATCTTCTTCATTCCTGCCTCATTTCCACTGTTTCTGACAGTTGTAAACGCGGTGCCGTCGCCTCGTACCAGTGATAACAAAGAATAATGATGAGCGCGAGATCAACGACATCTCCCCCGTAATACATCAGCATGGCGCCTTGTTCCGCTTCCGCCTTCCCCACTCCACCGGGTGGATGAGCGTAGAGATATTTCGAAAGAATCTTATGCCCCGCCAACGCCAGTATTAAAATACCCGCCCGGTAGACGTGACTGTAGCGGTGCGGCGTCAAATCGATATAGATCAGCGCGCTTGTAAACAAGTAACCGGCCAGGAAGACGTGGAGATGGATCAGGGCATAGAGTGCAGTCGACTGATGCATCATCGGATAGAGTCCTGTCGTATAAAGCAGGTACAAGCCGCCGATGTTTAAAACCGTTGCCGTCATCGGGTGCGTCAAGAGACGAAGCGGCTGACTGTTCAAGACGCCCGTCACCCGTCTTGCCGCCTGCACGGGTAGCGTCCGTAACAATAACGTCACCGGCTTCGCAAACACGAGCAGGAGTGGTGCGAGCATCCCGAGTAAGAGATGCCCCGTCATATGTCCCGCGAAGTTCATGTGTGCCCAGTCTGCAACCGGACCGACGAGCGCAGCACCGGCACTCAGTATCCCGCTTCCCCAAAACACGTACCGATGGATTGGCCAGCGCCGGTAGTGATTGTTCGTTTTCCAGGCGGCAACCGGATAAACGAGAAATAAGACGAGCACGAGGAGCGTCACACTCGCTTCAAAACCGTTTCCCATGCCTTCATGCGTATGCATCACTTATTTCGCCTCCCCTGTCGTCCGCAGTTGTTTCCCAGTCTGCAGGAATAACACAATCCCTCCCGCTAAAATAAGCGCAGCGATCGCATTCCAGGCGATATCATACGGAAGAAGTTCCACACCGTAGCGAATTTGATGAATCGCGAAGACTTTATGATTGATCAGACCATCGTACAATTGGAAAAAACCTCCGCCGATCATCACACCACTGATCCACCGCTTCATCCAAAAGGCGGATCGTCTCCGTAAGTCTGCAACTAGAAACAGGGCTGCCACTGTCGCGAACCAACTGAATGCGTGAAACAGACCATCAGAAAACAGTCCGACCGCGGTCGTTGATTTGTCATAAAAATGATGCCAGCCTAACAATTGGTGAAAAATGACTTCGTCTAAGAATGCGACGAGACCCAGACCGAATAAAAAACCGGATGCGAGGTTGCGCAACGCATAACGCTGTTGATTTTTCTGCATGAACGGACACTTCCTTTCTTAAGATAGACGCTTCAAAACAATTTTTCCCTGTTGTCCTCGCAGTAAACGTGCTTCATTCGATGTACGTCTTGAACATTCTATTAAAAATGCCAATCGACAAATCGAACTTGAGTAAATAACATTAACATTATTCGTTTAATATTTTTTCCAAAAAGTGTATATTTAAAGCACTAGTCAAAAAGGAGGTTCCATGCATACCATGAAGTTCACCAGAACACCTCGGACATTTGAATTGAAATGGATTCCAGAAACCGACTGGCGTGACGTTTGTACACGTCGCACGCTCATTATCCGAAACCATCCGAAGGAATCGCTCATCGGATTAGCCTATAATAATGAAAACCAAGTCGTTCAAGTCACACGGAATAGTCATAAATCACATGCCCTTTATTACGTCACGTTACTGGAAAATCAGCAAGCGAACCGGTCACTCTTATCAACCCGGTCACACATGACCGTCGAGTACGTCAACACACGCCTATATGACCAGATCAAAGTCGCCGAGTACAACTTACTCGACGTCCACGTCCGTCAAGAAGGGCTTGGCGAGCGCGGCCTTTTATTGGAGGCCTTCATTCAGGATGTGCAAAACAAACATCGGCATTACCGAGTCAGCGGCAATTTCGAAATCGTCACCCATCACGGGCTCGTATCAAAGGATTGCTTTACCCGGTACGGTTTTAAGCTACATCAACATGCTTTAGTCCTGCAGAATTTCGATAGTCCGCTTTTAGTGACATAACAGAAGAATCAATACCTCAACTATTTAAAAAGATTGCGGGGAACGATGATGCATCCGATTCAGCAACTCTTAAAAAAAACGACTTATATGACGGGGTTTTGTTTACTCGCCGTCGCTTGTATCGATTTGTTTACGCGTCAGCAGACACGCGGACCGAAGTGGGTTTGGGGGCTCACCATTTTCAGTGTCAATTATATCGGGCCCCTCCTTTATTTAGCGTGGGGCCGTCACCCGGCAGGCGAGGTAAACGAGCAACGCGCCGATTGAAAACACATCGCTGTACAACGCTTGTCCTGCTACTGGAACAAGCCTTGTACGGCGATGTGTTTTTTCCAAAAATAAGAGCTAGTCCCGCCCCCTTTTTTGTGTTATTTTGTATCTAATCAAATCGTACAATCACTTTAAAACAAGAGGTTACATATGCAACCCAATACAAAGACATTACCGATCGCATGCTGGAACACGATTACGACGTACCACAATCATCAAACGAAACAAGTCAATGCCTTCTTAAAGACGTGGGACCTCTCGCACACGATGTTCGAGGTCTTGCGCTGCTTAAAGTCGACGACATGTACAAGTCAAAAAGAAATCGCCTGCCTGATTCATGTCACGGACGGGACGATTTCTCAAGGGATTAAAAAGCTGTTCGCCAAGCGCCTGATCGAAAAACAACGTCACCGCAAGGTCAACTATTTCCATCTGACACCGGCTGGAGAACGGTTTTTAAACGAAGTCTTACCGAAATACGAACGTTTTCAAGCGAATCAATTTCATGCCTTGACCGCATCGCAACAACACGCGTTGCATCAACTTGTAACGCAGCTCCATAGTACACAACAACAGGAAGGGGAAGTTCGATGAATCCACATGCTGCCTTTTCATCGATTGGACACTGGCAATCGATCCAACGCATCCACAATCGTTACGTCAAAGAAGTCAATGATACGTTAAAACAATGGGAACTCTCGCGTTCTCAATTCGATATGCTCTATACGTTATACCAACTAGAGAGCGCGACACAAAAGTCGCTTGAGACGACACTCGAGCTCTCGAGCGGATCGATTTCACAGACGCTAAAAAAACTGATGCAAAACCGACTCTTAACCCGTAAACGGATTGACCGTGAAAAACGGATCGTTCTGACGGCGGACGGAGAAACACTCGTCCAGGCATCCGCGCCGGTCATCGAAGTCATCGACGAACGTTACTTCCAGTCCTTTACGAAAAACGATCATCAAACGTTTGATCAATTGTTGAACAAAATGCAAAACAGTCAATTTTGATAGCAAAAGGAGGCCGGCCTGCATGATTCTCAGACACTACACCCATCGTCAGTTTTTACCGGCAATCGTTGCCCGGGGCGGCATCTCTACAAACCTTCACACGGAAAGTCCGCATAGCGGTTATTTACTGTTTGAGCTGAACCCTACAACAAATCAACTCGCACAGACCGTCCATCAGTTCTATTCGAACTCAGAACCCCCTTGGGACGAGACGGATACGGTCGTCCTCGATTTTGACTTCGTCAAACTGCAGGCTGCCGGCATCGAGGTGCACAAGACACCGCATCACTTCGCTGACGACCTGGCGCCGAATCAACCTGCGGATTCTTTTCGCTTCGTTCAAAGCTTCTTGTCACTCGGGTACTTAACAGAAGAATCGCGGGAACAGCTGTCGGAATACTATTAAAAAAAGAACAGACGCCTGGCGCCTGTTCTTTTGTTTTATCAGTTGCGTCGACTGTACACAAACATCATTACTGGGAAGGTCATGACCTGAATGACGAGTACACACAACAACGCTGTCATGAGATCGTCAACGACTTGCCACTGAACGAGCATCAGCACCACAAACACATAGAGGATACTCAAGGCATATGACATGTGACCACTTTTCCTCTTGATCTCTTCTTGTCGTTCATCATAGGGTTCAGCAGCCGGGAAAATCACATCGGTCGCGAGTTGACCAAGGCCCGCTAATGTCAAGATGATACTGAGTGGACGCGGTCCGTCGAACAGCATCAGATAACCGCCGTACATCAACATGACGGCAGCGAGTAGACGATTGATCATCGGCATGTGTTTCACAAAAGACCATCTCCTTTTTTCTTCGATTCGGGTACAAAAATCGCTTCAATCGGACAATCGAACAGGGAGGCAATCGAAAACGCGAGCGCAAGCGACGGATTATACCGCTCTTTTTCAATCGAGATGACCGTCTGTCTCGACACCCCTAATGCGTTCGCGAGGTCACCTTGCGACCAGTGTCGTCCCTCCCGCAATAGCTTTACCTTATTTTTCATTTCGACCACCCTTCCTCTTCCAATAATATGTAAAACTGAACTGATGTGTCAAGTTTCCTTTACATAACTTACAAAAAAGCAGACACCTTTATACAGGTGTCTGCTTTCGACTCTTCCGTTTCCTAGGATACGTCGCAAGCATCGCATCTTTTATAGCATAAACATAGTGATCCGTCGCTTGTACAAAGGACCCAAGCTTCGGATAGTTGCCGACGAATTGATTGCTGAGTGCTTGTGCTTGGACATCATGTGTAATGAAAAAATACGCCCGGTCATATGTTTCTTTTAACTCACATAACAGCTTCAAAATCATCGCCTTATTGACCATATCGAGACTGCTGGCGGCTTCGGATTTGTCGCGATTGCGCGGGCGGTTGTAAATTCACTTCACTTCAATCCGACATAAGAACGATGCTGACGGAATCGGTTGAAGCAAGGCGTGACCAGTCATCCGGTTAAACGTATAATACGTATTGTGCCAAAATTCGGTACCGCCTTCTGTGTGTAGTAAATTTCAATGGGTGCTGCCTGTCGATTTTATTCGGCTGATTGAGCCAGTTAGAGTCGTGCCTCATTTGGATTTCTCCTGTTTTGAAACGTTTGCGTTGCAACCTCCTATACGTTTACGGTTCATCTTTAAACTGTTCGAACTCGGGGTGTTTCGGCTCCCGGAAATCAATAGACGCTTCGGATGGATCTAAAAAGTTGTGTCCTAAGTATACTGCATAGTAATCTCCGTTAGTTTCTCGAACGTTAAAGTCATACGATGTCCGAGGTTCGTCATGTAAGACGAGAATATAGTCGTAACCAAACTTCGAGAAATAACTTTTTATTTGATACTCGTCTTTTTCCAGTCCGTACTGCTGTTCGAGTTGGTCCTCCAAGTATAATTGACGCAGGATTTTCTGATGAAAAGTATAAAAAAAACACGAGATCAACACGAGCAATATCCCGATTAAAACCATTCGTCCGACCCGCCACTTGCCGTTTACTTTCCAAAAGTTCGTCATCGGCTGTCCTTTCCTGCAGTTGAACCTACAATACGTCACAAATAATAAAGCGATAGTGATTTTTCATGAAATGGTCGAGAACACTTTTAAGCGACCCAAGCTTCTTGTTCCTCACGCTTTCTGAAGGAAAATACATAAAGCGCATGTTGTTCTCCTACATAACACGTTTATATAAGAACAGCATTGCCGGGTACGTAAGCATTTGCAAACTAAACATGATCAATAACGCCGTCATGACATGTTGAATGAGATTAAAGTGAACGAGCGCTAAGAGAGCGAACGCATACAGAATACTTAAAGCATAAGATGTACTGCCACTTTTCGACTGGACGGACCGTTGCTTCTCATCAACCGGATCGTTCTTCGGAAAAACTAAATCAACCGTTAACTGGGTAATCCCCGCTAAAATTAAAGCGATGCTAAGCGTGTCCGGTACTTCAAATACAGCTAAGTATCCTCCATACAATAGAAAAGCAGCAGCTAGAAAACGCCTGAACACATTGACTCTTTTCATGATTCACTCTCCTCTTTTAGACGTCATTAACATATTTTTAATCGCGTAGACACCGTTCTACCTCTTATTTACGATGCAGCACACCCTCCCGATCAAGTCGGACATGCATCTGATTATCGATCTCTAACTCGAGCGGACTCGTCAGCGCTATTTTCGGTGAAAATAACCACGGCCGTCCGGCGCGCCCGAGCAACAGATGGGTTCCGTCTTCCGCTTCTCCGAGAAAGTTCAGGAAATCCGGTTTGATCGGCTGACAATCCCGCCGAACGATACCCAGTTCAGCAAATCTTGCCCCGACACCGGCGACGTCCGGCGTCGTCACGTTCATTTCCCCGATATCGAGTATATCCTGTACGCTAAACGTTGAAAGCGACTTATCCGGATTGACGGCATGGCGGGCAATCAATTCGACGACGTTCTCGTCCGGATCGTAAAAGTAGACGGAATGCGCATCGATGTTTTCAAAATAAATTTCGTCCGCACCGTCCTCGATCAATAACGGGAGGCGTTGCCGCAACCAATTCTTCGCCAGCTGAAACGCATCCCCCGGAATATTGAACGCAAAGTGATATTGTTTCGCTTGCTGCGTCGTGTCCAGTTCAAATCGAAGCTGACTCGTTCCGATTTGGACCGTAAAGGATGTTTCCGTCTCCTCGACGAGCGGAAAACTGAGTGTCCCAGTGTAAAAGTCCTGCATCGGTTTTACCTGATCCGTCCAAAGTGTTGCCACTGTAATTTTCATTCCACGTTCCCTCCATAGTGTTTTCATTCAATTTCTTAGCTTCAGTATACAATAAATGATGTATAATAATGGTTAAAAAGTAAGAACTCACCTATCGAAACGGAGGAAGTCAAATGAAACGGTATAACATTGAATGCGCAGGTACCTCTACACAGGTCACCGAATGGGGCGAACCGGACCGTCCGGTGATTTTTTGCCTGCACGGCCTCGGCGGAACAAGCCTCAGCTTCATTGAACTGGCTGATGCCTTGAAACATGACTACCGGATTGTTTCGATTGACGCCCCGGGTCACGGAAAAACGGAACCGTTCGCAGACGAAAACGACTACCGGTTTGCCCGCTTTTCCGATTGGCTGAACCAACTGTTTGAACACTTACATATTGAAGATTTTTATTTCCTCTCGCACTCCTGGGGCAGTTTCATCGCGCTCTTTTATCAGAAGGAACAGCCGGAACGGGTCCGCGGCTCGATTTTGATTGACGGCGGGTATCAGAGTAAACGATTGCGCGGCACACCGCTCGAGCAAGAAGCTGCCTTTTACGAGACCGACTTCGAAGAATCGGTTGCGACACTCGAAGCGTTTTTAGACGTCGCTGTCTATGGACCGAAGATGCGCCGGTCGCCGTTACTTGACTTGGCCGGACAAGATTTCGTCCGGATGCAGGACGGACGATATTACTGGCATGCCCGTGCGAAAACGGCGCGTGCGATCCTGGCGGCAATGTATCAGGACGAAATTCTCGACTTCCTTGACGACGTCCCGGGGAAAAACGTGCTGTTGCTGCGGGCGACGTTACCCGTCTCGGATGAACCGTTCCGCCAAGAAGCGATTGCCATCTGGCAGGAGAAAACCGGTGGGACGGTAATATCTGCTCCGTCGACTTCCCACATCTTGCACTGGGATGATCCGGAGGTCGTCCTTGAAGTGATTCGGAAAAACTGGTCAACGGATGATGTTTCCGCCCCCTTCACGAGATAGATGACATGGAGCTAATCATGATAGCTTGCACATAAACAACAAGAGACGTCCCACGCCGAGCATATGCAAGGCATGGACGTCTCTTCTGCTGTTTATTTTAAGTGCGACCGCTTGTTATGCATCAACGATCAGCACCATTCGATTTGAAAGCGTCCACCGGGTCCAATCTGTTGCAGCAACGGCCAATCCGCTTCAATCACGCGACCGACGACATTGACCCGTTCGTCGGCAGCAAGATTCCGTTTCGTGACTTGCAATTCGCCGGCGTACCGTCCGTACTTAAGATTGTCGATCGTGATCGAGCCGACAGGCCGGTCTGATACGGTCGCGGGTTCAAGCCATCCATTGCCTGGGTGCCCGGAGCTACGCGACTCGACGGACCGGATGACGTCGCGTGCCGGATCCAACCGGTTCGTCTGTACGCGCGTCAACAACGGATCATCGCTTTGACCCGTCGCCCGGAGGACAATGATTCCCTCCTGATAGGCAGCAAACTGTTTCATCGTGCTCGCCAACAAACCCGGGTCTCCGATCAGAATCCGGTCGACGGATGCTTGAAGCTCGAGATAACAGGCAAACGGTGATCTCCTGCGGTGGTCTTCGAGCGTCGGTAACGTGGCATGAAGCGGACCACGCCGTTGTCCGTCTCCCGGAATGAATGCTTGGACACGGATTCCCTGTTCACGGAGCCAGCGGTTTTTATCGTGGAACCAGTCTCGGTCAAGCCCCGTTTCCGGTCGCGGATAAAAGTTGTGCCACGCCTCGACCTGCTCAAGGACAAGCCCCTCTGCTTTCATCGCAGCGAGCTCTTCTGCCGTCAATGTACTAGCGTTTAAGGCGACAATCATCTGTTTTGACAAGTCCGCGACCTGCTTCGGCGTGATGCCATAATCGACCCGCAGACCGGTCACGCCCCATTCGATTAAGCTAGCAGCATCGTCCCACGTCTTGCCGAGTGCGGCAAGCGAACTTGGTGCGATATCCGCGACGAGTTCCATCTCGAGCTCCCGAGCGAGCGCCCCGAGGTCCCGCAAGCGCTCCGTATACAGCGTCGGGTCGTCTTCCGGAATATGTAATGAGGTAAAGATTGAGGTAAAACCAATTGTCCGCATCTGTCGGATGTTGTCTTTCGCCTCATCAGTCAACGGTTCACTTAAATAAATGGCGAGTCCTTTCATCTGCTTCACTCCTCTTGATTGACTAGATGTTCACTCTTGACGAATTGTTACTAAAGTCCCAATATAAGAATTTTTTAGGAGGTATTCTACAAATTATGATACCATGAGGAGGAGATACTTAAAGGAGCGATTATCAATGAAACGAATTTTAATCCCATTGCTGTCGATTGTCTGCCTCGTACTGATTTGGAACGGCTACAGCCAACGTGCTGATTCAAAGGTGGACCTGTTCCACTACAAACATACTTATGTCGGCGATAACAGTGCTGTCGGAACGATCGTCAAGCAATTGGCACACCATCAAGAGTTGCGACAGATCGCTCTTGAAACCAAACAAACACCGTACGGAATCACTTTAGACTATAAAGAAATTGAGACAGAAGAAGTCGAACAAGAAATCAAAGAAACGGTCTTGTATAATGCAACCTATCTCTTTGCACTTGTCGATAATGTCGACCACATCACCTTTTCGTTCCCGGACTATACCTTCAAGGTGACGCGGGAACAGCTTGATGGGTGGTACAACACGCAACTCAGCACAATCGAACAGGAACAGGACTTGAAAAAGCTGATCCGGAATCAGCTGAAGTCCGATAAATCAGTGAATCAGTTTTTTGCTCATTGATTTTGAATGGGCCGGGAGTCAAAAAAAGATGGAACATCACCTCAAACGTGATCTTCCATCTTTTTATTTCTTCTGAAATCCTCTATCCCCGTTAAATCCCGTCTGCCATTTCCTCCTTAAAGCCAAACCAATACGTAAACAGGAACCCTGCCGCGTATGAGATGACGAGACCAGCGATATACGTCAGGTACATCCCGTTATCAATCAACGGTGTCAACGACAGACCGGATACACCGATTCCAAGTGCCGTCGTCTTCATCGTCGCCTGGAAAGCTCCGCCGACAGCTGCTCCCATACACGCCGTCAAGAATGGACGACCGAGTGGTAACGTGACCCCGTACAGTAACGGCTCACCGATCCCGAGGAAACCGACCGGAATCGCCCCTTTAATAATGTTACGTAAACGCTGATTGCGTGTCTTGACGAAAATCGCCAGTGCCGCCCCGACTTGACCCGCACCTGCCATTGCGAGAATCGGTAGGAGTGGCGTATCTCCAATCGTGTTCAGGAGCTCCAAATGAATCGGTGTCAAGCCATGGTGGAGACCGACCATGACGAGCGGCAGGAAGAATCCGGCGAGCACGGCACCGGCGAGTGGTCCACCGACTTCAAGCGTTGCATTGATGCCTAACATGATGCCGTCGGACAAGATGCCGGCGACCGGCATGATTGCATAAAGTGCCGTAAAGCCGACAATCAAGACCGTAAACAGCGGTGTAAAGATGATATCGATTGAGACCGGCATGAAGCGGCGGATGTGTTTTTCAAGATAGGTCATCAGCCAGGCGGCAAAGATGACACCAAACAGTCCGCCCCGACCGACGACGAGCGGTTCCCCGTAAATAACGATGTCGACGAGTAACGGATTAAATAAAATCCCGCCGGCAATCGCTCCGAGGACAGGTGTGCCGCCAAACTCCTTCGCCGTATTCCAGCCGACGAGGATCGCTAGGTAGGCAAAGACGGTACTTCCGAGTAACAATAGAATCTGCATCCAGGTCACTGTTGCATCGACTCCGGCATTCTTCGCGAAGTTCGCTCCGCCGTTGATGATTCCGGATGCGACCAGTCCCGGGATGAGCGGGATGAAGATGTTCCCGATCCGGCGTAAGAAGCGCTTGAACGGGGACTTTTGTTTCTCTTTAACTTTTTGCCGTTCGATCGCGGCCCGTTCCTCGAACGTCAAGTTTTCGTCGACCGATTCCTCACCGATTGCAAGTCCTGTCGTGCGGCTGAGATGATCCGCGACCCGGTTGACGGTCCCCGGTCCGACGACCAGTTGCAACGTCTCGTCATCGATGACACCCATGACACCGTCGATTTGTTTAAGTGCCTCGATGTCTGCTTTCGTCGGGTCTTTCAGCGACAACCGGACCCGTGTCATGCAGTGGGCGAGTTGCCGAATGTTATCCGTTCCCCCGACCTGTGCGAGGATGGCTTCCGCCAAAATTTCTTCTTTTTTCATCTTTTATCCCCCCTTAAAGTGCATCACGGACGAATCCGTTTGCGCGGTGCAAGCGTTCGACTGCTTCATCATACGATATGTCGGCTAAAATCATCACGATCGCCGTCTTGACGTGACCGTTCGCCGAAGTGAAAGTACGCGCTGCCGTCTCTCCGTCAACTCCGGTCGCTTCGACAATCATCCGTTTCGCACGGACTTCTAACTTTTCGTTCGTCGACTGGACGTCGACCATCAAGTTTTGATAGACCTTTCCGACGCCGATCATCGCCGCCGTCGAAATCATGTTCAGGACAAGTTTTTGTGCCGTGCCTGCTTTGAGTCGAGTCGAACCGGTCAAGACTTCCGGTCCGGTTTCGACTTCAATCTTGTACTGCGCGTGCTTACTGATGACCGCTTGTTTGTTACAGGACAGGGCAGCCGTCGTCGCACCGACTTCGTGTGCATAATCCAGTCCGCCGATGACATACGGCGTCCGTCCGCTCGCCGCGATGCCGATGACGGTGTCGTTTACGTTTACTTTAAATGCCTGTAAATCTTCGACGGCAAGCGTCTGACTGTCTTCCGCCCCTTCGACGGCTTGAATCAGTGCCCGTTCCCCACCCGCAATCAGTCCGACGACCATGTCCGGCGAGACACCGAACGTCGGCACACATTCCGCCGCGTCGAGGACACCGAGTCGTCCGCTCGTCCCGGCTCCAATGTAGATCAGGCGCCCACCGGCCTGAAACGACGTAATGACCTGTTTGACGACTTCTGCAATCACCGGAATCTCTTGTCGGATGATACTCGCAACTGTCGTATCTTCTTCATTCATGACACGCAGAACCTCTTCGACCGCCATGTCGTCCAGGTGCATCGTTCGTGCGTTTCGTCGTTCTGTCGCTAATTTATCTAACATCGTCAACACCCTCTCTACTCACTATGTAACCCTTAAAAAACTTTAGTTTACTCCACTTAACAGATCATTAAAATTTTATTGCAAAAAAAGTCAATAGCGAAAGCCCAATCCGATTGATTGAGCTCACCTATTCCCTTCACACTTACCGGTTCCAGTTCCGGAACCCGTCTCCAAACTCGAGATGAAGCGCCTCTTTAAACAGACCGTCCTCAAATTTCGGGACATCGACCGGCAGTTTTCCCTGTGGTTTCACTTCACCAAAGATGGCACGGATTCCTGCCGGTAAATTCGGTCCGGCCGATTTCGTGTTCCCGGCTTCCGAGTCGGGCCCGTTTGGATCGCCCTTGAAACCGTAGACAAGGAGTTGCGCTTTCGCATCCGGTTGCACGGCGACATCATACGGATTCCGGAGACTGAGCAGGACGGACGGTGTGTTGGTCCGTTTTGCCTGACGGAAGACTTCCGCCGGTACATAATGATCCGCCGCCGTCGCTTTCAGCTTGTCACTGTTGTTGACGTTTGAGCCGACGATGATGTAGTCCGCCGCATCCAGCTTTTCTTGCAAGACCTGGTTTTGCTCCAGGTGCGGCGTCGACGCCGTATAATTTTCTGTCACGATGTTGACGTGTTTCAGGTTACCGGCGTTTTTCTCAAGCGACCGGATCGTCTTGACCATACTGTCCGTCTGATCTTTTGCCGGTGACAGGACGAGGATCGTCTCGCCTTTCTTTGGTTTGAGCGGCAGTGTTTTCTTATCATTCTTGACGAGCGTGACCGCGGCTTCCGTCATTTCTCGTTCAAGTGCTTTATGCTCCGGACTGCCGACGACCGTTTTTGCTTGTACGAGTTTTTCGTCGAGCGTCGCCGCGTCGACTGTTTCGTTCCAAATGCCGCGCGTTGCTTTTAACGTCAAAATTCGTTCGACGGATGCGTCAATCGTTGCTTCCGATAATTGACCGGCTTCAACGGCTGCAATCACATCGTCAAAGATCGTTTCCAGTTTCGTCACATCGTTCGCAGATCTTAAAATCGTCGGCATCAAGGCGATATCGCCCCCGGCCTGAAACGTCTTGATGACGGCTTCCGACTCCGTGAAGTTGTCGGCAATCGCCTGCATGTTCAAGGCATCGGTGACGACAAGTCCGTCATAGCCGAGTTCTTCGCGCAGGACACCGGTGATGACGTCATCCGACAACGTCGCCGGTAACGGGAACGTCCCTTGTTTGGACTCGACGACTTCATCCTCGATTTGCGGCATGCCGATATGTGCCGTCATGATCATGTCGATGCCTTCCGCAATCGCCCGTTTAAACGGAATCAGTTCAAGCTGTTGTAATGCTTCAAGTGATTTGTCGACGACCGGCAGACCGTAATGCGAATCGACCGCCGTATCCCCGTGTCCCGGGAAGTGTTTTGCTGTCGCAACGACACCTTGCTCCTGGATGCCGCGTGTCATTGCCGAACCGAGTTCCCCAACCAGCTGTGGATCACTCGAAAACGAGCGGACGCCGATGACCGGATTGCCCGGGTTGTTGTTGACGTCTAGGACCGGACCAAAGTTGACGTTGATGCCGAGGGCCTTCAACTCGGACCCGATGATACCGCCTGCCGCTTCCGCATAAGCCGGACTGCGGGTCGCCCCGATTGCCATGTTGCCCGGTAAGTTCGTCCCCGTCCCGAGGCGTGTGACGATGCCGCCTTCCTGGTCAATCGTCACGAACAGCGGAATGTCGTTACTCGCGTCACTTTTGATGACTTCCTGCAAGTCATGGACCAGTTTCGTCGTCTGCTCCGTTGCACTGACATTTTCCGCAAACAAGATGACGCCGCCTAAATCAAACCGGTCGATGACCCGTCCGACTTCCGGTGCCAGCTGCGTATGGTTAACCCCGTCCCACAGCCGGAAATCCGGCATGATCATTTGTCCGATTTTCTGTTCGAGTGTCATCTGACCGAGTTGTGCATCGACCCGCTCCGTGACGGATGGTGTCGTTTCGGCCGCGACCGGTTGCATCGGTAGCGACGCAGCGAGTAGCGCCGTCGTCAATCCGAGTGTTGCCGTCCAGTTGAGTTTCTGTCCCATGTGCTCAGCTCCCCTTTAATGAAATCATTGACCGTTATAAGACAATGTAATATAAAAACATCGTTTTGACTGTACATCGCTCGTTGATCCGTGATTCGTGCGCAAGTTCCCCGTGTTCACCAACAGTATAGCAAGTCCTCATTTAAGAAACAATGTTTTAATTGAAAGCGTAATCAAATTAAAACAAAATTACTGAAATGAAATAAAAAAACCTACCTCGCTAAAGGTAGGCAGGTTGTAGAACAATTAAAAATCTGGTGTTCATGAATGTTTAGCCGCTCATTTCATTCTTTTCTCAAATCGCCTCTTAGCGCCAATCTTGTACGCCGCTACGCTACGATACAGGGCTGGTTTTGGTTACCCTTTCTCTTAAAAGCGATTCATATCGGAAATCACGTCAATGCCCTCGCTATCAAAAGTAAGAATTGTAACTGACATTCCAACCACTGAAGCAGCGGGCTTCCTAGCCATAAATTCTGTGAAGACAGACATCTAAATAAGGAAATTAAGTTGAAGCAATGATTTCGTTGACGATATCTGATAAGCGCTCTTTATATTGTTCGATTTCATATACTTCATTAATTTTATGTCGCACATTCGGTTCATCACGGAAAGTTATATATTTATTTGTTAATGAATTAAGGTGCAAACGACAGACCCATTTCCGATTACTATCATCAATCAGAATGTTAAAGTAGCTCGCGTTATCCCGATAAAAAATTCGATTTTTATCGACTGTCGATTCAAGTAACACCTTTACGGTCGCATACCGCATACCCCTCAATTTCCTCTTGTGTGGTTTCAATCGAAGGCTGTGATGGAATATCTATACCCGGTTCATCGATGCTATTTTCTGCTTCTAACTCTGA
Organism: Exiguobacterium sp. H66; assembly: GCF_018618705.1. Lineage (NCBI taxonomy): Bacteria > Bacillati > Bacillota > Bacilli > Caryophanales > Exiguobacterium > Exiguobacterium sp. H66. Next base: position 65,909 of record NZ_JACSMQ010000005.1, read on the forward strand.
TGAGGAAGGAACAGAAACCGTCGATGATTCCGAGTCTCCTGAAATCACATGTTTGATTCGTTCATTCATATTCTCATTCATGAACTGTGTAAACGCTTTCGAAACGATAGGTCTAAACTTATCAACCACAGTTTGCGTTTTAATCCCTTGATAGCAGTCTTGAATCAGTAATCTAATAAACTCGTCGCTCGGTAACTGTGATTGTGTTTTTAACTGTTCTTTAATCGCACTTAAATATTTTAGTTCCTCTGCTGTAGAGAGAATCGTGTTGACGTTAAATTCTTGTTTTTTAAATTTGTACAGCTCTTTGATTTCATTATCCTTAATGGTAGACAGTGTAATTTCAAAGAATGGAACAGTATCCATTACGTTGGGTGTTTCTAAATCCGTGTAGAATCGATAAGTATCGCCATTCGTTAAAATAGCAAACTTAGCTTGCGTCGTTCCATAGTACCTAAACAGTTGCGAATCATGTTTCGTGAGAGGTTCTCGGATTGATTTAGCTTCAATAAGAATAGTCGGCTGTCCCTGATCCATGATTGCATAATCAACCTTTTCACCCTTTTTTATTCCGACGTCAGCAATATACTCCGGAGTGAACTCTGCCGGATTAAATACGTCATAACCCAACGTTTGAAAAAACGGCATAATTAAAGCGGTTTTAGTAGCTTCTTCGGTAGAAATCGAATGTTGAATTTGCTGAATCCTTTGAGAGACCAAACGAATATCTGAAGAAAATTTTTCCAATGTAAAAACCTCCTCATTTCATAGTTCATTAAAAATGTATTTAAAGTGAACTAATGTTAATTCACATTATATAGGACTTTCCATTTACCACCAAGTAAAAACAGAAATTAACGATATTTAATCAGAAATTATCCGATTCGCTTTATTTAACTTAGTTTGACGTGTAAAAATGATAATTACATAACTCGATTTCAGTACCGACAGCTGGTTCGATTTTTGGCATGTCCATCTTGATTTTGACGGACGCGGGAACGGTCACCTTAAAATGCGAAAAGCACATGTCCAGGCACTGTTCCATCTGATGGATGAGTTAAACGCCGCCCTTCAAACGTGGGGGCAGCCGTATCAGCTCTGGATCGAACTGTCCCGGCTGGATGCAGGATTGGACGCCGTTTTTATCCATACAAATAATCCGAACGACGATAATTTTCCGTTTACCGATTCAATTTTAACGGAACCGACCGAAAGATTGCCGGACTATTTGCAAACCATCGAGGGTTTGGAGCAATACGAAATCCGGTTGTCCGAACGAATCACGTATGATCCGTTCGACGACGAACCGGAAGAGATCACGGATCACATTCTCGTCATCGAACGACGAGGGAGTCGTTACCCTCTTTAACCACGTACATACGGACGGTCCTATGAAAGGAACAGTCCGTCGATTGCGACTGACCTTTATATTCTTTTGAACATCATTTTCGAACCGGCAAGGAACATGATCAGAAGTACGCCGCCGAATATGAGATTGATCAGCCAAGGTAATGTTCCTGTGAACACTTCTTTAGCCGCACCGTTGAACCAGTAAGTTAGAGCCGCAAACAACACCACGCTCATCAGCAGGATAAACGAAAAGCCGCTATCCTGCTTTTATGTTTTCTTGGCAATCCCGCAACCGATGAGAAAAACAACCACTGCTCCAATTGCAAAATAAATGTAAAACCAGGCATCGACAGACAGCATAAACAGACTATCCAAACCGACTACCTCCTATTAAGAAGTGAATTTCCTTAATAAGGAATTCGCCTTTTTAACCTCTAATTCTTTTCGCACGGTCAAACACTCCAATCGGACTAACAAAAACGACCGCCTGAAATCAGGACGGTCGTTTTGCTGTGCAGTATGATAGTCCGCTTTAAGAAGTCTCGACTTCCTCGCCCGTCAAATCGATATGTCCTTCGCCCCACGCACACATGGCGTCGAGAATCGGACGCAATGACCAACCGTAGTCGGATAAGGAATAGATGACTTTCGGTGGGACTTGTTCGTAGACGGTCCGGATGATGACACCATCCTGTTCAAGCTCGCGCAATTGCTGCGTCAACATTTTTTGCGTGATGTTCGGCATCAGCTTTTTCAATTCACTTGTCCGGCGTTCCCCTTTGATGAGATGGCACATGATGACGACTTTCCATTTGCCTCCGATGACTTGCAGCGTCGCTTCGACCGGAATGTTATAGGCCATGCTGATTCTTCCTTTCGATTCTTGGAGTACAGCGGGACAGGTACTTTTTAGTGCCTATGGTACTTGAAAGTGCGTACTTCCTTAATTCAACTTGCCACTCTATGATGGGATGCAGAAGCTTCTCCTTTTCATCAAGCAGACTGGGCCCGGTCTGCCGGCAACAAGCTGTTTTTTATTCATTTCAACCTTAGGAGGAATTATCATGAATCAATTAAACCCCCGTTCCGAACAGGAACAGGTTCCTAAAAACGGTCGCCTCGCCCTGCTTGCCCTTGCAATCAGCGCTTTCGGCATCGGAACAACAGAATTCGTCCCGGTCGGATTACTTGCTGCCATCGCCAGCGACTTAAATATCGGCATCACTCTGGCCGGACTGATCATTTCCGGTTACGCGATCGGCGTCGCCGTCGGTGCTCCGATTTTGACTGCCCTAACGAACCGGATGAACCGGAAAACGTTACTGATGGCATTGATGGTCGTCTTTATAGCAGGTAATCTCGTCTCTGCCGTCGCTCCCAGTTTTGAACTGTTGATTGTCGTCCGTTTTATCACCGCATTCTCGCACGGTGTCTTCTTCTCGATTGGTGCGACGATTGCCGTTCAGCTCGTACCGGCAGATAAAAAAGCCAGTACCATCGCCTTGATGTTCACCGGACTGACGGTCGCAACGGTTACCGGCGTCCCGCTTGGTACGTTCATCGGTCAAGCGTTCGGTTGGCGCGCGACGTTCTTCGCAGTCGCCGCATTAGGTCTTGTCTCAATCATCGCCAGTTTCTTCTTAATTCCAAAAGACTTGAAACAATCTCCACCAGCGAAGTTTTCCGACATGTTTAAATTGTTGACGAACGGTCGTTTAGAATAAATGGTTCTTTCCTCATGATTTCTCACTAAGTTTAAGTCCACGCTTCCTTCAACAGCTTCACACCCTCTTCAATATTTTCGTAAGAAAGGTTGCTAAAGCCTAATTTAATAATAGGTTCCGAGGGATGGTTATCAATGAAATAAATAGAAGTCGCGTACACTTTAACCCCGTAGATAGAAGCACGATCAATCAACCATTTTTCTGAACAATTCAAATGTACCTTGACTAACACGTACAAACCCGACTGTTCCCCGATAATAGAGATACTTTGATTGAAGTGACATCGTAAAGCCGAAACTAAACACTGCATTTTCCGCTTATAAACTAACCTCATTCGCTTAATATGGCGATCCCATTCACCTAAATCCATAAATCTCGACATTGTTAATTGGTGTTGTAGTGAGACGGTACTCTCAAAGTTAAGAAAATTACTTTTGTATCGTTCTACTAGTAAGTGGGGGAGTACCATGTAACTCAATCTGATTCCTGGAAGCAAAGATTTAGAAAAATTCCCTAAGTAAACAACTCTTGATGAATCGATAGCGGCCAACGCTGGAAATGGTTGCTGTGTGTAACGGAATTCACTGTCATAATCATCTTCAATAATGAACCCCTTAACTTTATTCGCCCAATGGATGAGCAACTGTCTTTGCTGGATTGACATACTTACGCCTAGTGGACTTTGATGAGATGGAGTGACGTAAATCAATTTTGATTTCATTTTTTCTAGTTCAGAAAAGTCAGCACCTCTCTCGTCAATCGGCAATGTCTCAATTTTATAACTATGAAATTGAAAAGCCTCCTTCGCTCCGTCGTAACCCGGATCTTCAACAATAACACCTTCGTACTCCGCCTTCAGAATTTGACCAAGATAGATTAATAACTGTTGTGTACTGCTACCGATGACAATGGCATCTGGTTCTATTTTTACACCACGTGATTGGAATAAATAGATGGAAATTTGCTGGCGTAGATCCATTTCTCCGAAGACTTCACCATATTTAAAACAATCTGATAATGTAAGAACTTGATTTGATAATTTTCGCCAAATTTTTAAAGGAAAGTGGGTTTGATCGACAGCTCCTGCTCTAAAATCAATTCTGACAGCTACTTCATTTTTTTTCAGGCTTTTATTAATAAGGCTAGGAATCTCTTGTTTTTGAATTAAACGCGGCTCTAGTTCGTTGACATAGTATCCTTTCCGTCCTTCTCCACGAACATAGCCTTCCGCCACGAGCTGTTCATAAGCCGTTAAGGTGGTGTTACGACTAGTCTGAAGGGAATCAGCTAATTGCCGAATAGAGGGTAACCGATTGTGTGAAGGAAGATCGCCACACTCAATATAAGACTTAAGCTGCTCGTATATTTGCTCGTACTTAGGGGAACCCTCATTTAGAACAAATATCATATTTTTCATTTTCAATACTCCTTGACATGTTTAATTGTTCTTAACTGTACCTTTTTAGATGTCAACTTGCATAGTAGAATCTTTGTAGCAAGCAATCCTGATGTTACTACCGAATATTGAATGGTTTTTTGTTTTATCTTATCTCTAAAAACTCTAATGAGTTGAATGAAAATCTGATCTAAAACTTTTGAGTTAAGAAAATATCTTGACCTGTGTAGGAAATGGAAAGGAAGTCATACGATGCTAACTGAAACGATACATATTGCAGTGCCAACAGCTTTTTTAGAAGACGAATCCTTGAATATTCAAGGAACTATAAGTCATATAAAAAATCTCTATGAGCAAGGAATTAAGTCTGTTCTCGTCTCTGGTAGTACTGGCGAGCAACACAGCCTAAATCTCCAGGAGAAGATTGAGCTGATAAATGCAATAGAAATAGAGGAAGAATTTATTACAAATATGGAAATTATATTTGGGATATCTTCAATCCGGCAAAAAGAAGCTGAGAAGTTAGCCGAGAATATTCGTCACACTAGATTATCCGGTATCTTGATCGGATACCCGCCGTACATTATACCTTCCCAAGAAGAAGCAGTGATTTATACAAAAAAAATTATACAACTTGCCAATAAACTTGCTATTTTGTATAACAACCCAAGAAGAACAGGATTTGATTTATCTGAGAAGAGTATCATTGAATTGAGCAAAGAAGAATTGATGGTCGGAATAAAAGACGTTGGTAATAAAGAAAAAATCGAACGAATAAAAAACGGTATGCATCGCAAGGATATATACTTTTATATGGGTGGAGAAGAAAATGCTGAAGAAAAAGTAACCTATGGATATGACCGTCTTTCTTCCATAGCGGGAAATGCTTATCCCTTAGAAATTAGTCATTGGTTTCAACAATTGATGAAAAATCAAAGGCGGAGTGAACAAGAAACTAAAACGGTAGATAGCATCTTAAAAGAGATATATGACGGTAATGCAATTGTGAATTTGAAGAAACACATTAATCAAAACGGAACTCCGATGGGTATCTGTAGAAGTCCGATAGGAAACATTTGACTCATATGAAGAGATCACCTCTAAATTTTAAGCACACTTTAGATTTTTTCAAGAGTATACATTGGACTTCTGAAACTACGATTTTATTTTGAGGTAGATCTTCGTATATATCTTATTTTTTTACATCACTTATAGAAGGAGCGTATCATCATGTATATTCCAAAATATTATAAGGTAACAGATTTTGAGGAGATTCGTGAATTTATTCAACACCATTCATTTGGCACACTTGTCTCAACAAGAAAAGGAAGACCCATCGCGACCCATGTACCATTACAATTGATTAAGGAAGAAAAGGATTACTATATAACCGGTCATGTTGCTTACGGAAATCCTCAATGGCGGACGTTTGAAACATCTGGAGATGTTTTAGTCATATTCCAGGGCCCGCATGCTTACGTCTCTTCCTCTTGGTATGGAGAGGAGAATGTACCGACATGGAACTATCAAGCAGTCCATGTTTATGGTTCTGCCAGCATTTTAAAAGAAGAAGCCTTAAAACAGGATCTAACAAAGCTATTGAATAAGTATGAAGGACACCGTGAGAACCCGATTTCTTTCGAATCCCTATCTCCTGAGTTGCTGGAAAAAGAAATGAAGGGAATTGTTGGATTTAAGATTCATGTAAAGGAGGTCCAGGCCGCCTTTAAAATGAGTCAGAATAGGAATGAAAAGGATTATCGGAATATCGTGGAGAAGTTACGAAACGAAAAAGATCCGAACTCAAAACAAGTAGCAAATGCGATGAATAAAAACTTAAAGGGTTCGCTATAAACTAATCATGACATGATAAAAAGGTATTGCTTTGGAAAAACTTTCAGAGCAGTACCTTTTCCTTTTTAATGTTTTAATTGTGGATAGTGATCATTTTTTCTCTCAACAATTAATAGAGCGTCCGAACCATGATCAAATCAATCTGTTCATCATCACCCATAAAGAAAGAATGGGAACCGGTTTGTACAAATCCTTTTTTCTGATAAAATGCGAGGGCATTCTCATTGTCTTCCCAGACACCTAACCAAATATTCTTTTTTTGCTGTTCCATCGCAATTTCAACTGCTTTATCCATCAGCAGCTTCCCAAGCCCATGCTTTTGAAATGCCTTCTTGATATAAATCCGTTCCACTTCAAGAAAATCACTGCCCATTGCTTCGGTCTGCGCGTCATCTGTATTGACCTTCAGATACCCGGCAACTTCTTCATTGACAGAAACAAAAAAGAATTGAGAAGAAGGGTTGGCTACTTCCTGTCCTAATTGTTTCAAATTATAAGCCTTCTCTAAGTAAGCCTGCAGGTGTTCTGGAGAATTTTGCTCTTGGAATGTCTCTGTAAAAGTCGTGATGCTAATGTTTTGGAGTTTCGGAAGTTCTTCTTGGGTACATTTTTTTATCATCGTTGTCATGGCAATCAATCGCTCCTTCAATTTTTAATAGTTTCGCTTGTTCCCTTTTTTAACGAATTCCCAGTCCTTCTCGACATTGTTCCGAATGCGTTGTAACAAATTGAATGCCATTTCTTTTTCGTCTTCGGAAAAATCTTGCAAGGCAATCTGACTCGAATGCGTATTCTCACTCTTGATGAAAGGGTAAATACTTTCACCTTTTGGAGTAGGAAAGAGTCTTTTGTTCTTTTTATTTTTCGGATCAATTTGCTTTTCAATGAATCCGTTCATTTCTAATTTTTGAATGGCTCGAGTAGCAGTCGAACGATCGACCTTGATCATATTTATCAATTGTTCCTGAATAATTCCAGGGTTCTCACAAATCCGCATTACATACAAGTATTGACCCTTAGTCAGATTATGCTCTTTAAATTCGATGTTGCTAATAGAATCTAAAGCACGCGCTATCATTCCGATTTCGCGCAAAATATTTGTCATAACAAATCTCCTTTCAAAAGTGATGGTTGCATTTGCAACAAAAAAGAGGTCTATAAAGAATTTATCTCAATTTAGTTGCAAATGCAATAAAAATAATGAGAGCGGATTTCAAAAGGTATATCTGTTTGCTTACAATTGATAATGTGAATTTTGATTTATATAAAACGGTCGTTTAATGCTCGGTTTCCTGATCACCGCCCTCGGGTACGGTGGAACGTTCGTCGCCTTCACCTACTTGACGCCGATCATGCAGGACGTGACGAAAATCAGTCCGAGCCTGATCAGCATCATCCTGCTCGTCTACGGAATCGCGGTCGCGATCGGCAACGCCGTCGGTGGAAAACTCGCCAACGGCAACCCGATCAAAGCGTTGTTCTATATGTTCATCGTCCACGCGATCGTCATGATTGCGATGTCGTTCATGATTCCGTTTAAAGTCGCCGGCATCCTCGGCATCATCCTGATGGGACTGCTTGCGTTCATGAATGTCCCGGGACTCCAGCTCTATATCGTTCAGCTCGCTGAAAAATATGTCCCGGCAGCGGTCGATGTCGCGTCCGCGTTGAACATCGCCGCTTTCAATATCGGGATCGCCCTCGGTGCGACGATCGGCGGACTTGTCGCCGACACGATCGGACTCGTCCACACACCGTGGGTCGGTGGCATCATGGTCATCCTCGCCGTCATCCTGACTGCCGTCTCCCGTCGTCTTGAACGCCTGTAAAAATGAACTTTCATATTTACGACAAAAACCGATAATCGTCAAACAAACCCAGCATCCGTAAATGGACGCTGGGTTTTATGTCGTCGCGACGAGTGTGAATTCCCACGGGATGTTTTCGCCGTTCCAGCCCCGATGTTCGTCCAGTTGTGCGAGGGTGAAGCCGATTCGGATGACCGTGTTTACGATCTCACTCATCGTATAGTGCCGCAACATCACCTTCGGAAACTCCGTTTGTTCAGCCGGATCAAAATGTGATTGATAGGCGATTTTGTCTTCGTACACATCCTGATCGAAATAACGCGGGATGTACGTGTCTTCATCAATACAATGTTTGATCGGGTGATAGTCGCTTAAAATCAGCTTGCCGCCCGGCTTGAGCAAGGCAAACAAAATCGACGTGAATGCCTCCAGTTCATGAAAATAATGTAATGTCCCGCCTTCAAGATACAAGATATCGAACTGATGCCGGTACGTCTTCAAATTAATTTCATAGATATCTCCAACGATATACTCGAGTTGCGTCCCGGCACAGGCGGCAAGCTCAAGCGCATAACGGCGGTTTTCTTCCGAGATGTCGAAGACCGTGACATCAGCACCGAGTAACGCCAGCGGAACCGCTTTGCGTCCGTTCGAGCCGCACAAGTTGGCAATCCGCTTGCCAATCACTTCCCCAAAATAATGCTGATGTTTCTTCAGGCTCGCTTTCGGATCTGCCAGGATTGCTTTCGCCTTGTCCGTCGGCGTCCCGTCGCGTTGATTCCAAAATTCATAAGCCCGGTATTCCCAGGCGGTTTTGTTGATGGCACTTGTTTTTTCCATACCAGTCTCCCCTTTTGACGTTCCTTTTGATTTTAAGGCGAAAAAGTGTCTGACTGATTTTTTAAACAAAAGCAGCACACTTCTCTCTTTACTTTAAGTTCATTTGAACCTATAATTGAAATATGAACAGAACACACTTTAAAGGAGGAAGCGCTGTTGACACTATTGATTGTATTTTTAGCGATCGTCTTCATCATGCTCGCATTGGACCTTGGCGTGTTTCACAGGAAAGCCCATGAGGTCTCGCTCCGCGAAGCCTGGACGTGGACGTTCGTCTGGATCGGACTCGCCGTCGCCTTTGGCGGTTGGTTATTTTATGCGCAAGGCAGCGACGCTGCAATTGAGTACACGAGCGTCTATTTCATCGAAAAGGCACTTGCGATTGATAACGTCTTCGTCTTCTCACTCGTCTTTGCGTACTTTGCGATTCCGTTGAAGTATCAGCACAAAGTCCTGTTTTGGGGCATTCTCGGTGCCATCCTCTTCCGCGTCATCTTCATCGTCGCCGGAGTGTCGCTTCTTGATAACTTTGCTTGGGTCTACTACATCTTCGGTGCGTTCCTCGTCTACACCGGTTACATGATGTTTAAGAACATCGGGCAGGAAACGTCGCTTGAAGAGAACAAGACGGTCCGTTGGCTTGAAAAACGTTTGCCGATTACGCAAGACATCTCGTCCGGTAAGTTTACGCAGCGGATCAACGGCAAATTGTTCTTCACACCGCTGTTGATCGCGTTGATCTTTATCGAAATCTCGGATATCGTCTTCGCCGTCGACTCGGTCGCAGCAAGCTTTGCCTATTCGCGTGACCCGTTCATCATCTTCTACGCCAACATCATGGCAATCCTCGGACTCCGCAGTCTCTACTTCGTCCTCGCGAACCTGATCGACCGCTTCTACTACCTGAAGCACGGACTCAGCTTCATGCTCGTCTTCATCGGAGCGAAGATGATTCTCGGTGATGTCTACAAAATGCCGATCTGGATGTCGCTTGGTACGATCGTCCTCGTCATCCTGATCAGCGTCTTCTACAGTTTCTATAAAACAAAGCCAGGAAAATAACCGATGACAGGAAAGGGAGAATGATTCTTCCTTTCCTGTTTGTTTACGTAAAAACAGCACCCCGGCAGGATGCTGTTTTATATTTACTTCTTCATATACCGTTCAATGATTTTCGTGTACAACGCGTCTAATCGGGCGTTTTCCTTGACGACGATTGTGTCTTTCGCATACGTAAAGAGTTCGTTCGCTTCTTCGAATTTACCGGCGTAAATCAACAGGAACATCTTGCCACGCGTGTCCCCCAACCGTTCTGACGATTCTTCCCGTGCGTTTAACATCCGTTCACTGTTAAGGTCGATAATATCCGCTTTTGCATCCTTGCTGTAATGGTTTTCCGTTAAATAGTTGTCCAAGCGCGTGAGATAGTCCCGGTAGCTGATCAGCGTCAACGATTTGCTGATCGAACCGTACTGGCTTTCAAATGAGAGAACTTGTTGTTGCTCATAGTCTGTGATGACTTTGTACAGAGCTTGGCCCTGTTTCAACAACGCTTTTGATTTCGCCTTCAAGCGTGCCGTCTCTTTCTTTAAGGCCGCGACACGTCGATCCGTTATCTTTTTCTCCTTCGCCGTGTTTACTTCAGGAATGAATTTTTTTAGTGCTTTGACTTCTTTGACCGCAGCTGCATGGTCTTTTTTATACGACTCGACTTTTTTATTATACCGTTCGACTTGTGCACGGTAGACAGGATCAGTCACATAGTCCGGCACCTTGAAGCCGCCGAATCGATCCATGTGAAAGAGGGTGCTATCGTATGAAGCAACAGCTTTCAGTTGTTTCGCACGATATTTTTTATAATCCGTCTTCTTCTTCACGACTTGAGTCGTCTTTGTTTTTGTCGCTGCATCCGCGACTCCCCCCTGAAAGGAAGCCCCTGTCAATACAAGCGCTGTCACGACACCGCTTGCTAACACATTCCGAAATGTTACTTTTTTCATATGAACCCACCCTTTTAAATAAAATTAAGTCAATATCAGGATAAATATTCCATCTCTTATTTTATCATCAGACATTTGAATCGACCTACAACTTTTTTAACCGTTTTTACTTTAATTTTTCTTCCGGGATGAGGAGAAAAATCCCGACAATGATTAAGATGCCAAATAAGACATAATCCATTACCGGAAGGCCGCCTCCCCAAGCAAGATCCCCGTCATTCGTAGCGATATATGCTCCTGCTTCTGCAATCGTGTCTGTCATCTTGTCGAGTTGAATAATCAGCATGCCAAACAAGATCGTTTGTACAATAATGATGAGACCAATCCATTTTTTCATCTTATTTCCTCCTATGTATGGTTTGTAACAGCTTAATGATTTCCGGATACCGGAGTTTCAATGCAAAGGCGAGCGCCGTTCGCCCTTTTGCATCCTGATGATCCCGCTCTGCACCGTGTGCCAGCATGTCCGTCAATACCATACTGACTGGCGAGCATCAGCGCTGTATTGTTAGCGTCTAACGTATTTTCGATTTCGATGTCTGCTCCTGCCGCCAGTAACGCTTCCACCACTTTGACATGCCCTTCTCCCGCTGCGAGGTGCAATGGTGTGAATCCGTTCATTTCGATGCGATTGACATCAGCTCCCGCCGCTGCCAACATGACAATCTTCTTTGTTTTTCCTTCCTGCGCCGCATAATGCAGAGGTGTATATCCTGCTCCGTCGTCCGTCTGCCAGTCAACACGTGCCTGATCTTCAAGTAAACGACGCAAGACTCGTTTGTTGCCAGAGCGCGCGGCGATGAAGTGCACCGCCGTGAATCCGTGTCCGTCAAAATCAAGAGCGGCACCACGGTCAATCAGTTGCATCGCGATAGCGGACCGGTTTTCATACAACGCAAGGTGCAACGGCATTAACCCGTCCCGGCTCCGTCGGTTGATGTCTGCCCGGTGGTCAAGTAACAGCGTGACGATGTCGTCATTCCCTTCCTCGATTGCCCAGTGCAATGCCGAATTTCCTTCTTCATCCAGTGCATCCAGATCGTCCCCGCGGTCGATACACTTTTTTACCTTTTTGATGTTTCCGTAAAAAGCATGGTCCTGCAGTGATTTTTTAGGCAAGCTGATTTCCCCTTTTTAGATATTGTAAAAATTGAATGCAATCACCAATCTTCTTCTGAATACTCTTGCAACGGACTGGTTTCAATCGTCGGTGCACCTTCATTTGCTTTCTTTGAAGGGTACAAGTAATGCTTTACAACTAGTAAAAGAAGAACAATTGACGACAGAATGCAGCTAGTCGCATAAACCGGTTGCAGGACATTTTTCAGTCCGAAGACTGACAGAACTTGTAACAGTGTCAGGATAAAAAGCGTCAGGTGGAAATACTTGCGCACAATTTTCGGAATACCGGTTTTCCCATAAATCCCCCACCAGACATATAAACTTAAGCTGAATGCCACGACGTTCGGAATCGTATAGGGACTGACGAACAGTAAAATACCCATTAAAAGCATCAACCAGGCATAACGAATCGCCTGCTTAAGAAAGGTTGAATCGATTCCTTCGTCACCGTTGACGATTGCTGCTTCCTCTTCCGCTGTCAACGACCGAAAGCCAAGTGCTTTCTTTTCTTCCGCCAAGTGCCGCATTCTTTTTTGCATGCCGATGTACAGCGGATACCGTTCTTTCGTCATTTCGCCGTCATTCGATTGACCGCTTTCGTTCTCCTGGATAAAACCCTGATGCAGCGTCCGACCAATTCGGTAACAGACCCAGTGGTCAACCTGCCGACCGTTTTCCCGTTTCAAATAAATCATTTGTTTCGCCTCGTCCTTCATAGAGTAACTTTCTTCGTCTCTTCTTCTTTTAGCGTTTGAATCACATGCAACAGTAAGAGAAAACCGGAGACGAGGCACACCGTACCGCTGATCGAAAGATTAATCGTGTTTAAGTAGTCTTTTGACGTGCCGCCCAAGGGAATCAGCATGATGGCTCCGTACCAGCGATAGAAACGGGCACGGCTCGATTTCCCTTCATCCATCGGCCAAACCCACGGGAGATAAAATAACGGAATATAACCTGGGACGGGCAACACTCCCGTCAGTGATGACAGTCCACAAAGCATCGTGAACAGTGCGACAAATACTTTCCGTTTTTTACTGCGACGTTCAATCCATTTGTCCATCGTTTTTGACGAAGGGAAATCTGACTTGAAGTAGCCATCCGCTTTCTTTAGGCGAATCCATTCTTTCTTTTGCCGATATGCTGCTATTACGTGCCGACATTTGACTACCACGGTCGCTGCTTCAACATTGACCTGGACTAGTTCGTCACTTCCCTCTTGCTTCTCCTTACTGGCAATCCCTTCCCGGTAAAACAACGTTCGTCCTTCCTGGTGATAGACGATGTGGTGCACTTGATCGTCGATTTGTTTTAATAATTGAATCATCGTGCTCTCCCTTTACTCCGCTTTATGTACTACTTCCAAGATGAGTCAATTCCTCATCTCGATCGTTTACCAGACAGAATTGACATAGTACAGTACGAACAGTCCTCCTGCGATACATATATAACCATACTGTCTGACGGTCAACGAACAAAAAATGATCGTTCCGATTGAGAGTAGGATGCCAAGAACGAATGAATCGATGTTGTCGACGTAACTCCCATGTCCCTCTAACGGCGTCTGCTTCGCATGCTTCGACCGGATGAAGTACGTTCCTACTATCAATAAGAAGAGACCGGCAACAAGACCGATGAATGGTAAGGTCATAAATATTTCCTCCAAGATATGTATCGTGTTCTATTAGTAGCTCGGTTCGTTTCATAAAAACATTATACTACTAACAAATACGATATTTTCCTTTATTAAGTTTCATTTATGAAAAAAAACCCAAATATTTAACTCATGCAGATGATGCTCCCTACCGATACCATTTCCTCACGCTAACGTTGAGCGGCCCTGTCAACACCCATTCTTGGAATACGACATCCATGTCAATCAAGGCTGGCCGATCCGTCTAAAGAAAAAAGGTTAAAACACATCCCATTCGGGTGGTTTTAACCTTTTTTGTAGCATCACCGATACTATTTACAATCGAATCAGCTATTGACGACTTTTTCAGTTGTTTCTGCAGCCATGACCGATCGGTTGATTGACAGTTGTTTCCCTTCTTTTAAACGTTTTTTGAATTCAGCTGTCGCCGTAAACAGAACGTCTGTCGAAGAGTTAAGACCTGTCTCAAACGAATCTTGCAAGACTCCGATAATGAAACCGACGGCTACAACCTGCATCGCTATATCATTTGAAATACCGAATAGACTACATGCGAGCGGAATCAGGAGGAGTGATCCGCCTGCGACACCGGAAGCCCCGCACGCACAGACCGCAGCCAGGACGCTTAAGATGATCGCTGTCGGAAGATCGACTTGGATGCCTAACGTATTTACCGCTGCGAGCGTTAAGACGGAAATCGTAATTGCCGCGCCGCCCATGTTAATTGTAGCACCGAGCGGAATGGAAATCCCGTATGTTTCTTTATCAAGGCCAAGCTTCTTACAGAGTTCCATGTTGACCGGAATGTTTGCTGCCGAGCTCCGTGTGAAGAAAGCCGTAATGCCGCTCTCACGAAGACACTTGAAGACAAGCGGATAAGGATTTTGACGAACATTGATGAATACAATCAGCGGATTGATGATCAGTGCAACAGCGAGCATAGAACCAATCAAGACGAGTAATAAATTGAGGTAACTAAGCAAAGAGCTGAGACCATTTTCCGTGATCGCTCCGATGACAAGCCCCATGATACCGAGCGGAGCGAGCTTGATGATCCATCCGACCACTTTAGCGATTGCGTCCGAGAAATTCGAGATGAACGTCTTCGTCGTATCCGAAGCATTTTTAAGCGCTAACCCTAAGACGATGGCCCATGCTAGAATACCGATGTAGTTCGCATTGATTAACGCGTTGACTGGATTGTCGACGATGTTCAAAACGAGCGTCCGGAGAACTTCGACGGCATTCCCTGGAGCAGTCAGTTCTTCTGTATTTTGAGTCAGAGTAATATCTACCGGGAACAGGAAGCTAAACACGACTGCCACGATTGCTGCTAAGAACGTACCGAGAAGATACAAAAAGACGATTGACTTCATGTTCGTCTGCTGTCCTTTTTTATGCTGGGCAATCGACGCCATGACGAGGAAGAAGACCAGGACCGGTGCAACTCCCTTCAACGCGGAAACAAACAGTGTCCCAAAAATCGTTAAGGATTTTGCGGCTTCAGGAATCGATACAGCTAAAATAATACCAAGAATCAAGCCGATTGCAATTTGTTTCACTAAACTGATTTGGTTCCACATCTTCAACACTTTCATACTTTCCCCTCCAGGCTTAAAGCAAATAAATTATTTAGAATTTGAAAAACGACGATTTTCTCTTTTATCCAAAAAATCAGATAATCTATTCGTTCATTTTTCTAAAAATTCTCTCAGTTTGTTGTCCTCTATTTTTACACAAAACCTAAGAAATAAAAACTAGTTTTTTGCAAGAGAAACGATTCATTTAATCTGCTGCTTTAATCGAATATGATTGCAATCGTTTGCATCAATAAAAAAGGAGGACATCTCATGGCGAGACGTCTCCCTAGACTTTTCTTCTTTTCCCGTTAGATATTGTACTTCAATTTACCAGAACCAATAACAAGCCAGTCAGACTGATGCTGATTGTCCGGACAAAACTATTTGATTGCAACCGATTAAACAAAAAGGCCACGACCGTTCCGATACAGGTAGCTATACACAGATCATACAAAACGTGCTCCACTCTCATTCCTCCATGTTCAGTTTCAACCTTCTTTTACGTGTACCAGGATTAATCGGTTTCGTCATCTAGTAACCAGTCATCATTAATTTGCGAAATGACGGTCCCTTTCGGAAACCGGGGCATCAGGTGTTCGATTGGTATATAGCTTTCATCGTTTGACAGCAGGTAAAAACCGTTGCCATCGTGGGCAATCTTAAAACAGGTCATGTTTGGATGCATGGTCAGCACACCAATCGGACGGATCAGTTTTAATCGCCACCATTTTGTCTCCCCTAATTTAAATGACAAGTTATCCGAGTACGAGATCGTATAAAACAGATTTTCCGATGCCAGCCAGTAGGTTTTGTTCAGGACAAGACGCAGTTCTTCTGCATTTTGAACAGTAATCGTATAACACGGATGGTATTCCTTATAACGGACTTTCACCTCTCCACTTCGAAACTGTGTATCTAAATCCAATACGACATATGAAAGCTTATTTTGCTTGAAAAACGCGTCATGTTCTTCATGTAGTCCATACTCATCCACGAAACTGATATAGAGTGGAAACACCTGTTGATGGATTAAGAATTCGATTAAAAACTCTTTGTTTTCATCTGCTTCGTCTTTTTCAATTCGGCTTACATCAATGAAATAAGCTGTCTTCAACTCTCCACTCATTTCAAACGGGTATCTTAAGTTCATCGCATCCTTTTCGATAATCTTTTCTTCCGTAATCATGATTTCTGCCATTTTGTTCTCCTTACTGAGACACAGCTTTTTTATTCTCTAAAGTGCAAATGATGCAGAAGACGAAATTTAAATGTCTTTCTCTTGATCCTCTGTATGTAATATCTCATCTTCTATTATTTCATCGTTGACTTGCGTAACAACCATTTGATCCGGCAAACTGGCGATCAGTCTAGCAAGAGAAGCATACTGCGTATTCCGGCTGAGGATACAAAATCCTACCCCGTCATAATCAGTGGTGATGTAGGTCTTTGAAGCATTAAAATCAAATACAGCGATGGATCGTCTTCTTTTGACGCCCCATTCTAAGAAATCTCCCCATTCAAACATTAAAGAATCTGAATGACTGATGCAGTAGAATACATTTTCAGATGCGAGCCAGTACGTTTTGTTTAATACAAGCCGCAAGTCAGCAATATTTTGGATTTTTGCCGTAATACAAGAATAATAGTTGTACCGTTTATACCCGTAAGATTTCAAGTTGCCGCCACAGTCGTCAACCGTATAGTCAATCTGATGTTGTTGAAAAAAGGTCGTAAAGTCTTCAGACAGTTCATACTCGTCGACAAAATGCACATACAACGGAAAGACCGCTTGATGCGTTAAGAATGCCATTAAAAAATCTCGACCTTCTTCGACGTGTCCTTCTCCGCTTAAACGATGCACAACAGGTAAACCTCCATCAAACCGATGGGGATGCACTAAATCTTCTATGAAATTTGTGGTAACAGGTTCTTCTATAATCAGGACTTCTATCATTTTATGCTCCTTACCGGAAAAAAATGTGCACTACCTATAAAGAATAACGGAACATGTCTAAGGTTTCCATTTTTTCTAATATAAAGTCTATTCTTTGATATACTACATGATAGATTCACCTTGAAAGGATGAGCTTGATGTGGAAAGCGATTTTTTTCTGTCTAGCTCTGCATTACCCTACCGCTTCTGCTGATTGCCGTCTTTACGGTTTTTTAACCGCGCCTAGCTGTGGATAAGAGCGCTCTTATCATGCTCGTTATTCTGTTCATTGTTGCAATTGGTAATATCTATCTCGGTACCCGGATTTGGAGACGACTTGAAGATAAACTATATAAACGGAAGCATTTTATGTAAAAAGCGCAGATCCTCCTGTTCACTTAAAAACAGAGCATCTGCGTTTTTTGTTTCTAATGCCTTACGAAAGAGTGCCGACGGGATACTTGACGAGTGTTGTTGTCCCCGTCATCGTGTCTTTGATGTCAAAGAAACCGTTTTGAAGCTCGTCTTCGCCAAGGACAATGACTTCCGGAATGTTTTCCCGGTTGACCCGCTCCATCGCTCTATTGACTTCTACCCGGATAGTTCCACTTCGACCGGGCGTCCCGCTTTTCTCAAACGGACGGCCAATTTCATTGCTTGCGGGATCGTACCGACCGGAATGATGTACAGGTCCGTTGTTACATATTTACTGATGCGATACGCCTGTTCAAAAGCATAAAAAAATAACGTCCAAACCAAACGAAATCTCAACGACCGAAAACGTCTGTCCGGATTTCAACAATCCTCCGATTGCATTAACATACCGACCTCCACTGCCGATGCTTGAGTCCTTTGAAGTACTCAATCGTCCATTCTGATTTCGATTCAATGAACGACCTGATGTCTAAAGGACAGTTCTCGACCAATTCCAGTTCAATCAATTCATGTATCATCGCTTTAACAGAAACTTTCTCCATATTAATTTTCTGGTTATTTTTCTCTTTTTATGAATCCAAGTGGAGGAACTGGACGAGTCATGACAACTGCTTCTTTTGAAATTATGCTCCTTTAGTGAGGATAGACGGAGGAAATCTTTTACTTTTCATTCCTTCGTTACCTACATCTAGCTGAAAAATCCACAATGAACTTGTCAAAGAAAAGGAATACATACAAAAGAAAAAGAGTTGCATAGCAAAGGCTTTACTTGTGTCTTCTTAATATAGAATGTAAAAAAATCGTTTTTAGCTTAAATTTCAAGACTTGTTTCGGCTCGCTATATTTGACTGTACATGTGATAAAGTATCCTCTAGTTCTCCTTTAATAATTGATAAGCTACCGTCTGTTTCAAGAACAACAGCTTTCACCTCCTCTAATCCCCCGATTCCTTTATTACGCATAGCTTGTAAGATTTCGTTCTTGCTGATTCTTTCTTTTTTCATAGCCCTTTCAAGAAATTCGCCTCTTAAATATAGCAATCGTGGTTCTGACTTAATGAGTTTATTGAATTTTTCAAAACGAACAGCTATGAATGTCATTATGAATTGCATTAAAATTAATAGAGTAAGTGCAGTCAATCCTTCTAATAAACTGACATCCTTACTAAGTAAAATAGTAGATAAAGTAGAACCAAGTGCGACTGTAATCACTAAATCGAAAGCGTTCAACTTAGTTAATGTCCGCTTCCCAGAAATTCGTAAAAAAATTATTAGACTGATATAAGCTAAAAATCCTACAGTGGTAATGCGTATAAAACTCTCTATTGTTATTGAAAACATTTAGTCATCCCCTGTCTTTTCAAAATTTCATGCTACTGAACCGTTAGTTCAGTCTGTAGTGGAAAGGCTCAAATTGAACTACCTCTACCTACGCTTCGCTTAGTGGTTAAGGTCTTGCCGTACCATTCCTCTGTGTATTCGAGCATGCGGAAAGTTTTCCTTTCTTGTCCAAGGCCAACCGTTGACGACGAGAAAGCTTGCGTTGCTCACGCGCCAGCTTTTTCTCAAGCGAACGAAAAAAAACGGTCATTCTTGTACACCGTGCCATTCGACAGGATGGCGAAGGTCTTGAGTCCGACATCGACGCCGACGGATGAGCCCGTCTTCGGGAAGTTGAGACTTGCCCTGAATGTTCGTCCTATACGATTGAACAGGGTTGCACTTTGACTTGAAGCGTGGCCGTTCGTTCAGCTTCTTGAAGAAGCGGTCAAAAGCACCGTCAAGATGTTTGACGTTCGTTTGAATAGACGTGCTATCAACTTCTTTCAACCAGTCGAACGCCTGCTTCAACATCGGAATTTCTTCCGAACAAGAACCGTAAGACAGTCCTTTTCCTGTCATTTTGTATGTCTCATCCCACTTCAATAAGAAGTGATTGAAGATGAAGCGCGAACAACCAATGGTCTTCGCTATCAGGATTTCCTGTTCTTTTGTCGGGTATATTCTGAAGTTGTAGGCCTTGTGTGTCAACATGATGTTCCTCTCCTTGCAACGTATATACCCGAAAGAGAGGGTGGCGATTCATCTCCCACTTTCACTCGAGCTTCACGCGTTGTGCTTTCTGATAATAATGGTAAAGAACTTGGTCGATATACGAATATATTTGGTGCAGACCCTGTCGATTTTGAAATCAACGTCACGAACGTCAAAGGACTTCGGGTGACGGCTGAAGGACTAGATACGGTGTCTACAGTCATTTCACCCGTGTTAACAAAGTAATTTCCTTTCATGCACCATGAGCTCTCATCTTTGTAGTATTTCTTAACTTTAAGTAGCGCACTCAAAGGAGTTCATACACGAAAAATATTGCACAATAAAGCACGTCCAGTATGTATGGACGTGCTTTATTGTGCAGTTCTACCAAACTTCGGTCATCCACGTGGCGGAAAAGGATCGTTCCCGTAAGAATCCCGCTCGCGGATTTGACCTTCTTTGTTATGAATGATTAATTCTACCTGTTGCTTCTTCGCAATTTCACGACCTGCGGCAATAGCTTCTTTTTGCGTCGAAAAACGTTTTGTGGCTTTGGAGGCCCCTGCTGCTTTGACTTGATAACCACCATCCGGATGTGGCGTGACATGCTGATTTTTTTTCGTCATGAGTTCACTTCCCATCGTTAAAAATTCTCTTGAAAAAAATGCTTTTATAGAAAGTACCCTTTAAGTTGAATTTTTATTCAGGGAAAACTCGCGGTAATGTTGCATGTCTTTCCTCTCGCTTACTTTTCTAAAAGACTGCAGCCCGCTGATTGGGATTCACAAAATTGACCAACCATCGCCCGACAAGTGTTAAGATATTTTTGGAAATGGAATCATTTCAGTATTTGAAAAAACTCTTACATACAATTTCAGCCACTGTTATCCTCCCTAAACATCGGACATTCCTTATCTATTCATTTCACCCGTCTAAGAAATTAAATTTTCTCCATCGTCTTTTTTGCTTCCAGTTGTTCCTGCTTTTTTGCCTGCCGCTTTACATCTTCTTGCCACCACCCGTTGATCAACAGGAAACTGCCAATAGCAAGGGCAGTTACCGGGAAGTACATCAAATGATACGCCCCGAGTTCCTCACTTGCATAATCCGGTGAAAGTTCAATATAGGCACTGAATAGTTGAACGATGAAAAACAAGAAAAAGCTGACAATCAATGCCCACGTACCGTAACGGTAATTTGGATTCTTCAACACGTATTCCTCCTGGATTGAATTATTTTAATCGGATTTCGCCGTCGCCGGCTGTAGCTTCCCCTATGTTGTCACGGACGATGTAGTCAATGTCGTACACACCCGCTGGAATGGCACCGGCTTCAACGGTTTTCTTCAGTGTCACCGTTGTATGCGGTTGAACTTCTTTTGACAATCGTTTTGGCTCGACTTCTTGGTACGAATCGTAGACGATTTTTTGCGTATCGTGCTTGCGCACTTGCACGTTCAACAAATGTCCGGCACGGGAGGCGACTTTAATAGGATAATCACCTGTATTCGACAGTTTGTATTCAAACGTAAATCCCTCTTTGACACTGCCTTGAACACGGTTTTCGACTGTTGTACTGCTCGGTTTCGTATCGAGGGACATGCATCCGCCTAAACTGAACAATAACGGGACGATGAGTAATTTTTTCATTTCATGATGCTCCTTTTCAAACGTGATTCTGGCTTATTCCCAGCCCAGTAAAGAGTGTGACAAATAATTAGCCGTTCATCGGTTCGGGCAAATTAAATTTTGCTTGACCGATTTCGTTATACTTCCGTTGAATGAATGTCGATCCGTGATCAATTTTTCGTTTCAATCCACCCAGTACTGCAGCAATTTGATTCATGATCTCCATCCTTTTTGTATCTCTATCTGAGGCTTACTGATATGCCTTCCTCGATTCTACCATTTTACCAATAATTTGGGTGATTCATCCTTCCTGTTTCTGTGGTATTCTTTTTCTAATCATAACGGTGCCTGTATCACATCAGTCACCGATTCATTTGGAGGTGAACCATGCAGAAACAATCTTCGATGCTGCTGATTCTACTCGCAGCAATGCTGTGGGGCACGACCGGCACGTCACAAGCCTTTGCGCCGGAAGCGGCTCATCCGATTGCGATCGGCGCCGTCCGATTAGCGGTCGGCGGATTATTTTTACTGTGTCTCGTCTTACTGACGGGAAAGTTGACGCTGAAAGTTTGGCCGCTACAGCCAATCTTTCTTGCCGCTGTTAGCATGGCCGCCTATCAACCGTTATTTTTTTCTGCCGTCCTCATGACCGGTGTCGCCGTCGGAACGGTCGTCGCGATCGGCAGTGCACCGATTTTTTCCGGAGTGATTGAATGGTTGGCCCTAAAAAACCGTCCCGGTACGATTTGGTGGCTGTCGACATTACTGTCGATCGCCGGTTGTTTGTTGCTCGTCATGAATCAAGCGGCAGTTTCGGTCAATCCGCTCGGCATTTTGCTCGCTCTTGGTGCCGGACTCTCCTTTGCCGCATACACGTTCGTCAGCCGGGATCTGGTGAAAACCCATCCGCCGCTGTCGGTCGTCGCCGTCGTCTTTACGCTCAGCGCCGTCCTGTTGTCGCCGCTCCTGTTCCTGTTCGACCTGTCGTGGGTCTTCAGTTTGCGCGGTGCCGGTATCAGTCTGCATCTCGGAGTTTTTGCGACCGGTCTTGCCTACCTCTTGTTCGCAAAAGGGCTCGCGTATGTCTCGTCTTCGACTGCCGTCACGCTGTCGCTTGGTGAACCGTTGACCGCTGCATTACTCGGTGTCTTTGTCCTCGGGGAAACGCTCAGTCTGTTGTCGTGGATCGGCATTTTACTTTTATTCTGCGGCATCGGATTACTCATCTGGTCGTCACGTCGGGTGCGGCAGCCGGATATCCTCGAACTCGCCAAGGAAAATCACTCTTAAGGAGGAGTAGTCATGCACATCACATTCGAGAAACTGTTCTACCGGGAAGACTATCAGATTGCACTTGATCACTTAGTCATAGATGAGAAAAACAGCGATCGGTTAGCACTTTATTTTCGCGGCCATACGGACGAAATCATGGTGCTCATCGGTGACTATTCCTGCAATTATTTTGAACTGTTGTTTGAAGCAGATTGTGTCTTACTCCGGTCGTCGGATTTGCATGAACTGGATGACGGACTGGAGTTCAGTACGGTTCCGCTCACCCTGTATCAGGACTCGGCACTTCTGACCTTTGCGACGGCCTGGATGGGCTTGAAGCGGGATCCGTCGCGAGACTGGACCCACTACGCCATCCGGGCATTCGAACAAGACTTTCATGTCCTGTCCCCGCGTCCGCCGGTCTTTACGGACCTTGGTCATAAGATGAGTGATTTTACCGTCAGACATTCTTTTAATCTGCCAAAGCAGAGTTGACATAAAAAAAGCCCTACCTCGCCAAAGGTAGGGTGATGCGATACGCCTGTCCGACGGCTTGCGCCGGACAGGACGTGGTTTCATTATACATAGCGCGCCAGTGTTTTTTCAATCGTCTGGATTGAATCGACCGGGGCAAACCGCTTAACGACCCGCCCTTGCCGATCAACAAGAAACTTCGTGAAGTTCCACTTGATGTTCGACGACAATAGTCCACCCTGTTGCTGTTTCAAGTACGTATACAACCGGTGTTCCGTCGGTCCGTTGACGTCAATCTTCTGAAACATCGGGAACGTCACGCCGTAGTTCCGCTGACAAAACTGCATTGTTTCCGCTTGATTGGCGAATTCCTGACGGTTGAACTGGTCACATGGAAAACCAAGCACCTGAACGCCTTGCTCGGCATACGTGTCGTACAACCGTTGCAAGTCTCCGAGCTGACCGGCGAGCCCGCATTTGCTCGCTGTATTGACGATGAGAAGTACCTCTCCCGCGTAATCTTGTAATGAAACGGTCTGTCCGTCTGCAGCTTGTACTTCAATCTCATAAAGCGATGGCATCTCGTCGCGCCCCTTTTCCATAAGTATACGCCGCTAGAAAAACTCCGTCTTTTTTGAACACGCGGCGACCTGCTTACCAGACAGATTCTTCCCGGTCACTCAGCTTAATGACGAACGGCATGATCAGTAAAAAAAACAGGCTGACGTATCCGAGCGACAGATAATGCTGCGTATCTTTTGAAAGATACTGCTTCTCGCCACAGTTCGGGCATGGCTTGCCATGCTTCGCAAAACCGACAGCGAGTACATCTTTCGTCTTCCACTTGTAGTCACAATTCGTACAGCGTACCATCTCATCATCCCCTTTGCTCTCTTCTACTTCTTCTTCTCAAAGCAGGTTTCACGATTTCGGTAATTTCTTATACGATTAGTATTCAAAACAATTTGATACATCATATTTTTTGTAAATAAAAGGAATTATCGAAACCTTATGCAACGGTCTCCCGTATAAAGTGATGTCGCTTCACTACATTGAACTTACGCTCACTGAAGCATTCATTCCTACATATTGACAAAATAATAAACACTGATGGAGGTCATCCCGTTGAAAAAAGTAATCGTTCCTTTGCTCTGTGTCCCGTTCCTTCTGTTATCCGCATGTTCAGATGAAAAAGAAAAAGCAGTGACACATTCTGAAAGTAAAGAATTCAAATCGGAAACTGTGAAAATCGGTAAGGATAGTGAATTAAACATCGTGCCGCTGTACACGCCATATCAAACGTATTTGAAGGCATCTCTTAAAGCCGATACTTCAGAAATGGATGTAAAAAATTACGCAAAATATGTTCTTGGTTACATAGATGAGATCGGAAAGAAAGAAAACTTTGATACGACCAGTTTAAAAGGCTACTTCATGTTGCAATCAACTGCTTACGAGCAAGATCTGGTGGATCGGACAAACGAATTGATGAAACACCATGACGAAATCAAAGACATCATCATAAAAAACTATACCGCTGCAAATAAGGTACTTCCTAAAAAGAAAAGTACGATTTTCATCGCACCTGCCAACTCGGAGTATTTTTCTATGAGTGAATCCATGAAGGGAGTATTCGGCGCAGCATATAAAGACACGTTCATTCTGTATCTCGATACAAACTTCGATAAAAATATACTTGCCTATTCAATCGCGCATGAATACCATCACTTGATCCTTCATGATACACCTGAATATAAAATGAATGCGATTCTTGATTCAATCATCACCGAAGGCAAGGCCGATGCCTTTGCCGATCGTGTCGTCAAAGACGTTTCAACGCCATGGAACGTCCCGATGGATGACAAGACCAAGAAACATGTAGCAAGTCTGATTGAGAGCGGTGAAGCTACTTATGAAGAAGTTGTAGGCGGTAACCACCAAAAGGACATTCCCCAATGGAGTAACTACATCTTAGGACGGGATGTCATGGATCATTACTTTAAAACGAATCCTGACCGTTCCATATCGGACTGGACATTTGCAAATCAACACGATATTTTAAAAGGCTACAAGTACCAGGATCTTCTTGAGTGATGCGTAAGCAAAATAGTAGTGAAAAGAGCACAGATTCAATTGAGTCAGGTTCGGTGAATACAAAAAAATATCGTTGCAGGATGCTTTCTTAATCGTCAAGTCCGTCCTTACATTACGTTTGATAATGGCCGAATTGTCTTTTCGATGATGTCGAGAGAAGCCGGAATCTGAATCCATCTTTCCATCTCCGGGTCAAAATAAAGTCCCTGTTCTCGCATGGTTTCTTTGCTGTTCATTTCATCATATTCTAAAATTTGATCCAGATTTTGATCGGCCTTCTCAAAGTCATCGAACGGTCCTGAGCCATAATAAAAGAGTAAGCCTTCTTTTGTATATCCCTCTAATTCTTGAACCGTTTCTTCCATTAATTCGAGTGGACGTATGCGGGCTTTCGCGTAATCGATGATTGTCGGATAAACGTCAAATGGTATGTCGTGTTCTAAAAATCGTTTCGAATACCATTGCCAAATCCATTTCCACTTACAAATGAAATACACGATGTATTCGACTTGTGATGTTTCTTCCAGCTCATGCATTTCGTAAGACAACGTGATGGTGTCTTGTTCTAGCTCGAATTCAATAATAAATTCACCATTCCGATCTTCCTCTTTCAGAAGTTCATCGATTCGTAAATCGTTTAGTTCAAGATAGTCCAACAATGGAACTGGTCGTTTCGCTTCTTCGCGAAACAACACCCTTATATTTTTAATTACTTCGATTGTCATTTGGAACCTCCAGAATGAGTCAAGCAAAGAAACCTTGCTTGATTCATTAGTTTTATCAAAACTAGCCACAAATCTGCCTACTTCTAAACATTAAGGACGAAATCCTCATGAAAGTCATCACCGTGGTACCTATATACAACACATACAAAATGAAGGAGTAGAAAAACATGTTTTATGATGAATACGAACTGCTTGAATTGTTCGAATCAGAACCTGAAGAACTCTATCAGGAAGGAGCAGGGTTCTATATGTATAGTAAAATCGATAATCTCGGGTTTCAGATATTACTGTATATCTCACAATCTGAAAATAAATGCATCATCAGTCTAAGTAATGATATGTACAATTGGACGCTCTTCGATTTTGAATTATATCATATAGAATCAATTAGAAATGAAAATGAGTGTTTAAAAATCAGAGGCAATTCAGGAAAAACGGAAGTTGACATACAGTTTAAACCACGCTTCAGCTTAACTGCTATCAAATTATCGGATTAAGAAGAACGTTCAAATTTTGTAAATGATTGTATCGCTAAAAATCGGAAAAAGAAAGAGCTGATTCTATGCAAAAAACCTTGTTTTATCTTTCCATACTGAATACCCTCTATATCATTACAAACTCATTCACCTATTCTGACAGTTTTCTTAACGCCCCGCTTGGCTTAACAACACTGTTTGCTGTCGTTTTGATGTTTTTCAATGACAAAGCGAAGAAAAAGGGGAGATCGATTTATACGAAAACAACGGATGTCCTCAGTTTCATCAACATCCTGATTGGATTTTCGCTGATTGTCTTTATTTAAGAACGGAAAATATCGATGACGATTTTTCTACATAGCCGAATCTTATTTAACGGCACATAACGTAACGAAAGAGGAGTGGGCAACAGTTTATGTGTACACTCCTCTTTTTATCAATCAAGCTGATTTTCATTATTAAAGTAGGACTACTCGAAAGTTCAGCTTTTCAAATTCTTCTTTAGGACGTAGACTGCAAGAGCAGTCAGACCACATCCGATACCTAATACCACCGCCAAAAAACTTGATAAATGTAACAATTTCAACCCCACCTTCTAATATGGATGTTTCTTAATGATCTTTGATACGTTCCGGTTTCATCCTCTTGTTCCCTCACGCGTCGTCATTCAGTTTGATATGCTCTCAACCAATGGTACGGCTGCAACTCATGGAGTGCTTTAAAGACCAGTGCTTGCTCGGGATTTGTGACGGCAGCTTTGACGTCCGCACCAAAGTAAAACAGATGCTCCTGGCAGACACCGCATGGACTCAAAATCTTAAACGGTGCCTGTTCATCGTCACGCACGACACAAATTGTATGTGTGATCCGACAGTTCAACTTGTGTGCTTCGAGGATGGCGCCAGTCTCGATGCACAATTCAGTCGACGCATTCACGACTTCCGGTGCGACACTCGTCAAGATCCGTCCGTCATCGGTCGCCATCGCTGCCGCTCCGCCCCATCCGTTCGGATACCTCGTTTCGATTAATTCTTTTGCTGCCTCAAATAACTGCTGTTCGATGTTCATTTCATCACTCCTGTATGCAGACGCATTTTGACAAATTCATAGCTTCCACCGTTCGTTGCCTGATGAAACTGCTCGACCGTTTCAAAACCACTTTTAGTGTACAGCCGGATTGCCCGTTCGTTAAACGTCGCGACGGCTAATTCAATGTGACGTGGTTGATACTGCTTGATCGCAAAGGCAAGACCGGATTCCAAAAAGGCCGTTCCGTTTCCTCGTCCCGTCAAATCGGGTCGCATCCCTAACGCCAATTCAAGGCTGCCCTGTCCGGGTTCGAACACAAAAAATCCGATCAGTTGCGTACCGTCCATCACCGCATAGTAATGTTCTTTCCGTTTGTCCGGATCCAAAAATTCCGCCAGGTCCTCCTGATCATTCGGCATATCGTAGAACGCAAAGTCACCCTCATATTGCCAGTCATACGCAATCTGTTCCGCCTGATGTTGTGTCAGTGGTAAATAGGTATAGGTCATTGCAAGCGACCTCCCTTCAAAAGGAATTTATGCATCAATCAGGATCGGTTTTTTCTGTATTCGAGTAACAGTGGTGTCAGATTCAGTCCAATCGACACAATCGTTAAGAACCACCAGGCGCGTTCCATTCCGGGAACAACGTCTGCCAAGGCCGCCCAGTCCTCCGCTTCGACCCAGCTCGCCAGTTGACTGTATTCCGCACACAGTGTGAGCGCCGTAAGCGATAACCCGGCAGCCATCGCCAGCTTATAGTCCTTGCCGATGAAGTACAAAATCAGATTCACCGCCGTCGCGAAGATGGCAAGTATCCCAAACAGTAGCCACATGACACAATTCCTCCTCTCCTTGTTGTGTTTCCTATTGTTATTCCTTTCGACAATCAATCAAATATTTTATTTCTTATCTTCGAGATAAAGTGTTTCGTCGATTTCTTCATACGTCGAAACATCACCATACGTTACAGTTAGTTCAGTGTCTTCTGACCACTCCCAAAAGTAGTCGCCTTGCGCGATGATAGCACGTTCTAAAAAACATTCGAAATTTAAATTTAACGCAACTGCAGTGTCCAGACCATCTGATGGATGCACGACCGTGATATATGGTTTTTTAAAGGAGTCTTCTGCATCTGTACATTGATTTTTATCAATTAAAATCCATTTCTCATCTATTTGACCTATGATCCAGTAGTTTCCTTCTGAGAGGATACCGTCTTCTGAATGGTGCTCTTCCGACATTTCGAGCATTTCCTCAAGAGGAAACAATTCTAGGATTAAATCAGATTCTGTTTCAAATAAACCGCATCCATTATGTAACGTTAAAAAATGTTTGTAGTCCCTTGGTAAAGAAAACGTATCTTTCAGGAAGTGTGAATCAATCTCTTTAGAAGTTAACGGTGTATGGAAGGTGCAAGTGGCCCATCCATTTCTTCCGTATCTCCCCATAATAAATCTCGGTTCATCTTTGAACATTTGTTTGAGCAAAATCAACGTTCTTTCAATTGGTTTCATTTGATACGCTCCTACTTTTTTGAATTCCTATTACATCAAAAACATTACCTTCATTTTATACCTTTAGTTGGAAATAAAGATACTAGGTTACAGATTTTATGATATGATCAACGCAATACCTTAATTACATTTATTACCTATTCTATCTTTAGAAGGAGGGCTTTGAGTGAGTGGTGATGGACTACTTTGGAGTGTATGATTACCAAGCTTAATCGGATTTACGGGATCTTGTATCTCATCATCGATCTTGCACTCACAATGAAATACTTAATTAAAGCGAAGGCAACTAAATAATACAGCGTTTAAAAGAACCATAACGTCGAATCATGATACAGGATTTACTCACTTCAAATCCTGTATTCTCATGCGCTCTAAGTCTTTTTCCTGATTTTTTCGAAACACCTCTCGGCCTTTCCCCCATTCCGCTACCAAACAAAGCAAACCAAACCCTGTGATTAGCAGGTAGTGCATTGTACTGACGGACTCTACGTTAACATACCGCCAAGTCATTCCCGCTACAAAAAGCAACGGAACAATTGCCCCTAAATACACATTCTTTTGACTCGATAATACATACTGCACTCCGAGTATGCCGGCATAAAGTAAACCCATCCATAGAAAATCCATTCTTCTTCCTCCCTTAGTCGAGCATATTTTAAAATCTTCAACAGTCAAACGCCTTTTCATACATCCAGGCAGGTTTCTTCAACCATTTGCCAACATCAATAATTTACCATATTAAAACGAAGAATGATTTGATATTTCTGATGATTACAAAAATGTAAGCGAGCACCTAAATTAAGTAAAGCTAAAAAACGATTCTTCTCGTGTAAGAGAACAATCGTTTTCCGTCTTCCATCTGAAATACTTAATTGGATGCTGTTCTCTATCCGTATAAAGATAATGATTTGACTAATTTTAATGAAACCAAGCATAATGATAAACAGCAAAGCGTTACACAACTCGCTCTGCAATGAAAGGATGTTGGTTATGTCATCAAAAAAAGTCTGGACAGTCGAAGGTTATGAGGAAAATGGTGTAGAGAAGCATCAAAAAGCAACTATGACGGAAACGTTTACGAATGAAGCCGATGCTCGTAAAGCTGCTAAAAAAATGGCGGATCAGCACGATGACCTCGATGTATATGTCATCTATACGAATACGTCAAGCGGTAAAGCAGAAGAACGCTTCTTCAATTCGGATGGATCTTATAGTGAAGAAGGATATGAATGGTAACAGCTTAGCCGTCGATTTGACGGCTTTTTTTGTATGACGAATTGTATGATTAAACACAATACCTAACTGAATACACAAAAAACGCTCTGTTGAGCAGTTCACGGGAAAACTCTTGAGGCTGACTCATGTGGGAGGATATCTCTGAATCCGTGCTTTATCATGCGTGATTCAGTCACAGACTAAACCGCTATGAACACTACGAATTTGTACCAAAATGGCCGATATTCCCGTGAAAAGTGGGATTATCGGCCATTTGATTGATGGAGGACGGAAACGTTCATCCTCGACTCCTATGGGAAAAGGAAACGTGATTCGCGTTTCCGTCAGGAAGAGGGAAGACCCGGCATGACCGCATCGAAATGCGGACTGTCGCGGCTTACCTTCCGCCCATGGAAAGCGAGGATGGCGGAAACGTCCGTCACAAACATAGTTTTTGGACTGACTTATATCAGTCAAATTTCAATAAAACAACAGGAGCGACTTACGCTTGCGGACGTTTCCGGCGCAATCCGTAGTATTGATAAAACTGAACTTCAATGTTCCCGTTATACAGCTTACGACGTTTCGTCGCCGGGCGGCCGAACGCTTTTTCGAACTCGACGTATGACGTGATCATATAGACACTGTAATACGGGAATTCCTTAAAGGCATTACCGACTTTCCGGTACAACTGATGGACTTCACGTGCGTCCTCGAGACGTTCCCCGTACGGCGGGTTGCCGATGATGACACCAAAGTCTTCCTTCGGCTTGAAGTCGGCTGCGTCCCGTTGCATGACGTTGATTGCGTCCCGGACGTCCGCGAGCTCAGCGTTTTGTTTCGCGAGCTTGACCATCTCCGGATCCGTATCGTTGGCATAGATTTTGAGCGGCTTGTCCCACTCGGCTTTTTCGTTTGCTTCCTTGATTGCGTCGAACCAGGCTTTTTTCGGAATCGCTGCCCATTCCTGCGAGACGAACTCACGGTTGATCCCGGGTGCTATATTGCGTCCGATCATCGCCGCTTCGATTGCCAGCGTTCCGGAACCCGTAAAGACGTCGTAGAGCGGCATGTCCGGCTTCCAGTTCGTCAGCATCAGCATTGCCGCTGCCATCGTCTCTTTCAGCGGTGCCGCGGAGTGAAACTCACGGTAGCCGCGTTTGTGGAGGGCGTCGCCTGACGTATCGATCGTCAGCGTCGCGATGTCTTTTAAGAGCGCGACTTCAATCGGGAAGCTCGCTCCTGTTTTCGGCAGCCATTCGTCGCCTTTGTTGTACGCTTCCTGCATATGCGAGACGATCGCTTTTTCCGTGATTTTCTGACAGTCACGGATCGAGAACAACTTCGATTTGACTGAGCGGCCGTTGACGACGTAGTTCGCTTCCCACGGGAGCAGTTCGCTCCACGGGAGGTCTTTGACTTGATCAAATAATTTTTCGAACGACGTCGCCTTAAATTCCGCGACGACCAGTTTGACTCGGTCTGCCGTCCGGAGCCACAAGTTCAAACGTGGAATGTCTTCCATCTCACAGTCGATGTAAACTTTTCCGTCTTCGACCGTACACTCATATCCTAAATCGCGGACTTCTTTTGCGACCAATGCCTCGATGCCCATCGCTGCCGTCGCGATGACTAAACGTTTTGCCATGATTGTTCACGCTCCTACCTGTTTTTAAGATTTCCAAAATCATTTCAATAAAAAAAGAGCCCAGTTGGACCTGGACTCTCGTTCAAAGTAAAAATAACAGCCTATGTGGTCCTGTAAGCCATGTTCTGTTCCCTAGTGTTGCAAACGGTTTGACCCTCACACGTGGGCGACAATCATCTATCTCCGTATTTACATACGCTCTCCTTCGCGTTCAGTTCCGCTCCAGAAATTCCCCTACCAAATTTGGGTTTCTCGCTCGTGGGGTTTACCTCGTTCCACCCTTACTGTTTCCAGTAAGGCTCCGTCACTGTGGCACTTTCAAGAAGTTTCGGCCGTATCCGAAGACTTAGGCGTTCCTTCTGCCGTCAGCACGACGCTGCCTACACTTATCTTTTCGTGTAGCACGATCACTACAACCATCGCAGGTTGTGCGAGCATGGACTTTCCTCAAAGCACCGAAGTGCCCCGCAATTGTCCGAACCAACATAGTCACTGCTTAACAGTGTAGCGCACTCCCCTGTTTCCCGCAAGGTTTATTTTCAAAAAGGACAATCGAAAAAGTTGCGTGTTCACGTGATTTCGCGGTATAGTACAATGGTTCAGAAGGGGGCATGTACTATGAAAAAACGACGCTCTGGTACGAACCAGCGTACCGTCCGGAAGCTGACGTTCTTGATCGAAATCGATGAAATCAAGGCGCTGCATCTCCGCAACGGCATCTTTGCCTTTTATCGTAAAGGAGAACTCATCCATGCGTTCGAGCCATTTAACGTCAAACAACCGGATGCGTTATCAAAACGAAGCTATCATTTCGACCAACACGATATTCTTTTGATGAACGAACGATTCCCGCAACAAATTCCACTCTATGATGAAGCGATGACATTACGCTCATGGGCGGAACAGGTTGAATTCGGTTTGTATCAACTAATTGATTCGGGACGCCTCTCGTTTGTCCATGAGGATGATACCGGGTATAAAATGGAAGCTAAAATCGAGTGGACAGGTGAGACGCTCACCGTGCCGACTCCTGTTTATAAAAAAGGAAAAGACCCAAAGCAAGATCTTTGAGTCCTTTCTTCGAGCCAGTTCCTCACATGAGGAATTGGCTTTTTTTATTTGATTATTTAACCGTCAGGACACGTTCGACCGTTCGTGTATGGCGGCCGGCAGACGTCGTGAAGACGAGTTTGTACGTCCCTTTGTCCTTTAGCTTGTAGGAAAATTTGTGAAGCCCGTTGCGTAAGTTCGAGTCGGAAAACGTTTTGACGACGGCACCGTCCTTATACAGACGGGTCCGGGTCGACGCACTCGAATACTCATTAAAATAGAACGAAAACGTCTGGTTCGGTTTAATGACGGACGGCAACGAGATTTTCGAAATCGGAGCCGGTACTTTCGCCAGCATCCCGGCATTCAGACGGCCTTTCCCGTAATGAAGCGACGTATCGCCTGATTTTTTCGATGCGGCCGCATAAAGCTTACTGCGGAGCGTATGGTTCGAAATGAACGGGTTCTTTGACTTCGCAAGCGCCATGACGCCACTGACGATCGGTGTCGCCATCGACGTTCCGTCGAGGTAGCCGTATTTGTTCCCGACAATCGTCGAGTAGACGCCCTCCCCCGGTGCCATGATGTTCAGTCCACGTCCGTAGTTCGAAAATGTCGATGCCCGACCGAGCGTTCCGACCGAACCGACGGCGACGACCGACGACATCGACGCCGGGAAGAGCAATTTATTGCGACCGTCGTTGCCGGCAGCGCCGACGACAATGATGTTATTCGCTTCCGCCTTCTTGATTGCTTTTTCCATGTACGGATCAAATTCATATTGACCGAGCGACAGATTGATGACGTCCGCGCCTTGCGCGATCGCATACAAAATCCCGTCACCGATATCAATCGAACTGGCATAATCACCGTCAAAGACGTCCGCGCCGATCAGCTTGACACCGGAAGCGACACCGACGATGCCTTTTCCGTCTTCTGCAGCTGCGACGATTCCGGCGACATGCGTCCCGTGATCATCCGGTTTACGGATTCCGGAAATCGTCGTCGTCTTATAGATGACGTTCTTGAATTCCGAGTGTTTCGTATCGATCGCGTCATCGATGATTGCGACGCGGATATCTGATTTCCCATGACTGTACTTCCAGTAAGTAGGGATGCGTGATTGATCAAGATATGTTTGTTGCAATTGTGCCGAATCGGTCGCCTTCTCGACATCCGTGACGGGAATCAAGTCAACTTTGACTTCATCCGCATCGAAGTGTGCGAGTGGCTCGACGAGCGAAAATCCGTCCTGTTTCAGCGGACGTACTTCTTTTAGGCCTTGGTCTTTTAACCAGGTTTGTTTTTGTTGGTCAGTGAACGTCGGATCGTACTGGACATATTGGGAACTAGCGAATGCCGTCGTCGGTAGACCGACCGCAAGCGCGACAGTGAGTGATACAAGTTGCTTTTTCATATGGACCCTGCCCTTCTGTTAACACACGCCGATTCGATTGATTTGCTGATTCAACGGACTTAAAAAGGAACAGTGCCACCTGATTCTTCGCTGACTTCAAATGAAGTGATTTTCCCAATCGTGACATACGCATAGTACCGTGCCAGGACGGCGCGCCAACGCGCGGCGTCAATCCCCGTCAAGTCTTCTCCGAGCGGAGAACCGTCAAATGTCTCAAACTGCTGACAAAAAAACGCTTCTTCATCCTCGTTCCATATTACAGATTCGCCAATGAAACCCGTTGAAAATCTGACGAAATCCGCAATCGAGGGACCGATTACTTCTGCCGGGAGGCGTTCACTCATTCTCCCGACCAGTTCATAGCGGTCGCGCTGAGCTTGATCCGCGTCTTCTAACGTCTGACAAAGTAATACTTCGCGATTGATTTCAACTAGAACGATGTAGTCACCGCTCGGTACATTGACGTGTATCATCACTACACCCCTTGGATTAAATTCGTGTAGTTTCTTGATGTGACTTGCTGTTCACTGCCTTATAATGTCCATTTTCGATCAAACATCAATTCAATCGGTTCGTTGTTCTTAGACTTTAACACATGGACGCGCGTCGTATCAATTTGATCGAGTAAATCAGACTTTTGGAGCGAGCGGATTTCAGTCGCTTCCGACTCGGCGATGCGCGCCCGGTGTGGCTCAAGCAACGCTTGTTGCTGACTTGCGAGGGCATACCAGGCAAGCCGCGCAAACGGCTCGTCTTTCGCCGTCTCAAGAGCGTAACTTTCAAAAATGTCCGGCAAGTAGCTGCTGAATTGATCGAGCGCATCAATACGTTCCGCTAAATCGAGGACCGTCAACCAGCTCGGTAACGATAACAACGATTCACTTGACCACCAGTCGATTAAATCGACGTGCTCTTTAAAGAGTTGTTGTGCTTCCGTCCGGTCGATGAAGTGGTGCATCGTTTGAATCAATTCATTCCAGGCGACCGTCCAATATTCTTCCGACGGGTTCGCCGAGATGAAGAATTGACGATACACCGTCAACAGCTCCGATACGTCACGGAGCGTTTCGACTTCCAGCCGCTGGTTGAGTCGACTGACTGCTTTCGTGAAATAACTTGGTTCTAATGTTAGCGCCATATAAAGTAATTTCGGGACATCTTTCAAATCTCCTTGATCGACAGTCTCAAATAATTCTTGAATCCACTCTGGTTGTTCGTTCGTCATAATAAATTCTCCTCTACATAGTAAATTTATTTACTATACCCGAAAAGAAATAAATGTAATCCTCTTCTTTAAAAAGCACCAATCCGTTTAGCTGTTTCTTCTCCACATAACACGATCAACAATGAGCCGGACGGAATCGTTTCGTCGAGCCGCCGGTTCAGGTCGAGTCGCTTTCCGTCGGACAAAATCGTCACACCTTCTTCGAGCATCGCATGGAACGCTTCACGGTACGTCGTCCACTCCAGCCGTACCGGAATCGAGAACATTCCGTCCCCGTGTTTCGTCAATAAGTTCGTCACGACTTTCGTCACGCCCGGGTGATGGGAGGCGAGAATCGCCATCCGGGAAATCGTTTCGTCCCCGAGAATGACTTCGTCGACCTTGATTTGTTCAAAGCTGTCGAGATGTTCTTCAAGCATCATCTCGACGATTGTATAAATATCTGGATTCGCGCGTTCGATACTCGAAGCAATCAGCAGCGTCCGGCCGTCCGCCAGCGCCGGTGGCATTGAATGATCGGCGAGGACGATTGCACGCGCCGCCTGTTTAACGTTCGCCCGTTGTAACGTCGAGGCGAGTGCCGGGTCCCCGTTGACATAGTGGAACCGTTCGTGACTGAATGGTTCCCGCTCCAAATCATCGACGAGGATGACATCCGTCGTCTCGAGCAGTTCCTCGATGACATGTTTCGACCGGCGGCTGTAGCCGAAGACGATCGTATGGCCTGACTCTTTCACTTGCAACAACCCTCTCTCTTTTTGATCGCGGATCACTTGGACTCCGTCAACGAGCTTCGAAATTAAACTCCCGACGATCCCGATCCCGAAAATGAATACAAAAATCGTCATCATCCGCCCAAAATCCGTATTCGGGAAGAAATCACCGTATCCGACCGTGACGACGGTCGTCATCGTCCAGTAGACGGCACGGAAATACGAGCCGAACGTCTCCGGTTCGACGAGATACATCAGCAAGGCGACGCCGAACACAAAGAAAAACGACGCATAGCCTAACGTCCGCATCTTTAAAAAGGACATCTTTCGTAAAAATCGAAACCAAATCATCCTTTTTTTCACTTCCTTTCGAACAATATCTCTTCGCACCCTGTTAATAGGGGCGAAGGAGGTGATACACATGACACAAGCGGAAGAAATCAAAACGAGTCTCGTCGTCGTCTTCGAACGAGCGGATAAAGTTTCACCGAACGGAGATGCCCTCATCGCCCGTCGTCGCTTCAACGGACTCCGTCCAGACTTAGCTCCTGAAGCTGTCGCTGCAATCGGTCAAGCCATCGGCGCAATGATTACAGGAACATACACACACAGTGAAATCAGTCGTGACTACGCTCTACTCAACGCCTAATCTTAAAGGAGGATTCTCATGGAACATACCATTTTATTGACGTTCGACACATCGACGAACAAACCGTTTCGCCTTCGGTTATCCGGTGCGAAAGCAGACACGACGGTCGCTGAGGTCAAAGCCCTCGGCAACTTGATGGTCGCACACGATCCGTTTTATAACGGCATCATCAAACTGCGTGAAGCCGAACTGCAAAACAGCTCGGAATCCGCCTACGTCCTCTAACACGCACCAGTTGTCATCATCACCGATTGAGGTGATGATGACTTTTTTTTGGTATACTAGTGTTATCAACCAGCTGGAAAGGAAGTCAATTTATGGCCAAACGCCCTCTTACCCCTCGCGAATGCGAACTCGTCGTCTGTAGTCTCTATGTAATGGAACTGATTCCATTCGAAGGAATTATGGAACGACTCGAGTCGATCACGCTCCGAGACATCATCGGACCGGTCGCGACCGGTGACGCGACCCGTCAACAAGCAGCGGAGTCGCTTGATCAATACATCAAGGTGCGGCGCCGCCGTTTCCGTAACGTCCCTCCGGAACACTTATGGTCGCTCGACGACCGGATGGAGCAGGAAGCATTACGGATGATCCGTAAACGCTCCCCCCTCTCTGCCGGAGAGAAGCTCCAACCGAAAGCAATCCCGTTCGAGATGGGTGACACCGTCGAGATGAAGGTCACGGAGATTCAGGAACGCAACAGTAAAGTGACCGTCATCGGGAAAGTCGGACAAGTCACGGCAAAACTTCCCGTCGCGAACCGCCAAGCGCTCAAAGGCAGTAAAACGATAGCAGCTTGGGTGACGGGCATCGAGAAAAAACCGGCCTTGATCCACTTGTCGACTTCCGACTACGGAAAACACCAACCGTCGGCTGAAGTCCTCGCGGCATACGTGACGGCCATCCGGGGCTTACGTCAGTTTTTCGAAACGAACGAGCTGCCTTCGACAGAAGAAGTCGATTTAGCGAAATCCTTGTTCCAACGGATGATCCGCCGCGATCAAAATGACTGGTTCACGGTCTATGTCGCAATGGGCCGTCCCCAACTCGACCATGTCCGCCGCTGGGTCAAGGTCATCCAAATGCTCGGCAAGTCACTGCGTGGCGACGAAGATGCGACACGCCAACTGGCTTCACAGGAAGATCGCTTCTTCAAGGACGCGTTACTCCGTGCCTGCCGCTCCGTCGAAAAGAATCTCGATTCGCGTACGTAACCTCTTTCGACTCTCACGCATGAAATACCTATTAAATGAAACCGATTTTCCGAAACAAAAAAATGCCGCTACCGTCGAACACTTACTTCGAGGTAGCGGCATTTTGAAATTAAGTGATGTCGAGCGTCGACTCGAGGGCCCGACACGTTCTGCGGATCGTCGGTAAAAAGTCCGTTCGTTTCGCGACGCCGCCTTTAATATGAACATGATGAATCCCTTTTGTCCGTTGAATCGCCGTCAGGACCGTGACGAGTTCGACGAACCAATTCGAAATCAGTTCTACGACCTGCTCATCAAAAGCAGCCGCTCCATACACATCATACCCGTTCTCGCAGAGATGGTTCGGGAATTGTTGCTTAAACCGAAAAATTAACGTCTCCGTCGTCGGAATCGACCATTGCTGAAAGAGGATGCGTCGCTCATGATCCATCGACGTTTCAATCACTCCGTCCGTCTTTAACTTTGGCTGACTACCGATGTTCAAAATCCAACTCGTTTTCTTTCGTTCGCCAGTGGAAGTGATCGTTCGCATGGTTTCGTCCATCTCCTTTGATGTGTAAGCGTTTACTCTCTTATTCTACAAGCCGATTGACCTTTCGTGCAAGTGACAAACTAATGAAACTGAACGATACCTTCGTCTGACGTTTAGTCTAACAA
This sequence comes from Exiguobacterium sp. H66, assembly GCF_018618705.1. Classification (NCBI taxonomy): domain Bacteria; kingdom Bacillati; phylum Bacillota; class Bacilli; order Caryophanales; genus Exiguobacterium; species Exiguobacterium sp. H66. Next base: position 104,646 of record NZ_JACSMQ010000005.1, read on the forward strand.
ACTTTTCCGCTGTTGACGATGTCAGTAATTAACAACATTCCCCGCGTCTTGCTTTTTTTAACCGCCTGGACGCAAATCGGCAAAAAATGATCGAATCCTGCGACACCATCCGTCCCGTAAAGAAATAGCTACTAGCCCCACTAAAAATGTGATACCATTCAGTGGAATCATCGAAAGAGGAGAGAACATTATGCGAAAGTTTTTACGAGTTAGCATCTTGTTCGTACTGTTCGTCCTCATCGCCGGCAGCTTCGTCTACTGGCAGAATCGGGAACGTGTCCAAAATGAATTGTATCGCACCTATTACGGGCAATACGGCGTCCCTGCCGAGAACATCGACATCTACGAACAAGCCGGTGACCGTTATGAAATCGATTGGAAGCTGTTAGCAGCAATCCATCGGGTCGAGACGATTTTTTCGAACTCTTCCGCGATGCAGTCGTCCGTCGGCGCCATCGGTCCATTCCAATTCATGCCGAAAACATGGGTCGGTTGGGGATATGAAGGTGGTACGTCGCTCGGTGACATCGAGCACGACGGGATTGATTTGACGGATCCGGAAGCAATTGAAAAGTATGGCGGTCTTGGGGTCGATGCTGACCAGGACGGCAAAGCCGATCCGACGAACCTGACGGATAGCGCCCATACGGCAGCGAAGTACCTCAACCAGCATGACGTCACGAAAACATCTGAACGCCAGACGCTCGAGTCCGCACTGTTTGAATACAATCGCAGTGAACAATATGTCGTCGACGTCCTCGCACAATATGATAACTACCAACAGCAAGTCGAGACGATTGATGCGAACGACCTCGACTTCAAACAAAAGACACTCGCCCTACTTCTTCGCGTCAGCTCACGTTTACTCAATTAAAGGAGGCACCACCATGACACAACCCGATCTTTCATCACTTCAGATCGAGGAATCGTCGATTCGCGTCAAGACGACATTTGATGCAGACAAGACGAAACGTTATTTGCGAAGCTACATCTTTGACGACATCGAGGAAGGAACGCACGTCGCCGCGATGATTTATACACCGCGGACGACGGACGCCTTCTTGTCCGGGACGACGACACAACGGGCGTATAACTTGATGAAGAAACACGTCAGTGCTCCCGTTAAACAATACGATATCATCAGCTTGATGCCTGATTTACTCGTCAGTGAAGATTTACCGTTCGCTCAGGCGAGCTATGACGAAATCAACTACCAATTCGTCGAACAGACGTTACAGCAAGTCCGTGCCAAAAATGGTGTTGTCTTATGCGGATGGGGCTCCCCCGGTCGCTTGATGCATCACTTGCCTGCATTCGAAGATTTGTTCAACGAATATGCCGACATATTATACTGCTCCGGCATCACTTCTAAAGGCGAACCGAACCACTTGCGTCTGACCGTCGACGACAGTCCGATGATTACGTATCGTGAGATGCAACAAAAAGCGAAAAAACTGCGGCGTAAATAATGCGTCAACAAAAAGGTGTTCTTCCCGGATCATACACACGGGAGAACACCTTTTTTAGGACGATTAAAGCATTTACGTCTGGATGCTGTCTTGTCTCATCGGTAAAGCGGTTCGAATCACTTTTCGACTTCGACTTCCAGAATAGCCTCGATTTCTGCTTCGACTTCTTTATTCACCATCTGCGAACGTTTTTTTCTCAATTCAAGATCCATTTCTTGGTCGATGAACTGGTTCGTATGTTTATCAAAACAGCTGTAACAAACCGCATGAAAGTCTTTTTCATCTGTCTTTAAAGATTTAAATTCCCACGTCTCCAGTTCCAGATAACTGACTTGGTTATTCGTTTCTTTTCCACATATTTCGCACGTCATGTTCATTCCGCTCCCCTTTTCAGACATCTTGCTTACTTTTTCCTAATTGGCGTTCTTTGATTCGTTTTAGACGTCCATGATATTTCATGATGTTCGCCTGAGATTGTTTGGCTTCTTCACTCGTCGGTTCCAAGTTCTCGATATCCCAGTATTTCACGACGACATCTAATACTTGGTCGAAGTATTGGAGTGGTCCGTAATTCGTATCGACGGCGATGGTTTTCATACGCTCGGTAAAGTCCGGCATGACGGCACCCGGCATCGAGAAGTTAATGATGACATCTTCAAAGAACACGATGAAGTTCGGATCGAGTTCCAGGTGTGCCTTCACCGTGTCGCGATAGAACGCATAATGAAGGGCTTCGTCTTTCGCCAAACGGCGAAGCAGCGTCGCCAAGTCTTTGTCATGCGCCCCTGCCACTCTCGCGACGTTGTTATAGAAAACGAGTGTCGCAAGTTCCTGCAACGACGTATAGGCCATTGTCGCTAAAGGATTCGTAAAGTCCGGGAACCAACCACTTTCAACGACGCGTCTTCTTAATTGATGCAACCGTGTCGGATTGACGTTTCGTGTCACGAGTAAATACGTTTCGAGTAAGCTCGAATGCTGATCTTCCTCCGCCGTCCACGTACGGACGAAATCATTGATGACCTCCATCGAGTTTTTAAAGGTGTAATCCAAATGCGACGTGTACCAAGGTAAATTCACTTCTGTCAGCAAGGCCGTTTCCACCGCAACGATGACACCTTCCGGAAGCGTGACTTGACTTTCCTCCCAAGGAACCCGTTTAAATGACATCGCCTTGTCCCAAGGAATGAATTCGTGATAGCTCCAGTCGATATGTGCAGAGCGTTCCTTATGTAATCGATATAATTCTTGAATGCGCGGTTCTAAACGAATATCTAAATCTGAATTTAACATGATCATGTCTCCTTTAAGATGTTTTTTTAACCTTAACCCATTTAAATGTATTTAACCATTATAATGATTTAAATCAAACTTGTTTATGGCTATAACATTTTAAGGAGCAGGTCGTATTAGCTACTGTAGACATTATAAAGTGAGACGCCGTCCTATCCAAGAAAAAAAACCTGCATTCACAGATTTTTTAAAAATCCATGCATACAGGCTTATGACTCACTTGAGAAAAATCGCTAACATGATTTGAATACTATTCATCCTGTCGTTCATTTTCGCGTCAGTACAGCATCAATTCAAGTAAACAGTCGACGAGATCCTTCTCAAGATCCAGTGCCTGGAGCTGATGCATCAAATTGATCGGCTCAAGACGTTGCGTCAACAGACGATAGAGACGGTCCTTCAAGTCGTAGCCGATTTCCGCCTGATCGAGGAACTCATATAAGCGTTCCATCCGGTTATCGTTCGTTGACATTTCGACTTGGAGCGATAACGTGACCGTTTCCGTCACTTCACCGAGCGAAACCGTCAACGATTGTTTTTTCGGGTCATATTCGCCCGGTAACGTTTCTCCGTCACGGACGATATACCCTTCGTTGACACCACGTAAAATCACGGTGATGACCCGTTTTTCAGGCAACAGTTCCTGTTTTCCGATTGGTGCTGCGATCGTCATCGTCCGGGCGACCCAGTCGAGTTCGAACGATGTCTCGACGTTTTCCCCGTCCCGGTGGGCGACACCGACACTGTCATCCTCAAACAGCGTGAATTGGTTCGAGGCGCCAGGGAATACGTGAACATCGAGGTGTTCCGGATTATGCAAGGCGTTCGAGTGCTCGACATGTCGACCGAGCGGAATGATCGCGCCTGCTTTCGCGAGAACCGCCTGTTCGTCAAGCTTTCGGAACAGACGCATTTGTTTCCCGCCTGTATAACGGTGACCGGAGAAGAAATCGAACCATTCCCCGTCCGGCAACCACGCCGTCGTCGCCGCGACGTGTAATTTCTGATTCATCGGTTCGACGATCGGTGCGACCATCATTTCCGTTCCGAAATAATACTGGTTCGGGACGGCATACGCAAGTTCGTCTTCCGGATGCTCATAATACATCGGTGAGACGAGCGGCAATCCGTCAAAATGATTGCGGGCATTCATCGTGTAGATATACGGCACGAGTTGATGACGCAACCGTAAATATCGTTTCATGACTTGTTCCGCCTCGACCGAATACCGCCACGGTTCCTTCCCGTTAAAGATGCTCATCGTACTGTGCAAACGCATGATCGGGCTGAAGACACCATATTGGAGCCAGCGCGTCGACAACTCATCATCTTTTTCACCGCGTTGGTGTCCGCCGATATCGTGACTCCACCAACCGTAGCCGATGTTCGACGCCGTCGCCGTGAAGTACGGCTGGAACTTGAGTGATGCCCATGAGATGATCGTGTCACCGGAGAACCCGACCGGATAACGGTGACTGCCGGGTCCTGCGTAGCGTGAGAAGATTAACGGACGATTGCCGTCACGGGCGATATCGAGCGCATGGTAATGATTAAGCATCCAGAGCGGGTCGAGCCCTTTAATCTTCGAGTTCGCCCCCTGTTGCCAGTCGATCCACCAAAAGTCGACGCCGTCCGCCTCATGCGGGTGATGCAGTTTCGTGAAGTAGTTTTCGATGAACATCTTGTCGGAAAAATCAAACGGAATCCGGTCTTCCGTATCCGGATCAAGTCCCATCGCGACAGCCATCGCTTCATAAGCCTCTTCAAACCCGCGAACACCGTCCGCCGGGTGCAGGTTGAGCGTCACCATCCGGTCATCATCCTTCAACCATTTCAGGAAGCCTCTCGGATCGGGGAACAAGTCGCGGTTCCACGTATAGCCGGTCCAACCGCTCCCGTATTTTTCCGGAATGTCGGTCACGTGCCAATCCATGTCGATGACGCTGACGGAAAACGGGACGTCTTCTTTTTTGAAACGTGTCATCAAGTCTTTGTATTCTTTTTCGTTATAGCGCCAGTAACGGCTCCACCAGTTCCCGAGAACTTGACGCGGCAACATCGGCGTCGGTCCTGTTAAATGATAGAAGTCCTTCAACGCTTGTTTATAGTCATGACCATAACCGAAGTAATAAATATCTTTTGCCCCGTCTTGGCGCGGCTCGACGAAATGATCTTCTGTCAGGACGAACGAAGCCGAGTCGTCAATCGCCGCGTACCCTTGGCGGGAGATGATTCCTTCTTCTAGCGGAATCTCCCCGTCCGCATGGTCGAGTGTCCGCGCCGTCCCTTTGAGCGTCCGGAGCGGTCCGCCGAATGTATAGCGGCTGTAGTACGTACTGAAGTTCCCGAGCACGTCGACATATAACGTATTCTCAGCGAACGGACCTTTCGTATAGTGGAGGTGCACATGTTCCGTGATGATTTGCAATTCCGTATCGTCTTCAACGATTCGGAATGACGGGACGGGAAAATCGCGGTTCCAGACCGTTTGCGTCGGCCGGTCCTCAAAGCGACCATCCTCCGCGTATTCCATCCGAATCATCCAACTCGTCAAAATCGTGAAGCGGTAATGATCACCTTGAATGATCGCTTCCGGTCGTGCCAGTGGTTTCATGTCTCGCGTATAGAAATGGGATTCGTCAATTGTTCGCATACGGGATCAGGACGAAATCGTCCTTTTCACTTCCTTCCAAAAAGTAAGTAGTGCAACCGATGTACACCCTAAGTGTATAAAACTGTTTGTTCCCGTTTCAAGTTCCAACTAATCCATTATTCAAAAAAAGTAGTCTCGCCAATGCATTATCGACGGGACTACGAACTCTGCTTTTTATAATAAGGGCGAAATCAGCCGCGAGAATGACTCGAACAGACGGAAACGAAGCGACCGCTTGACATAATCATTGGACGACAACTGAATCGAAACTTCGAAGTCATCGATGAAGTCCCGCTCAAGCTTCGATGCACTTTCCGTATCATAGAGAAACGCCATGATTTCGTAGTTGAGGACGAAACTGCGAATATCCATGTTCGCCGTCCCGACGACGCCGATCTTGCCATCAATCAACACGATTTTCGCATGGATGAAGTGACGGTTATACGTATAAATTTTCACTCCGTCTTTGAGCAATGGTCCGAAATAAGAGCGTGTCCCGTAATACGACGTGAAGCTGTCCCCTCGTCCCGGCGTCAAAATCCGGACGTCGAGCCCGGCCCGTGCCGCAAGCCGCAGCAATGTCATCGTTTCATTGTCCGGAATCAAATAGGGCGTCGCAATCCAAATCGAGCGCTGGGCAGAGATGATTGCTGCAATCAGGGCATTACGGATCGCCGGATCTTTTGACGTCGGTCCACTCGTGACGACTTGCACCGCCCCGTCTGTCTTTGCGTCATGTTTCGGGAAGTAGCGTGCTAATCCGTCCTCGCCACCGAATGTCTCCCATGTATCCGTCCCTTCAAGATGCGCATAAATCCAATCATCCAAAAACGTCGCCTGCAACTCCTTGACGGCACGCCCTTCGAGTCGAAGGTGCGTATCGCGCCAAAATCCAAATTTCTTGTTTTTACCATCGTATTCATCGCCGACGTTCAATCCACCGGTAAAGCCGACTTTGCCGTCGATGACGACGATTTTCCGGTGATTCCGGAAGTTCGCCGTGAAGATGAATAAGGGACTCGAAATCGGATCATACGCGGCGATTTTTGCTCCGGCGTCACGGAGCGGACGTAAAAATCCTTCCCCGAGCATATAACTGCCGAGCCCGTCGTACATGAAGCGGACTTCGACCCCGGCTTCTAGCCGTTCAATCAATGCTTCACGGATCGCCTTCCCCGTCTCATCGTTGCGGTAGATGTAATACTGGATGTGGACGTGATGCTTCGCACTCCGGATCGCCTCAAGAATCGCCGGGAACGTCCCCGTTCCGTTCGTCAAAATTTTACTTGCCGTATGGACATCGACCCCACCGCCACCGAAGTTTCGAATCGTGTTGGCGAGCTTCAGGTGATTTGCCGGCAATTCACTGACGGCAAGCGAACGGACCGGCCGGGTCGCTTGTTTGAGTAACATCCGCTCATCATGCGACCGGCGGTTCCGACGACGGCGACGCGGGTTCCGACCGAACATCATCCAGATGATGACCCCGAGAATCGGTAAAAAGATTAAGACTAGAAACCAGGCAATCGTCGATTCTGCCGTCCGATTTTCGATGAAGATGATCATGATGACGGCGAGCGGCACGACGACCGCGGAAATCGTTAATACAAAATAGAGGTAATCCAATTGATACAATGTCCAAATGATACCTCCAGCGACTAAAAACACGAGCGCGAACTGTAAAACCCGATTGCGCACTTTACTTCCCCCTCTATGAAACATACTCTCTTATCGTTATTTCCCTGTCTCCTTTAAAAATATAGCAAAAAAAGAAACCACAGATGTGATTTCTTCAAAAGTTGACCTGAATTTAAAAAACTTCATCGTACATCGCGCGACCCGGAAGCGGATCGGCGAGCGAGGCCCAATCAGTTTCATCCCGCTGAACGAGGCAGGCATCGAATTGTGCTTCAAGCCGTTTTTGATCCAAACCAATCCCGATCAGGACGAGTTCCGTCCGGCGATCCGCTTGCGTCTCGAACCGTCCGGCGTATTCCATATTCGACGCATATCCTGCCTGATGAAACAAGAGTGCCACTTCCGGTCGTGTCGCGAGGAACAAAAATCCTTTCGCGCGGACGATTGTTTCCGGCCACGTCTCAATCAACGCAAGCAGGCGCTCCGGATGAAACGGGACCTCCCGCCGATAAACAAAGGATTGAATCCCGTATTCTTCCGTCTCCGGGACATGTTCCTCGGCATTGAGCTCACGGATCCAACCGGCACTTCCTGCCGCCTGCTCAAAATCAAATAAATCGACATCAAGAATTGCTGCCGGGTCGACTTGTCCGTAGGTCGTCTCGATCAGTTTCGCCACCGGGTTCAGTGCTTTCAAATAACGGATGACTTCGAGACGTTCTTCCGCCGTCAGTCGGTCCACCTTGTTCAAGAGAAGGATATCCGCAAACTCGACCTGGTCGACGAGCAAGTCAACGACTTCCCGGACGTCCGACTCGTCAACTGCCTGTTGCCGTTCAATTAGTGATTCGCCGGACTCAAAATCTTTCAGGAAACTGTACCCGTCGATGACCGTCACCATCGCATTGATTTTCGTCGCGTCCGTCAAATCGATTCGGCTGTCTTCATCGACGTACGTAAACGTTTGGGCAACCGGAATCGGTTCCGAGATCCCGCTTGATTCGATGACGATGCCATCCAAATCGCCTTGGTCGACGAGGCGACGGACTTCAACTAATAGATCATCACGAAGCGTACAACAGATGCAACCGTTCGATAACGTCACGAACGACTCCTCCGTCTGTGAAAAGCCGGCCTTTTCAATCAATGCCGCATCGATATTTACTTCACTCATATCGTTGACGATGATAGCGAGCTTCCGCCCTGCCCGATTATGTAATAAGTGATTCAAGACTGTTGTTTTTCCTGCACCAAGATAACCGGACAGGACCGTGATCGGAATGCGTGACATGTAAATCGTCTCCTTTATAAATCGTAATGATTACGTTTTAAATAGTAACGATTCCGATTTAGACTGTCAAGTCCCGAAAAATTAAAAAAGTCACGACAACGACCGTCCGTTCATTCAAAAAACGTCGTCCGGATCAACTGGACGATTCTTTCGGCAGCCTCTTTTGAAAAACCGGCAATCGTGTAATGGTTCGTATTCGCAATCAGATGGAATCTCGCATCCGGCAAACTATCGGCAAACCGTTCATGAGCTGCATTGATCCGTTTCGTCAAATCTTTGTTCAGCCATTTTTCAGGCATCCCGCCCGCCCAATCGGAAGCTGACAATACAAGAACCGGCGGCGTCACATGCGGGACGAGCTGCAGAATCTGCTGATTGTTGTGTGCGACGGTGTCCCACTCGTCAAGCGTGCCCCGCCAGTGATGCGTCCGGCTCAACTGTCGCCACAGGGGGACACGGTCCGCTTCCGGAAGGCTTTTGAACATCCGCGCCCCAAGATTGTCCGGAATCAACCAGGCGAGAGGACGGATATGACTGAGGACATACAAAAAACGGTTCCACTTTTCCTGCATCCGCTCATACCAGTCCGGTAGTTCAACATCGACTTCCGGATGTGACGGATCGAGCAAGACGATGCCAACCGTCTCGTCCGGGCGACGGCGCCCGAGTTCGAGCGAGATATAGGCACCGAGCGAATGACCGATGAACAGAAACGGTCCGTCGATTGTGAGTACGTCCAGGACGCGTCCGAGTTCAGCCGCCTGCTGACTAAAAAATCGTTTCGTTTTGCCGCGCGAGGACTTGCCGTACCCGAGCCGTGAATATTCAAAGACACGTCCGAGCTGCAATAACTCGCCGCGCAACCAGCCCCACTGGTGGTGGTTCGACATCATCCCGTGATCAAGGATGAATGTGACTTCGCCCGTTCCCGTCAAGCGGGTGTCAAACCGTCCGTCAACCGTCTCAACAATCCGTTCCACTTTAATCCCCCCTTATTCAAATAACGCCAGCTCGATATCGTACCCGAGCAGATTTAAGTAATCAAATAATTGTGACCGGTGATGATACAAGTGGACGGCTGCTTCCATCAACCAACCGGACGAACTGTCTCTGACGCCCCAGTAGGTCGGTTCCGTCGCAAAACCACCTGCCAGCCGGTCTTGATAATACTGCCACGACTGGTCCAAGCGGTCGACAAGCTGACCGGTCGGCACCGGAATCGCATAAAACTGCGCCATCTCTTCTGCCGTCGCGCCGGTCGCAATCCGCAAATCCGCTTCGAGCAACACGGCAAGATGGGCGGCGACTTCATACACGGACCGCTTCCCCGAAATCGGCTGCTTCTGCCAATCGTCCGGTTGAATCACTTCCATCAATCGGCTTGTCGTCCGGACACCAACGGCGACGTGCCGTTGTAACGCCTGTTGCCACTCATCCACGGGACCACCACGTGAACGCCCGATGTTCCATTTCTTTGACGAACGCATCCTTACCGGCGATGTAGGCACTGATGTCGACCGGATGCTGCTTCGCCAGTTGTTCCTTGATGTCGCTGTAAGCTGTCGCTTCTTGCGGATGCTGTCGTAAGTAATCGCGAAAGACGACATGACGCCTGATTTCCGGACTGCCGTCCGCATAGAGATGGATGTGATGCGTCCGCGCATCGCCGCCCTTGCGGTAGTAACGCCGTCCCGGCATGCCGAACTCGCCCATGACTTCGTAACCGAGTGCTTCCATCGCCGTGTCGAACGACTCAATCTCACCCAGCGTATCGACGACCGGTAAGATGTCGATGATCGGTTTTGCCGACAGTCCCGCGACCGACGTACTGCCGATATGATTGATGCCGCGCAACCGTTGCCCGAAAATCGCCCGCAGTTGTGCCGCTTCCGTTTCGAACATTTCTGCCCATACCTCTTGATACGGTGTAACGATGACTTGTCTCATACCAATCCTCTCCTCTGTTATTTAGTATGCCAGTTCTTTAAGCAAAACAAAACGACCTCAAGCGTGCGAGGTCGTTTTCGTTCGGTTATTTTTTCGTGATGAAGTAACGGGATTGATCGAGACGATCCGATGCCGTATAGACATTCATCTTGTACGAACCTGTCGCAAGACCCGTCCGCATTTTCAAGACGTAGTTGCCGTGGTTGTCGGCGACGTCTTGAGCAATCAATCGATAGCCGCTGCTTGTTTTTTCGAACAGACGGACGATTTGACGTTTTTCGACTTTGCCCGTCAACGTCTTTTTACCTGTCCATTTTTTGACCGGGTAGGTGTTTTTAATCGTGAATGATGCTTTTTTCGTGACTTTGTGCGAGATATCCGTCGATTTGACCGTGTATGTCCCTGTCGTCAAACCGTTTTTGACTGGAATCTTAAAGCCGCTCGCTGTCGTTTTTGCTTTGGCAATTTTTGTCGACCCTTTGTACAGCGTGACATCAAGTCCTGCTGTCGCTTTACCCGTCAAGACCGTCGAACCGTAGACGGCTGATTTTTTATCGATTGCCGGTGTCGCGACGAAGCCTGTTCCGACCGTGACGGTTGCTGATTTCTTCATGAATCCGAGTTCCGAGACGACCGTCAGTTTGTCACGGAGCTTGACCGGACGAACCGTTACCGCATACTTTCCTGTTTCGTCAGCAGTCGCCGTTCCGAGAACCGTCGTTCCGAGTTTGACCGTAATCTTCGCTCCGGCAACAGCTGTTCCTGTGACGACTTTCGCTCCCGGTTTGACGGTTGCGACGTTAACATTGAAGTTTTTCATCGGCACGTTCATTTCGAACTTCAGGAACGTTCCTGTTTCACCGGCACGTGTCACGCCTGTATTCGTGATCCCTTCGTAACGTTTCGTATATGTTGCTGCCGCTTCCGCTGAATCGAAGTTGACCGTCATTGGTTTACTGGCAACAAGCGACCAGTTCGCATCGGCCTTATAGTCGACCGGCTGTTTGGCTTGGATGAAGTCTGAGATGACGTTCCGTGTTTCGTACGCTGACTTGTAGACGATGTTTTTTCCACCACCAAGACCCGGGAACGACGCACTGCCTGCACGGTAGTTGTTTGTCGCGACGAGGAATTCCTGCTCCTCCGTGATTTCCTTGCCTTCGTACTTGATGTTTTGGACACGACTCGCATCCGCGTTGACGACGACGCCATTGTAGTCATACTTCGCCGGTTTCGTAATGTCGATTTCATACGTCAATCCGTCGAGGATATCGAAGTTGTAGCTGCGGAAATCCTTGTTCAATAAATCGGTTTGTTCACCTGATACTTCATTAAACTGACCGGCAGACATCTCGAGCCAGTTCTTGACGTCTTTGCCCGTCACCTTGACGACTTCAAGCGTGTTCGGATAGACATATAGATCGGCGACGTTCTTCAGTGCGATCGGGCCTTTTTTAATCAACGTGTAATCTGCCGCATTGACTTGATTGCGTCCGCCCGTTTTGAATGGTGCACCGGCAGATAAGAGTGGCAAGTCTTTATATTTCGCGAGTTCCGCATTGTCTTTTAACTGTTTTTCGACGTACCATTTTTGAGCGTTCGTGACGAACTGGACGGAATCGTCATCCTGGACGAGTGCAAAGAAACTTTGGATATCGTCGTTGATCGTTCCGACTTCCTGACGGATATAGTCGAGTGTTCCTTGATGCGACTTCTCGATCAGTTTGACCGCACCGGCATCAGCGACCGTCTCTTTCGTGACGTCAGCGAGCTTCGCAGATGACGTATCGATCGTCCACTTGCCGTCGACTTGTTTTAATTGCAGATCGATGACACCGACATTTTTCCCTTGCGTGTTCGCCATGACGACCGGTTTTCCGTTAATCAGCCCTTTTTCGGCATCGACGTTCGGTAACTTATTGAATGCCGAGTCAGCTGCCGGGAATTTTCCGTGCTGGTGACCGGTCATCAAGACATCGATGTCGGCCAGCTTCGATAACGCATACCCGACGTTCTCATCGCCGTCTTTTTGGTCGATCGTATCCCCGATTCCGGAGTGGGCCAACGCAACGACGACGTCTGCACCAGCGTCTTTTAGTTTTTTCGCCGTCGCTTTAGCGACCGGGATGATGGCTTCCGCCGTCACTTTACCGGTTAAGTTCCCCGCGTCCCACGCCATGATTTGTGGTGTGACGACACCGAAGACGCCGACTTTGATTGTTTTCGGTTGATTGTTTTGATCCATCACTTGCCGTTCAATGATTTGATAGTCTTTTCCGTCTTCATTGTATTCCGCGACGATTGGTTGTTTCGTCACGGCGTCGAGGACGTTTGAGTTGACGAACTTGATTGAACCGCTTGAAGCACTCATCGCTGACTTCAGGAAGTCGAGTCCGAAGTTGAACTCATGGTTACCGAGCGTGACGGCGTCGTAACCGAGGTATTCCATTAATTCATACATCGGGTGTTTGCCTTTGTTGCCTTGATCGTACTGATTTTTGACATAATCCCCGAACGGCGTGCCTTGGAGTGTGTCCCCGTTATCGAACAGGAAGCTGTTCGTTTCGCCGACGACGTTTTGTTGCTGTTTGATGACCGTCGCTGCTTTGACGAGACCGATTGACTCATCTTGCGCGTCTTTGAAGTAATCATAATTCATCGAGTTCGTATGTAAATCCGTTGTTTCTAGAAAACGTAGTTTGACGACACTGTCATCTGCTGCGAGTGTTTTGACTTGGATGACGGGTGCTAACATCGGTGCGATCAACGTGGTAGCGATAATAATTTTTGTAGCCTGTTTCATCTGGTTTCCCCCTAAGAAATAAATGACTGCTCAATTAATTTAACACGCTTTGATTGTAGCTTATAGCTTCTTTGAATAGGTCGGACATCCGTCTTATTTAACCTTCTTAACTAATTCCACAAACTGGCTTTACATTAACCTTGAACCTTTACAAATTTACTTGTAAAAAAGAAAACCGCTCCCCGAATTTACGGGAAACGGTTTTCACCTTTCATCTATCATCTATCACCATGATGCTGTCGCTTTAACGCGTACCCGATGAATCCACCAATCAAAGCGAGGACCGTCGCATAAAGAATCGTCGTCACTGTCGCCGTCTCTTGACTGAACCGGACGAGAGCCTCGTCCTGCCATAAGAGTGCAAACGATGTTCCCGTCAGCGAACAGATGAACCAGCTAATCAAACCGGTCGCCACAGCGAAAACGACGGGATCGTATAATTTGTTAAAGGCCCGGATGCTGACAAGGAGATAGACGGCGAACGGGACAACCAGGAACAGCCAAAACGGGAACGGCTTGTCCTGTTCAACTTGATCAGCGGCCGCCGTTTGCCCGGCCGACCGGGCGTCCATCGCAAGGACGACATTTCGCGCTGTCCCGTAATCGACTGCGTCAAGCGTCAAACGTGTATTCGATAAATCGGGACGTTCGCCACCGATGACGGTCAACAATTGATTCGTGACGCGCTCGGCGTCGATTCGGTTGACGACGTCCTCCATCGATTGTTTCAACCGCGTCACGTCGGTTTCCCCGTTCAAAAACGTCACCGGGACATTTAATCTTGCACCAAGGACATTTGCCTTGTAGGTCACTTGACTGCCGTGCATCAAATCATACCAGCCGTCACTGCCTGCGTTTAAACTCGAAACAGTCAACCAGGTCCGGGTCGAGGCGTCCCCCTCATATTTCGCTTCATCCGTCACCGTAAAGAACAGTTGTGCACTACTTGCGACCATCAGGATAATGATCGCAGCACGGGCGGCGGCTGACATACCGGACAGTTGTCGTGGATAAAACGCGAGATAAAATAGACCTGTCAAAAAGAGTAAAATGAAGATTCCGTTCCAGACGGTCGCTTGATCAATTGTCAGCACATCAATCCCGAGTGCTATGTTGAACGTAAATGCAAACAAGACGAAACTCGCCGCTAAAAAGCTGACTGTTCGAATCGTCCAGGTCACACGCGTTGCGCCGATCCGTAAAACTAAGAATAAGATTAGGAATAGACCGATTCCGAAAATCGATAAAAAGGGACTGCCGTATTCGGCGCGGAAGGATAGCGGTTCCAAGACTTGATTGAGATCGATTCCGAAAATCGACAAGATGTTCCCCGTATCATTTGCGCCAATCAGTTGATTCGTCAATCCCTCTTTGACGGCTTCCGGCAACGTGACAGCCATTCCGCTGATGAAAAACAGGAGGAACACGAGGGTCAATTCGAGTGTCGTCCACGAGACGTCCGCGTCCTGCATCAGTTCCACGAACGCCTGGTAATCGGCAGATTTCTCGATTTGTTGGACGAGAACGGTCATGACACCGAACAGGACGAGAAAACCAATACAAGCGAGTCCTATACCAAACAAGATATTGCGTAACATATGCGAGCGTTCCTTTCGCTGTTGCCTCCGCTCCATAAAAGCGCCTCCCCTTGACTAGATTGTTTGTATAGTTATTCCTGTTCCGGGTGATTTGAAAACGAATCTTCTGCAGTAAATATAAAAAGTAGCCCGTTCATGACGAACGGGCTACTTCCCTGACTCCGACTCTGATTGGCAAGAACGCTTAGTTTACGATTTTTTTCACGTCCGACTCCCCACCTGATCTAAACCAAAATGTTCCCGAAGCGTAGTCCCTTGATAGGCTTCTCTAAACAATCCTCTTTTTTGCAGTTCAGGAACGATCAGGTCTACAAAATCCTCTAAGCTTGACGGGAGTGACGGCGGCATCAGATTAAATCCGTCTGCGATACCCATTTCAAACCACAGCTCCATCTGATCGACGATTTCTTCCGGTGTACCTATCAGTGTCAGGTGTCCCCCACCAGCTGCCAGATAACCTAACAGTTCTCTTAGTGTAGGCTTTGTATCATCGATGATTTCAAGAATCGTTTTATAGCGTCCGACCGGTCCTGAAAACGCATCGACAGGCGGTAAGGACGGCACCGCTTTGTCAAGATCCCAATCAGAACAGTCCTGTTGCAAAAAGAAACTCAGTTGCTTCAAGGCATTCGCGACCGGTAATTTTTCATCCAGTTCGGCTTTCTTCGCCAGCGCCTCTTCCCGTGTTCGACCGACGTATGTAACCAATCCTGGAAAGATTTTAATCTGCCGCTCCGGTGACTCACTTTCTTTGATTTGTTTCTGTAGACTTTCCCGGAATGCTTTCGCTTGCTTTACATTCCACGACACCGAATAGACGGCATCCGCGTGCTTCGATGTAAGTGCAATCCCTTGGGCAGATGCACCCGCCTGCATTGCCACCGGCTTCCCTTGAGGACTACGCGGTGTAGACGAAGGACCTTTTACGTTGAAGTATGTCCCGCTATGATGGATCGGTTGAATCTTTTCAGGATCAATCAACCGGTTGTCCGTCCGGCTCGAAAGGAAATCAGCTCGATCCCAGGATAAAAATAATTTTTCCATTACAGACGCAAATTCATCCGCCTTTTGATACCGTTCGTCCCTTGCAGGGAGCGCATCCATACTATGATTTAACGCTTCCCAGTCCGTCATCGACGTAACCAGGTTCCAGCCGACACGCCCGTTCGTCACGTGATCAAGGCTTAACAGTTGTCTCGCCGCTGTATACGGATTTGAAAACGTACTCGATATCGTTGAAACTAACCCGATATGACGGGTTACTTGAGAAATAGCGGTTAAATTGATTACAGGATCGAGCCAAAAGGCCGGTAGTTCAGTTGCATTTGCAGCAGGAAAAGATTGATTGTCAGCAAAAAATACAGCATCCAGGCAACCCGCTTCCGCTAGTTGAGCCAATCGCTGATAATAACCGCTTTCCCCGATTTCTTCAATCGCAGAATCCGGCATTAACCATGCCGCTTGATGATGGCCACAGCCGTACAATAAAACACCGATGTTTAACTGCTTTGTTTTCGTCATCTTTAGGTCCCTGACTCCTTTCTCCTGAGCGCTGACATCAGTTCATCGTCAATCCGCCATCTACGGTTAGATTTTGACCGGTAATGCCAGAGGCGGCTTCTGACGCTAAAAAGGCGACCAATTGCGCCACCTCTTCCGGCGTCGTCACTCTTTTTAACGGAGTTGATTGGGCAATCAATTCGAATACTTCAGCAGTCGTCACAGCGCTGGCATCCGTCACTTTCAACAAGCCGCCGGAGACGACATTCACGTTTATGCCGTACTGTCCTAGCTCTGATGCAAGATTACGCGTAAAGCCGATCAACCCTGCTTTTGCCGTCGTATATTCGTGATAAGGAACTACCGGGTTTTGATACAGATTCGTGCCGATGCTGATGATGGTGCCGCTATTTCGTTCAATGAACTGCGGCAGGACACTTTGCACGACGTGGAACGCTGCTTTCAACGTGCCATCCAACTGTTTTTGATAATCTTCCCATTCCAAATCGATGAATGATTTTTGAGCGCGTGGATCGAACTTAAAATCGACTAAGGCATTATTGATTACGACATCGATTTGTCCGTAATGAGCTGTCGCTAACTGCATCAATGTCTCGACGTCTTGTCGCTTCGTGACATCCGCATACAGGGCAATGGCATGTTCTGCACCGAGCTCATTTACGAGGTCCTCTGCCGCATCCTTGCTCTTATAATAATTAATCACAACTTTAAACCCGTTGTTCACCAATACTCTTGCAATCGTCGCGCCAAGTCCCCGACTGCTTCCCGTCACTAACACTGTTCTGTTCACTGTCTTCCACTCCTTCATCGTCTTTTGCAACTTAAATAGCGAAGTCGTAAACAAAAAAAGCGCAACTCTCCAAAAGGAAAGTTGCGCACGTCTAAATAATCACATAACAAAAAACCGACAGACTGGTCTTCGCTTGTTTATTAGAGTCTACACTTCCCTACGCTAGTACGAACTAGTTCAGGTTCAAAGGGTTTGAGTATCTACTCATCTCAGTTTAGTAACACCCCTAGTGATTCTATTCAAGTTACCTTCACTTTAGCGGTCTTAGAAATATCTGTCAATAATGACAGGACAGTTTTGTCGGTGTCTCTTTCGATTACGAACGAAAGCCTTGCCTCCGTCGACCGGAAGCAAGGCTCTTTTGATTGCCATGATTTATTTCTCTGTTATACGCCTTCGTAGGCAAGTTCCATGATGTTCCGAAGTTCCGTCACGAGCGGCATTTTCGGATTCGCTGTCGTACATTGATCCTCGAATGCATCGACTGCCATCTTATCGAGTTTTGCTTCAAAGTCGGCTTTTTTGATGCCTTGGGCTTTGAACGACATTTTGATGTTCAACTGTTGTCCGAGTTCTGTGATCGCTTGGATTAGTGATTCGACACCTTGTTCCGTCGTCGCTGCCGGTAGTCCGAGATAACGTGCGATTTCTGCGTACCGTTCATCAGCGATGAATGATTCATATTTCGGGAACGAAGCAAGTTTCGTCGGTTTCGCTGCATTGTAACGGATGACGTGTGGCATCAGAATTGCATTCGTCCGACCGTGTGGCGTGTGGAACTCCCCACCGATTTTGTGTGCGATCGAATGGTTAATCCCGAGGAAGGCATTGGCAAACGCCATTCCGGCCATCGTTGACGCATTGTGAACTTTTTCGCGTGCTTCGGCATCGTCACCATTCGCATAAGCGCGTGGCAAGTAGTCGAAGATCATCTTGATCGCTTTTAGCGCCAGTCCATCCGTATAGTCGTTCGCGAGGACGGAGACGAAGGCTTCTGTCGCATGTGTCAGGACGTCCATTCCGGTGTCCGCCGTGATTGATGCCGGGACCGTCATGACGAATTCCGGATCGATGATCGCGACATCTGGTGTTAACGCATAGTCAGCAATCGGATACTTGACGTTTTTCTCTTTATCCGTGATGACGGTAAACGGTGTGACTTCAGATCCTGTTCCGGACGTCGTCGGAATGGCGACGAACTTCGCTTTGTTACCGAGCGCCGGGAATTTATAGGCCCGTTTCCGGATATCGAGGAACTTTTGACGTAAGTTCGAGAACGTTTCGTTCGGTTGCTCGTAGAAGAGCCACATGCCTTTCGCTGCATCCATCGCTGATCCGCCACCGAGGGCGATGATCAAGTCCGGTTTGAAGTCGCGCATCGCTTGCGCTCCTGTCTGAACCGTTGCAACCGATGGATCCGGTTCGACTTGGTCGAAGATCCGGTAGCTGACGCCTGCCGGTAAGTTGCGGATGACTTTATCCGCGTAGCCGAACTCGACCATCGCTTGATCGGTGACGATCAACGCACGTGAGACATCTTGAATCGATTTCAAGTATTGGACTGAATTTTTTTCAAAGAAAATCTTTTCCGGTACTTTGAACCACTGCATGTTCACGCGTCGTCTCGCCACCTTCTTGACATTGAGTAGATGTTTCGCCGTTACGTTTTCAGAGACGGAGTTTTTCCCGTAAGAGCCGCAACCGAGTGTCAGTGATGGTGTCAATTCGTTATACAGATCACCAATCCCACCGTGTGCTGACGGGCTGTTGACGAGAATCCGGCAGGCTTTCATCCGCATTCCGAATGCCGTCATCAAGTCGTCATTCGTCGTGTGGATGACTGCCGTATGACCGAGGCCACCGATTTCAAGCATCCGTTCGGCGACATGGAACGCATCTTCCGTTGACTGGACGCTATACGCACCAAGGACAGGGCTTAGTTTTTCGTGTGAGAGGGGTTCTTCTGAGCCGACTTTTTCAAGTTCCGCGACGAGCATGACGGTGTTGCTCGGGACATCGATGCCGGCTTTTGCTGCGATCCAGGTTGCTGGTTTCCCGACGATGTCGGCATTGACGGCACATGTATCGGTTTTGATGACGAGCGCTTCGAGACGTTTTTTCTCATCTACTGTACAGAAGTAGCAACCGAGTGCTTCCATCTCCGCCCGAACTTCCGCGTAGATTTCCTGATCGATGATGACCGCTTGCTCCGATGCACAAATCATGCCGTTATCAAACGTTTTTGAGAGGACAAGGTCACTGACGGCACGTTTGATTTTCGCTGTTTTTTCGATGTAACATGGGACGTTCCCTGGTCCGACACCGAGTGCCGGCTTACCTGTTGAATAGGCTGATTTGACCATGCCGGCTCCGCCGGTCGCAAGGACCATCGCGATATCCGTATGGTTCATCAAGACTTTTGTTGCTTCGAGTGACGGTTGTTCGACCCACTGGATGCAGTCACGCGGTGCGCCTGCTTTGACAGCCGCGTCACGTAATGTTTTCGCTGCTTCGAGTGAGCAGTTTTGCGCTGACGGGTGGAAGGCGAAGATGATCGGGTTTCGTGTTTTAATCGCGATCAACGCTTTGAACATCGTCGTTGATGTCGGATTCGTCACAGGTGTGACGCCACAGACGACACCGACCGGTTCTGCGATATATGTTAGTCCGTTTTGAACATCTTCTTCTAAGATGCCGACCGTTTTTTCTTCACGGAGACTGTTATAGATATATTCCGTCGCAAACATATTTTTAATCATTTTATCTTCAAAGACACCACGTCCTGTTTCTTCTACGGCGAGTCGTGCCAGTTCAACGTGACGTTCGAGACCGGCAAGCGCCATGTCACGGACGATCGTATCGATTTTCTCTTGATCAAATGTTAATAATTCTTGTAATGCGGTTTGACCTTTTGCGACGATTTTATTGATTGTTTGTTCGACAGGTGATACGTCTTGTTTGATTTTTTCTTTGACAGCCATGTTTGGTTTCCTCCCTATTTTGGAACGAATCTGAGTCTGCATTTCCCTACTAGATGTTAGGAATGCCAAGCTGATATTCAATAGTTTGTGCTTTCCTTCACAAATCAATCATACCGCCTTTTTGATGATTTGTGCATGACCATCCTGTGAACTATTTCACATCATTGAAAACGTTCTCATTCTCAAAAGGTGTTGTCGGACAAGGCATCTTTTTTGAATCCCTTGCCTGTGACTTTTCTCACAGCACCTATTTTCTTTGCTTGTCTGACGGACAAAACATCGTGTAATCTATTAAAAGATACATATTTATTTGTTTTGAAGGAGGAAGTTTCATGACAATCGTCAATCAAATGCTTGCGTTCAACGAACAATTCGTCGAAGAAAAACAATACGAACAATTCATCTCGGATAAATTCCCTGATAAAAAGGTCGTGATCTTAACGTGTATGGATGCCCGCTTGACGGAACTCCTCCCGCACGCGCTCGGTCTAAAAAACGGCGATGCGAAGATCATTAAAAATGCAGGGGCCGTTCTGTCACACCCATTCGGTTCCGTCATGCGCTCGATCCTCGTCGCCTTGTACGCACTCGGGGCGGAAGAAGTCATCGTCATCGGTCACCACGACTGCGGCATGAGTACGATCGATCCGGCAAACATGATTGCCGAGATGGAAGGACGCGGCATCAATCCGCAAGTCCTAAAGACACTCGAAGCATCCGGCGTCGACTTGAAACAATGGTTACGCGGGTTTACGTCAGTCGAAGAAAACGTCGGCCATTCCGTCGGTCTGATTAAAAACCATCCGTTGTTACCACCGGGCACGAACGTCCATGGACTCGTCATCGACCCCGGGACAGGGAAACTCGACCGCGTCGATTGCTAAACCTGTCTTTATATAGTAGAAAGGAGGTACGACCGACACCGGTCGTGCCTTTTCATGTTTTTTTCTTGACAGCAAAAAGAACGGTCTGTATGATACTTTAGTATAGTACAGTGATACCAAAAGAAAGTGTGGTTTTAAAGTTATGTTCAATGCTGTTGTTTTAGCTGTCATCCTGTTATTCGTCTTAGCCATCTTCCGTGTCCACATCGTCCTCGCGATGGTCATCAGCGCTCTCGTCGGTGGATTGCTCGGTGGTCTTGGTTTAACGAAAACGATTGAAAGCTTTTCGGGCGGCCTTGGAGCCGGCGCAGAAATTGCCCTCAGTTATGCCTTGCTTGGTGCGTTCGCCGTCGCCCTGTCGAAAACAGGTTTGCCGGACGCGCTTGCGCACAGTTTAATCGCTCGCTCAAAAGGAAGTGCCGATGCGACATCGGTCAAGAAGTTAAAAGGGTTCATCATGTTCGCGATTTTATTACTCGCAATCAGTTCACAAAACGTCTTGCCGATTCACATCGCCTTCATTCCGATCATCATCCCGCCGTTACTCGGTCTGTTCAATGATTTGAAGATTGACCGGCGCCGGATGGCCATCATCATGACGTTTGGTCTCGTCACACCGTATATGTTTTTACCAATTGGTTTCGGTGATATCTATCTCAATCAGATTCTGTTACCGAACTTACAAGAAAACGGGATGGACACCGCTGGCGCATCGGTCATCAAAGCGATGGCAATCCCGGCGCTCGGGATGTTGTTCGGATTGTTACTCGGTCTATACAATTACCGGAAACCGCGTGAATATGAGATGCGGAACATCGCACCGGACGATTACGAGATTCCCGTCGTCACGAAATCCAAATTATTACTGAGTTCAATTGTCGTCATCGCGACGCTCGTCGTCCAGTTGACGACGGAATCGATGATCATCGCCGCGACAACCGGCCTCCTGCTCTTCCTCGTGTTACGACTCGTCCGCTTCAGTGAAGCAGACGATGTCATCACACGCGGTATGCGGATGATGTCGTTCATCGGATTCGTCATGATTTCAGCGAACGGCTTCTCAAACGTTTTACGTGAGACAGGTGATATCGAACCACTCGTCGAAAACTCAAAATCGTTGATGGGGGATTCGCAGCTCGTCGCTGCCTTCGTCATGTTATCGATCGGACTTCTCGTCACGGTCGGAATCGGTTCAAGTTTCTCGACGATTCCGGTCATCGCCGCCATTTTCGTCCCGCTTTGCATCCAGTACGGATTCAGTCTCGAGGCGACAATTGCCATCATCGGAACAGCCGGTGCACTCGGTGACGCCGGTAGTCCGGCAAGTGATTCAACACTCGGACCGACGAGCGGATTGAATGCTGACGGACAACACGATCATATGCGTGAAACGGTCATTCCGACATTCTTACACTACAACTTACCATTGCTGATTTTCGGTACAATCGCTGCCGTCATTCTTTAATGAAGAAATCATCTCGTATTAACGACGGGATGATTTTTTTCTTTTCATTTCGCGCGGACTTCTCTAAAATGAAGGGATGAAGTGCAATTAAAGGAGTGTGGAACGTGTTATCTAGCGTCGTCAATACCGTCTTACTATATTTAGCTGACTTAGGTTATTTCGGAATCGCGCTTGGCTTGATGATTGAAATCATCCCGAGTGAGATCGTCTTATCCTATGGTGGGTTCATGATTTCTCAAGGAACGATCGGCTGGCCACTCGCTATCGTCGCCGCCGTCATCGGTGGATTGTTCTCGCAATTGTTTTTATACTGGTTCGCCCGTTACGGCGGTCGTCCCCTCATCTTGAAGTACGGAAAATATGTATTGATTACGGAACACCATCTTGATCTCGCGGAACGTTGGTTCGTCAAATACGGACAAGGTGTCATCTTCGGGGCACGATTCATCCCCGTCGTCCGCCATGCGATTTCCATTCCGGCAGGTCTCGCCAAAATGGATCAAACAAAGTTCTCAATCTACACGATTCTCGCAATCATCCCGTGGTCGATTTTATTTCTCTATCTCGGTGAGACGCTCGGAACGAACTGGCGCTCGATTAAAGACGTCGCCGCTCCCTATACGAACGGCATCTTAATCGCAGCGGTCGTCATGATCGTCTTGTACGTCGCCCTCAAGAAACGCCAACGTACGACGTAATCTGTTTACAGCCTGTCCTACTGCGACAGGCTTTTTTTAAAAGGAGTGATATCTATTGGAGACATCGAAAACCGTAACCATGCATCTGGATCGTGTCACTGCCTCACATATCCGTGGAACGCATATCGCGACGGGACTGACGATTGCCGGTCATATTCTACTCGTCGAACAAATCTACGATGAAAAACGGCACCGCCCCGTCTTGCATGTCCATCGGATCCATGACCAGTGGCGCAATACAATCATCATCGCCCAGGAAGACGTTGAATTCAGTTATGTCGAATCGTTTTCCGACGGACGGATCCTGCTCGTCGCCTCACGGTGCGACGACGATGTCGACGGATCATGGTTACCGAATGCTTTTATTTACGATCAAGTCGGTCATCTGATTGACAGTTATTGTCTCGACGACGGAATTCAAAATGTCCAAGTCGATGAGCGTGACCACATTTGGGTCAGCTATTTCGATGAAGGCGTCTTTGCTGACGCCGCGACCAATTCAGTTGGATCGTTCGGTCTCGTCGCTTTTAACGACCAGGGGAAAGTCGTCTTTAAAAATCGCGACTATCCCATCGATGACTGTTACGCAATGAACGTCTCGTCAGCGAATGATGTCTGGTTCTTTTATTACTCCGACTACCGGATCGTTCAACTGCAAGGAGGAACGAGTCAGGCGTTCCTCGCACCGAAACGGCCGTTCACGGATTTTGCTATCTATAAGGACTATCTCGTCTCGACGGATAATACGCAGACCCACGTCTTACAGCAACAAGGAAAACGGTATGTCGAGCAAGGACGGATGTCCTTCATGTCGGAGCAGGATGAACGCTTGTCCGGAACCATCAAGATGCGGAAGAATCAAATTGTCTTAACGACAGAAACGCGCCTTTACACAGGTGCTTTAAGTGATATGATTTTTGACGCGTAAAAAAGTACCTCGATGATTTGAAGTCATCGAGGTACTTTTGATTAACGATTTGATTCAATCGCAGCATTTAAATAATCAAATACATGTGTAGTTTTAGCATTGGTTAAGTCGATTGTTTTCAGACGTTGCTCAGTCTTATTTTTTAAGTCACCGTCTAAATACGAAAGCAACATTGCATATACTGTGCTCGATTCATCATTAGATTTTGGAGCTCCTGTTTTTAAATCATAACGCGTATAGATTTTACCTTTTAATAATTCGTTACTGATGAATTGATCGAAAGATTTATCCTTCCTACCAGTCAGTTCCTTATAAGCAATTGCTATTAAAACTTGATCAATCATATTAACTTCAGCATCATTCGCGAACTGATATGTTTGTTTATCCGGAAAATATATTTCTGAAAAAAACGGTCCACTTCTTTTAGATTCTAGAACAATTTTTTTCATCTCATCAAATTGACCCAATCGCTTTACTGATTGACTATCCAAATAATTAATATGGAGCGTTTTCGCCTTTTCTTGAAACTTCCAATCGTAAAAATCAATCAAAACGTTTGACCGAATCATATTTTTTTTAACGCTATCGTCAATCTTTGTAGCAATTTCTTTGTATTTTTGCTTTTCAAACACTTTAGCAGCTAAATGTAATGCATTACTTATTCTAAAATCATCTACGATGGCATTAGTTGAAGTTTTATTATTTAATTCCCACTTAATAAATAGATTATCTGATTCGTTAACAAAGAAATTGTTTTCTAATACTTTCACCTGTTCCTCGAATCGTTTTTCGTCATTGATTTCAACTAAATAAGTTATATACTGTCCAATACTTTCAGCGAGATGCATAGATTCGACTTTATCATAATCACGAATCAGACCTTTTTCCATGTAGGAATTTTCAATTTGATTCACGATTTCATCTTGATTTTTCATAGTAAAGTAAACGCCTCCAGCAGCTATACACAGTATAATTACGATAACACCTAAGATAATTCGTTTCATGATTGCTCTACTTTGACACGTTTCGTTTTATCCCATACAATCACTTCATTATTGAGCTTACTTTTCACATATGCAAAAACACCTCGGAATAAAAGTACGACAAATAATTGAGCATATGTAAAATACATTATCAGGCCAATCAATACATTAAGTGGTGTCGCAGTTTTTTCTAATTCTTGTGCTGCTAAAATTTGAATAGTATAGACTAAATAAGTCATAAACCAAAACATGATTAATGGGGTGCTCACTTCATCAAAAGCGTAGCCAAACAACCCTAGTATCAAGACTGTGTCTGAAATAAGCAGTAAGAAAATAAATAAAAGGTAGGTCAAGATATGTTGCAATGAATGGACAAGTGTACGTCCCTTCCAAAATTCTTTAGTCACAAATGCTTTTTCCAATAAATATATATTCCCTAACATCCAACGTGTTCGTTGTTTCATATACACTTTCAAGTTTTCAGGTTCTTGCTCCCATGTCTCTGACTCGTATACGACAGGTAGTTTGTAACCAAGTGCTGTTATCCGCATAGTTAATTCTGCATCTTCAGCTAGTGCATACGGATCATATCCACCTAATTCTTCAATAACACTTCTTTTTAATAACATGTTCGTCCCGGCTAGTGAACCGGTATTAAAAGCTTTCCATCGGCCGCTTTGCATAATTAATTGAAATACTTGAAACTCTATGGCAATCATTCTTGTAAGTATATTCGTATTCGCATTAATCGTTTTTACAACACCTACTGCGCCACAGGCACCTTCAGTTTGAAAGGCAGCCTCTACTAATTTTGTAACAGCATCTGGTTTAGGTTGATTATCAGCATCGTAAATTAAAAAATATTCCGAGTCAGTGATTTTTAATCCATAATTTAATACTCTTGATTTACCAATCGGTTCACCTTTAGGAACAGGAATGTAATGAATCCGACTAAACATTTGAGTAAACTCTAGAGCAATAGTCTTCGTATCATCAATTGATTGATCATCGAGCAGAAAAACATCAAGTTGACCTGCATAATCAATTGTCATCATCGCTTCTAGTGTTTGTCTCATTACAATTCCCTCATTGTGTGCAGGAATTAAGATAGCTACAGAGGGATAGTCTGTCATGGTTTTAACTTTCGATTTCGAAAATCTATCAACAATTCCGGCGACTGTTAAAAAAGAATAATAAATAAGCATCAACCAAAAAATAGCCATAATCCCGTTTAATAAAAGATTCATTGCGCCACCTCAATTTTTTCCAATGAACTCTCCACAGATTCTTCGACTAGAATAATTTTTGCTTCGAACGGATATTCGATCGAGGTAAAATCGGTACGGAGGTTTTCTAAATAACGTGACCAGGCAATAGTAGCACCTTTTTCCGTAGTATTTTGCAAAAATATAATAAACTCTGTTTTGTTACGTTGTGACATTACATCATAATTTGCGCGAAATACATTTAATCCGGCAACTGTTAGTGTTTGGATAATCGTTTTCTTATTTAAAGTGGAAGGATTAAGGTGGATGTGGATTAAATAATTTAGTTCATTCCGTCGATTTGCTCCAGTAATTAAAAAATCCGTTCTATCTAAAAATTCACTATAAGACAGGAGTTGAGGTGTTTCAGAATAACCCTCAAGAATTTTAACACGGTTTTCTAGTACTTGATTTTCTTCGAAGACCCCTCTGAGTTGTCGAAGCAATAACCAATATAAAAACACGATTATAGAGGATAAAAGATGTTCAAAAATATAAAAGAGCTGAGTTTCATTTGAAGACTTTACAAACCAGGTAATAAGAAGATAAACAAAACCTAGCGACAATACATAAGTAACAAGAATCACAAAATTTTTCCGTCCATTTAGTGCAGTCATTAATACTAAAACAGGCAACACTAGTATAGCTGAAATTGAAATTCTTGATTCTTCATTCGATACATACAATACATAAATAGAGCAAGTTAACAGAGCAATCAAAATAAGTAATGAAAAACCATATTTCTTCATAAGGTATCTCCCAGCCTGAAAATTTTTATCAATTAATTATTACTGACATTAATTTATTTTAAAGGCATTTATGGGTTTAGTATACTAATTTTTTAAAAACGTACATTTGATGTTAATTTTTACAAAAAATCTCGCCTACATCGAATAAATATTTATTCGATGTAGGCGAGATTTATATTTTGCTGATCAAATCATTTTTTTAACGCTCCCCGTGCATTCAGTGCCGCAAACACGACCATCGCAAGACTGAGAACGGCCGCGACAAGCACCCCTTGCGTATAGACACTCCAGTCAATCGTCTCACGTAATAAAACGGCACGCATCCCTTCCATGATGTACGTCGTCGGATTGAGTGTCGCCGCGATTTTTAACCATTCCGCTTCAATCAACTCTTTCGGGACGAACGTCGTCGACAAGAAAATCAGCGGGAAGAACAGCAACGTTCCGGCTTGCGCCGCCTGTGCATTGCGTGTTTTCAGGGCGACCCCGACCGAATAGCCGGCAAAGGCAAGTCCGAAGCCGAGCGCAAGGACGATCGTCAAGAAAAAACCTGCAGCTCCAGCAGGAATCGATAATCCAAGTAAAAAGCCCATCCCGAAAATCAACAGTGTTTGGACGAACAATTGCAACATCCCGGCAAGCATCGGTCCGAGGACGATGGCTGTCCGCGAAACCGGCGTCAACAGCAACCGTGCGAAGTAACCGCTCTCGATATCTTTGACGAGCGCCTGCCCGGCACCCCCTGCCCCGCCGACTGCACCGGAGACGATTGAGACCGGCAAAATGAAGTTCAAGTAATCAACGCCGCCGAACTGGGGCAGACTCGAGATGCCGGATAATCCGCTCGTATAGACGAGCAGGAAAAAAACGCTGATGATTAAATTCGGGATGAATGAGAACGGATTCCGTAACGTCACGAGTAAACTGCGTTTTGTCAAAATCAAGGTTTCCCGCCACATGTCACTTGTCCTCCTTATACGCTTGACCGGTCAACTGAATGAAAACATCATCGAGTGACGGCTGTTTGACGACAAGCGATCGTGCTGTCAGCTGATGGTCATCCAAATAGCGGACGACTTGTTTGAGCGTCTCTGTTCCATCCGACGGCAGGAGAACGGTCTCTTTTTCAATCCGTCCCGAAAATGCCGCTCGAAACGCTTCACTGGCGGATTCGTCTTCAAGGACAACTTCAATTCGTTCAGCTCCGTTCATCGCTTTCAGTTCTGCCGCTGTTCCTTCGGCGATCAACTTGCCGTCATTGATGATCGCGATCCGGTCCGCCAGCTGATCCGCTTCTTCCAAGTATTGTGTCGTCAAGAAAATCGTCGTCCCGTATTCTTCATTCAAGCGCCGGACTTCCGTCCAAATCTGTAACCGGCTTGCCGGATCAAGACCCGTCGTCGGTTCATCGAGAAACAGGACGGTCGGTTGGTGAACGAGCGTCAGTGCCAAGTCGAGCCGCCGCTTCATCCCGCCGGAATACGTCCCGGACCGGCGTTTGCCATCTGCTGCTAAACCAACAAGCTCCAATAATTCATGGGCTCGTTCGACTGCTTTCTCTTGGGAAAAACCAAACAACTTTCCTTGCAGTACAAGCAACTCCTGCCCCGTCAAATCATTATCGATACCTGTTTCCTGCAGAGCGACGCCGATTTGGAGCCGGACGTTTTTTTGATCACGTTCGATATCGTATTGATTGATCGTCGCGTGACCGGACGAGACGGCAATCAACGTCGTCAGCATTTGAACCGTCGTCGACTTGCCGGCGCCGTTCGGTCCAAGAAAAGCAAAAATCTCTCCTTTTTTTACGTGAAACGATATCTGGTCGACTACTTTTTTCCCGTTGTACTCCTTCGTCAACTGCTCTACTTCAATCACGGTCATCCGTCCTTTCTGCACTAAGACCATCTTTACGTTGCTTCATTACCTTTACCCCCTTTTGAAGCACAACAACGGGCAAACCCCAAATGGATTTGCCCGTTGCTTTGATTCTCTATACCACGTCGTGTGCGACCGAAGCGACACACCACTTGTCTTTTAATTGCGCAATCCGTTGTTTTCCTTCATAGGAGTTCATCCAAAGATTCATGACATCCAGGACTTCCGTTTGCCGATCTTGAATGAGATAACTTTTTTCGGCCGGAATCCATTTTTCCTTAATTTTCGGGGCACCTAACCGGACATCAAGCGATGCGTAATAAATCGCTTCGACGGTATCCGTGATCATCACATCCACTTCTCCCGTTGCGACTGCCGCCGGAATTGCCAAATTATCCGCATACATGACGATATGCGCCTGATCAAACGTCTGCCGGACAAACTGTTCATTTGTACCGCCCGGATTCAAGCCGATTGTCACATCGGGACGATTGATTGTTTCGATTGATGTCAACACATCGAGATCGGAAGCGCGGACAAGAGGTGTCTTTTGAAACGATAGATAGCTTTTCGTGAAGTCGCCGACGATCTCCCGTTCGATGTTCTTCGTGACGCCGCCAACGACCATATGGAATTTCCCGGCACGTAAGTCACGTGTCAGCGTCCCCCATGTCGTCGGGACGAATTCGACTTCCAGTCCGGCTTTCTCGGCAAACGAGCGGATGACGTCGATATCAAACCCTTCATATTGATTCGTCTGACGGTTCAAGTACGTAAACGGTTTATAATCCCCGGTCGTCCCGACGACGATCTTTTTCGTCATGAAGACGTTTTGTTTCCCGACACTGAACGAACCGGTGACATCTTTTAATCGTGTTGCTGCCAATAGACCAGAAAGCAACAGACTTCCTCCAAGTGCTAATCCTCTTTTATTCACTCTGCTCGCTTCCTCTCTCTGTCTGACGCTTTTTTCTGTGTAATACTCAAAACAGTATCATATTGCGTTATGTTATCCAAGATTTTTTTGATTATTTCGTCAAATCGGTTCCATTCGATGCGTTGTGCCAAGCCCTCTCGATTGCATTCCGGCTTACCGTTCTTCCATAATAAAAAAAAATCATGAAGCGAAATGGAGGAATGTAAGATGAGTAAAGTATTCATTATCGGAGCGAACGGGAAAGTAGGACGGCACGTCGCCAAACAATTGAGTGACTCAACTCATGAAGTCCGCGTAGGTCTGCGGTCACCTGACCAGTTTTCAGACTTTGAAGCACTCGGACTGACTCCTGTCCTGCTTGATCTCGAGCAGAACATGGCATCGATCCAGGACGCACTCGGAGATAGCGACGTCGTCATCTTCAC
The DNA here is from genome assembly GCF_018618705.1 of Exiguobacterium sp. H66. Classification (NCBI taxonomy): domain Bacteria; kingdom Bacillati; phylum Bacillota; class Bacilli; order Caryophanales; genus Exiguobacterium; species Exiguobacterium sp. H66. The sequence goes on from NZ_JACSMQ010000005.1 coordinate 134,842, forward strand.
AGCGGGATCCGGCGGACACACCGGTGCCGATAAGACAATGTTGATTGACTTAGACGGTGCCGCTAAATCAATTGCGGCAGCAGAGCAGCAAGACGTCAAACAATTCATCATGGTCAGTGCCTTGAACGCCGACTCGCCGGAGACTTGGTCTGACAGCATGAAACCGTATTACGTCGCAAAACACTATGCCGACCGGTTGTTACGTGACAGCAAACTCAACTATACGATTTTGCGTCCCGGCGGTTTATCGGACGATGCCGGAACAGGTGCCGTCACGACTGATCCGTCTGATGCGGATACAAAATCAATTGCCCGCGAAGATGTCGCAGCCGTCATCGTTGCTTCAATCGGACAAGAAACGGCATCCCGTCAAACGATCACACTCCTCGAAGGCGAAACACCAATCGCTGACGTATTTGCATAAAACGAAAAACGAGCGACCCCGATTCCGGAGGTCGCTCGTTTTTTCATGACGCTTGTTTCACTTCAACGATGTGTGCTTGTTCGCGACGGATTGCCGTTACGATCAACGTAATGCCTAACGTCACAATTAAAATGATTACCAGGTTAAAGGCATACTTCGAGATATCTCCATCAAAGTAAATTAATCGTGTCAGTCCTGCGACTGCATTCGGGACGGGAAGAAACTGACCGAGCGACTGATAGAACGGTGCGAGCATCGATGGTGGCACGATATTTCCTGCCGTCATCAACTGGAACGGAATCAACGCGACGTTGACGAGCGGAGCGATTGGTCCAAATATCGCAAAGTTCATTTGCGTGACACTGATACAGGCTGCTGTTAATAAGACTTGGAATCCCCAGACTTTTAAAAAGGATGCTGCACTATCCGAGAACAAGAAGGCAATCGTCACCATGACAAGTGGAACGACGACAAGAACGATGCCATGCAACAATTGTTTACTCCAAAAGAGCGACCACTTTTGATGTTGCTTCTGAAGAATTTGCGTCACGAGATTAAACTGAATCCCCATCGTCATGACAGCGATGTAAATGACGAAGCCAAGGATGATCGGTAACATCGACGTCGAGAATTCTGACACGTGATGTTCGATGATGATATCGGATGTGAACGGGACGTCTCCATTCAGTTGATTGACGATTTGTCCCGCTCCCTGTTTCAAGATTCCATTAGCGAACTCTGCATTGGCTTGGTTGACATGGAACGTCAAACGCTGTTCATTCGTCAAATCCGCGACGAGGACCATTTCGACATCACCCTGGTCAAGTTGCTTCAGTCCGGTTTCTGTTGAATTGACTTGCGAGACGGTAAATGGACTTTCAGCTTTGAACTGTTGATAGAAATCTGCCGAGCCTTGATCCGCCACGACCGCGACGCGTAATTGATCCAGTCGTTCCGTCGCACCCTGGTACCCTGTCATCCAGACGACGAGGAAGAGAACCGGTACGACGAGGGCGAACATCAGCCCGACTTTTGTTTGTGTGATTGCAAATACGTCTTTCATTGTCTTCATTTTTTGTATCCCCTTTTTATATGCATTACTTATAATAGCATGTGCAACTATTTAATCAAAAAAGAAAACCACTCACGTCACATTTTTGTGAATGGTTTCAAGCGTCCGAATGAACTGTTCAATCTCTGCTTTCGTCAGCCCTTGAAACGCTTGTTCTTGCAACGCATCAAGCGTCGGTTCAAGCAATTCAAGCACGTGGACACCCTCTTTTGTCGTCAAAAGAATGAAAGCACGGCGATCTCTCGGATCAGACGTTCGCATGACGAACCCTTTTTTGACAAGCTTATCAAGAATCTTCCCAACTGTCGTTTGATCCCGTTCCGTCACGAGCGCTAACTGTTTTTGGGAAACACCTTCTTGCTTATGCAATTCACTTAAGACAGAGAGTTGTTCCGGTGTCAGACCGTGCACGTCCATCCGCTTCGTCGCCGCCCGTTTGAATGAATGATAGCTGCGCGACAGCTGCATGCCAAGCGACCAATCGACTTCCTTCACATGCTTCCCCTTCTTTCCGATAACTAGTTGCACTACTTATTATTTCGACTTACTCACTATACCGGTCAGGAAGAGGAGTTGTCAATGACCTTTCTTGAATCGTCGATGTTTCTATTTTTCTGGTTAGCGGAACGGATCCTTTTCAAAAATCCAGATATGATTAGCACGCCGAACGCCGTTCCTAATGTGTTCAACCACAAATCATCGACGTCAAAACTACGGTAATTGTAGCCGAGGAACAGACCTATTATCGCTTGAGTCGATTCAATGCCTACGCTCATCAACAACCCCAGCATGATGACGTTCCGTCGCTTCATCATCGGATAGAGAACTAACAAAAAGATTCCTAACGGTACAAACAAAAGAACATTTCCCATGACCTGGATCAAAAAAGCTTCGCCTTGTCCTGACATTACCGTATCAAGTAGCAGTTTGAACGGAATGAAGTTATGCTGTTCCCCATGCTGTTCACGAATTACATCATCAATCAAACTTCGTTGAACGGGTAATGGGAATAACGTAAGTGACACGACGCCGGCAAGATAAACGGAAAATATCATCCAGTAACTAAAGCGTCGTCCTGAAATTTCACCTTGTGTGACGCGGTAAGAAAGAATAAGTAAACAGATCGTAATCATCAAAAAACAAGGAAGTTCGAAGGTCAGCATGTAAAATGTAGTCCTTTCTTAAATGGTTGTTTCATTCAGGATGAATTGCTTCTAATTCACTCGTAATGAACTGTGTCAAAGGATGTAACGTCGCTTCAGAAAAATCAAATTTGACTCCGGCAAGCTCATAAATTTCTGTAACTGAACGACTGTTGCCCATAGCGAGCGCCCGTTTGAACCGTTCAAGCGTCTCCATCGGATTTTTTTTGTAGTTCATAAACAGCTGGAGCGCAGCAATTTGAGCAATCGCATACTCTATATAATAAAACGGCGTTTCGAAAATATGGATGACGCTCATCCACTCTTGCCCTTTCCATGCTGATACAGTCCCCCAATCGACGACACCCGTATCATACATGTCGGTGAGCGACTCGAATTTTTTTCTTCGCTCTTCATGGCTGTGAGTAGGATGATGATAGACCCAATCTTGAAACTGATCAACGATGATGGTTTGAGGAAGAAATTCGACAATTAATCTGAAGTGTTCCATTTTAGCTTGGTAGAGCGAGAACTGATCAGTGACTGCGAGATTCCAGTGTTCCATTGAGAGCAGCTCTAACGACATCGCAGCAAACTCTGCCACTTCCATCGTAATTCGCTTGTCTTCACTGAACGGAATGTCCTTGATTAAGTCATGGTGGATGGCGTGACCGATTTCATGCATTAAAATAACAAGATCATCAAATGTCCCCGTCAAGTTCATAAATATAAACGATTCACGAGAAGCCGGGAGAAATTCTGAAAACCCACCTGGTGCTTTATTCGCTCTAGGTTTTAAATCAAAGTTTCTTTTGCTATGTAACTCGTTGAAGACGGTGTAAAAATACGGATCAATTTTTCTTAAGATATTGCCCACCGTTTCTAGCAATACGTCTTCTGAATCACCGTAAACATTCGTTATGTCAGAGTAAGGTGACACTTTGCTATCCCAAGGTGAAAGATATTTCTTTCCTAAGTAATTTTCCTGTTCTCTTTGTAGCTTCTCTTTGATTGGCAGGAAATACTGTTTAATCGCTCCGGCAATTTCTCTACAATTTTTCGGTGTATAATCAGTTCGCCCGAGCTCTGTAAATGCATATTCAGAAAAAGCATTTAAACCTACATTGTCAGCTTTTTTTATCCGTAAATTAATGAGTTGATCAAAAATCAGGTTAACGTCTTGTTCAATTCCCTCATAAGCAAGTGCTATATTACAAAATGCACGCTCTCGAACGTCTTCATTTTTGTCATATAAAAGATTGTATAAGTCGTTTAGATCTTGGTTTTGATTGGACGGTGAAGTTAATCCACCTGTAATTTTTAAGTATCGATTTACGAGTTGATCTTCTTTTAGACGTACTGCTGTATTAGATTCCGAATAACTTTTCTGCTTACTATTCAGTTTCTCTCGCAGTCTGATGTAGTCCGGTTTATCTCCAATATACTGTAAAGTCTTCTGATCCATTTCGTGCTTAAACTTCGATAACAACGGTTTTATGTTAGTTTGCACAAAATCCAGTTCTTCTTCATACAGTTGGTTTGCAGTATCTCGTTGAAAAGCAATGTACTTTTGGGTAATCAGCTCTTCGTATGTATCAATGATTTTTGAATGACGTTCAAGAAAGGCTTCAATATCTAAACAATCCGACTCGTCTTCCCTCATCAATGTTGTATAACTAGCTTCAAGTGTGCTCAAAGCATCTTTCATTAAAAGCAATCCCCCTCACGCATTTAAAATGTATACAGTTACTTACGACGTAAACGATTTTATCGATTCGATATGCGCGTCTTTAATCATTTGATCGACTTGTGACCGTTGCTTGAGCTCCTCGTAAACGTTATCGACTTGTGCTGGTGTCAAACGACTAACCGTCGCCAGTTTATTGATGGTCCGGCGTAACTCATTCCGCTTGATGACATGGACATGGCTCGAATCGACCGTGATTTTCTTCAGTTCGCACCGTTCACTGAAGACGATCAGTGATTTAAAGACATCTGCCTCAACCGTTTCAGACAAAAACTTTTGAAGACTCTTCAAGTGCTGTTCATTTTGTTTGATCGGGTTGTAGAATTTTTGCTTGAACCGATTCTTGAACATCTGTGTCCACTGGCGGTCCGCTTCTTTCCCGAAAATCCAGCCGCTGTAGTTTTTCGATTCGAGGACGTAAATCCCGCTCTCATGAATGAACGTGACGTCGATTTCCGTCAGGCCTTTCCCCCGTGCTTTTGGTACATATGTATTGATGACAAACTTTCCGTATCCGTCGATCTTTTCTAGTTGGCGTGTCGTCAAATACTCGCCCCACAGCCCTTTGTCACGGACCGCTTTGAGGAATCGTTCTTGTGTTACTTGCTTATATGTACTTCGTTCAAATGAGCGGCGCCGTAAGTAATACAGACTTGAGAGCGTCACGACGAAACCACCGAACATGACACCACCTATGAGGACTAACAACGGAATTAACGATACAATGATTTTTTCCACTTTTTTCATTCCTTTCACCTAAAAAACCTTTATTTACCACTTATTAAGAATAAACGTATTCTTATGACTTTTCCACTATTTGTTACATGGTACAGTCTATGCTACGGTGAACAAAAGGAGGTGGAGGCATTGATGGATGCTTTATTCACATGGTTGCCCGTCTTGCTTCTTGCCATCATTTGGCAATCGATTTCACAACAACTAGCCAAGCAGCGGATCCAGCAACAGCAATTAACGAAGGAAATTAAACGTATTCAAATTCACCTTGGAATGCCAGGAGTAGATGCGGATGAGGTTAAACTCCAACATCAAGTTAAACACCTTCTTCAAGAGGATCAGATGGTGGAAGCTGTTAAACTAGTCCGAAATCAACTTGGTTATTCATTACTCGAAGCTAAGCAGTATGTCGATTCTCTTCATTTTGATTCATCAAACTAAAAAGACAGGCAAACCTTCCCTAAGTGAGTGGAAAGTTTGCCTGTTTAATTCGGTGGATAAATTATTTGCTTTACTTCAATTATTGTCATAATTTAAAACATCATTATGAATTATAACCAAATGATAACGTGCTGACGATGAAACCAATCGTCGCAAAGATGAAAAACGTACAACACATTGTCAACAGAACCAACAACGGTTTTGGCAGCTGAACTTTTACTTTCCAAATTGCCACGAGGAGCAGGGCGTTCAGGAGTAGGAATCCGAATAAAAATGCAAATAGACCGAGCCGTTCCTTCATCATGAAGATTAAATCCATGTCATTCTTCCCTTCTTCGATTTGTCAGTCAAACGCGTTAGCGATTACTTTCTTCAACCTATCCATTGTTACAAAAATATCCAAAAATGACAACGCGATTGATTCTTTCCAAGCAAATGATAGACTTCCTTATATGTCAAAACCCGACCATTCTTATAAGCTTATAAATGTTTGCGTTAAATCAGGACGAGTCTTTTTAAACTTGTAATTGCGCGTGTCTTATTCCCTAACAAGATTCAAAGCAGCTCGTTTTGCTTCTTGTGAAAAGTGAGCTCATCGGCTATTCGATTGAAGCGGGATGGAAACGTCCATTCTCGACTCCTATGGGAAAAAGAAGCGCGGTTCGCGCTTCTGTCAGGAATAGGTAAGACCCGGCATGCGAGCATGAAATGCGGGATGCCGCGGCTTACCTTCCGCCCATGGAAAGCGAGGATGGCGGAAACATCCGTTTCAAGGATTTGTCTGGGGATAATTTATGGATCAACCCTGCCGCCTTGCGCCTTGCCGGAGGAAAGCATGGGAAGAAAAAACATTTACCCAGCAACTTTTCATAAAAAAACACCGTCCCCGTCAAAACGGAAACGATGCGTTAAACAGGTTTTAGTCACGCGCGGCTAAACGATACAATAAATCGAGTAACTCGATATACAGCCAGATGATCGTCACGATTAAACCGAACGCAGCGACCCATTCCATCGACTTCGGTGCCCGTGCCTCGACTTGACGCGAGATGAAATCGAAGTCCATCACGAGTGACAGCGAGGCGACAATGACGATGACAAACTGAATCCCGATCGCGAGCGGCGAGCTGCCTGTCATGAACGGGAGGTCGACACCGAACAAGGCGAGCAGGAAATTGACACCGTACAAGACGAGAATCGACAGGATTGCTGCCGTGACAGCGGAACGGAACCGTTGTGTGACTTTAATCATGCCGGTCGTATAGACGAACCACATCGCGAACGATACGACGAACGTCGCGACGACGGCTTTTCCGACGATGCCTGGGTACATGCTTTCGAACATCAAGGAAATCGCACCGACTGCGACCCCTTCGACAAGCGCATAGACCGGTGAAAGAACAGGTGCCGTAGCCGGTTTAAAGGTGATGACGAGAGCAAGGATCAGTCCAAGAACAATCCCGCCAATCAAAGCCGGGAATAAAAATTGCGGATTCGCGGCTAAAAAGAACCATGTTCCTCCGGCTGCTGCCGTGACGAGGGCGAGCATTAAGAAAATCTTACTCATCGTCCCACTTTTCGTCATCGACCGTTCGCCAGCCCGTGCCGTCTCAAAACCTCGGCGCAGCGCTGGGTTAACTTTAAATCGTGATGCCATCTTGCGTTCACTCCTTTTAATTTCTCTGTGTCTTATTACGAATCGTTCCCGAAAAAGTTTCAGCTTAACCAGTTATTTAAAGCACTCAACTGGAACATGACGACTGGAATCGATTCCTTGGCGGAGACGAGGTGTGACGTCGCACGACCGATTTTTCCGCTCGTCACGAACGGTTCGTCCGTGAAGCCTTCGCCAATCGGACCGAATGGGTCGCTATCAATCAAGCGGTGCCAATAGTGAACGAATACTTCGTCATCACCTTGCTTGATTTTACACCCGCTCTCAATGTCCGGACGATCAATCCCGTACTCGGCATAATGCCAAACCGTCGTCGCATCCCACGGTGAACCGATATGCAGAATCTGACCGTCCGCCTCGATGAATCGTTCAATCGGTGATCCGGGACCGAACCCGTTTTCAATCGTGTGGCCCGCGACGAACCCGGCCGCATCTTTACCCCAGGCTGCGACCGACCACATCGGGTGGTCGCTGCGCTCGACATCCGGAAATGTCCGGAACAACTCCGGCACCTTCCCGACGCTGCGGGTCGGCGTCTTCCGTTTATCGTACGCCGGCATTTCTTGACGGACCGTCTCCCACCACTCCTCCGGTACCGCAGGACGGCTCCAGTTTTTCGGGTCCGAGTTATCGGTACTTTGTGTCGCCATCATAATCAAGCCCGTCTCGGTGACGACTTCCTGGACGGCTTCGATGACCGCTTGCGCCCCGCCCGGAACCCAGCCGATCTGTTTCATCGCACTGTGCACGAACACTTTCATCCCTGGCTCGACCCCGAGCTGTTTCAGGTCGCGGATTAAATCCGACTTCGTTACCATTTGATTGACTTCCATCCGTCTCACTCCTTATTCAACGACAAGCTGTATCGTCGAGCCTGTTTTTCCTTGCGTGACTTCAATTTTAGCATCAACCCGTGACTTCAGCTCCTGGACGTGGCTGATGATCCCGACCATCCGTCCGCTCGCTTGAATCGACAGTAACGTCTCGATCGCTTGTTCGAGCGACTCAGGGTCGAGTGTCCCGAATCCTTCATCGATGAACATCGTCTCAAGGGAAACGCCGCCACTCGCTTCTTGGACGACTTCCGAGAGACCAAGCGCGAGCGCAAGCGACGCTTTAAAGCTTTCGCCACCGGACAATGTTTTGACATGCCGTGTCTGTGACGTATAAGCATCAAAAACATTCAGGTCAAGGCCATACTTCTTCAAGCCTTTACCGGCTTCCGTCTTCCGCTCGAGCTGGAAGCGACCTGACGTCATCTCCGTCAAGTGGCGGTTCGCCGCCTGGAGAATCTCATCGAAGTACGCCGTCTGGACGTAGGTTTCGAACGTCATCCGTTGCGCATTTTCACCAACTCCGACCCGTGCCAGCTCCCCGATGATCCCGTACCGGGCGTCCTCGACTTCAATCGTTTGTTGGAGCGTCGCCCAGGCATCAATCAGCTGTTTGACATGGATGTGTTCCTTCTCGGCACCGACACGTTGGTCTGTCGCTTCCGCCAAGCGTCCTTCCGCTGTTTCGACAAGCGTCCGTAAATGCGCGAGATCCGGACGTGCCGCGGCATTGATTTGTTGTTTCAAGCGTTCGAGTCCTGTCGCGACTTCCTGGCGCTTGACACGATCCGCTTCAAGCATCGCTGCGAGTTGTTGCATCTCCTGCCGGGACAATCGCGCCTGTTCGAATTGTTCTAACGTCTCAAAATGCTCTTCCGACAGGGCCTGTTCCAAGTCAGCCTTCGCTTGCGTCCGCGCTGCAACATGTGTCGTCGCCTCTTCGGTAATGTGTTGAAGGCGTCCCTGTCGTTCTGCGACTTCCCGATTGAGTTGATTTTTTTGTTGATCGACCGTCGCCCGGTCGGTTTCATATTGTGTCTGTTTCGCCTGCAATGTCTGTTGTTCCTGTTCGAGAACCCCTTTCGACGCTGACGGCTCGCCTGCTTTCGTCAGCAATGCATCAAGTCGGGCAAGCTCAAGTTCGAGTTTCCCTTGTGCCGCGAGCTGCTGATCGATTTGACTCGTCAGTGTCTCAAGTTCTGTTTCGAGCGTCCGCAAGCGTTGTTCGAGCTGACGTTTTTTATCTTGTTGCTGTTTTTGTTCTGCTTCTGCTTCGACGAGGCGGTTGATTTCCGTCCGAATCAAATCGAGTTCCGTCGGCAGCGTCTGTTCTTGCCCGAGTGTTGCGATATCGTGCTCGAGTTGTCGTTTCCGTTCGACGATTGTCCGGTACGTCGCCTGTAATTCCTGGTGGGCCGTCTGCGCTTTTAAATACAGCTGATGCAACGCTTCGACGTCATCCAGTTGTGTCTTCACCGCTGGTTCCGGGTGCTCACGGCTCCCGCAAACGGGACACGCTTCCCCGTTGTGCAGATGTTCAGCAAGCTCGGACGCGAGTTGCATCCGTTCTTTTCGCCGCCCTTCCGCATAGGCCGCTTCCGCTTCATCCTTTTCTTTCCGGACACGGGTCCCGCGTTCAATCAATTGTTGCCGTTCCGTTTCACTCCGTTGCCACTCGAGCAGCTTTTGTTCGAGAGTCTGAAGGCTGAAGCGCCGTTCCTGCAACGTCAGTTGCGTGTCCGAGACGTCAGCCAGTGCCGCGAGTTCTGCTTGGATGCGGGTCCGTTCCGCACGTTTGGTCTCACGCTCTGTCAGTAATGCTTGCGGGTTCAGGCGTGCGACGTCCTCCGCTAAACTTTTTTGTTTTTGTTGCAGGTGTTCCTGTTCGCGCAGTTGCTTCAATTCCGTCTCGATTTGGTCGATCCGTCGGGCCCCGTCGCGGATTTCTTGTTCGCGACTCGCTAACTGTTCCGCTTGACCGGTGATTTGGTCAAGACGTCCTTGCAACGTCGTCAGTTCTGACGTCAATTGCGTTTGCGCCGTCTCCAGGCGGACGACCGTCTGCTGCTCTGACAAGAAGGCATCGTATCGTCCCGTGATGGCCGCGGCACGTGTCGCAATCTCATACCGGTTCGCTTGTCGCGTGATGTCGGGTAACGTCACGGCGAGTTCTTGCTCGAGTCGCGACAGCCGTTCATGTTCGACGAAGGCATGTTCGAGTTGTTCCGCCTGGCGGAAGCGTTCGCTAACCTGATTGACGTCTTGACGTGCCTGCTGTTCGACTGTTTTGGCGGCAGTGATCGTTTCATCGAGCGACGCTAACAATTCATCCGTCACGCTCCGGATCGTCGTCTCATTTTGATTGACCCAATCGACTTCCAGCGGCAATTCCTCCAGTTTTGCGAGCTGTTTCGTTTTTGTCTCTTTGATCGCGGCAGCAAGATCGAGTGCTTTCCGGTGCAAGCGTTGCTGGAACTCACCGTACTGCTCCGTCTTGAACAGTTGCTTCAGGATTTGCAGTTTGTCTTTTGACTCTGCCATCAACAGCTCCCGGAATTTATTTTGCGGCAACAGCAAAATTTGCGAAAACTGTTTATGGTCGAGCTGCAGCAGACTTTGAACCCGTTGCTTGACTTCCGGGATTTTGACGGCGAGCGGTTGCCACGCCGTCCCGTCGAACCGTGCCAGTTCTGCCTCATGCGCATAGTCCGTTTTGTTGACGGGATGCGGTTGGCTCGGTTGGCGAATCACACGATAGCGTTCACCTTTCAGTAAAAATTCCAGTTCGACTTCCGTTTTGACATCAGGGCGCGCGAAATGACTCCGTAAATCCGTCATCTCCCGTTCGCCGCCTGACGTCTCCCCGTAAAGGGCAAACGTCAAGGCATCAAAAATCGTCGTTTTGCCGGCTCCCGTATTACCGGAAATGACGAACATCGTCCGTCCGGCGAGTGCCGTGAAATCAATCGTCTGTTCTTCTGCGAACGGGCCGAACGCCCGTAAGGTCAATCGTTCTGGCCGCATGTCGCTTCCTCCTCTAGGACGGTCTGCATCGCATCCGTCGGTCGTTTTTCCCGGACTGCTTCATAAAACTCACTGAATAAATCGGTTAGCGTCGCCGTCTTGACCTGGTCGCGCGATGCTTGGACGGATCGTGTGCTCTCCCTAGTAAAACCGGTCCGCTCGAGATGCAGGATGTTCGGATAAACTTTTTTCAGCTTACCCATCGGATCAATCAACGCTTCCGCGTCCGTCAAGTTGATTTTGATGTAGTCGTCCGTCGATTGTGTCGCGACGAACGTCGGATCCATCAGCTCGGCGAGCGTTCCCGTCACCTCCCGTAAATCGCGTTTCGGGGCAATCGGCTCAAAGCGACGTTCAAACGTTCCTGCGTCATTGAGCGTCAGGATATCAACGCCTTTGACGTGACTCGCTTCCGAAAACGAATACTTTAAAAGTGATCCACTGTACCGGATCGTCTCGGAACGGATCGCGAGCGGGTTATGTAGGTGACCGAGTGCCGTGTAAGTGAACGGCGCAAACGTACTGGCACTGATTTGCCCTGCCGTCCCGACCGACAGTTGACGCTCCGAGTCGGTCTCAAGTCCACCGATGACGAAAGCATGACCGACGAGGACGCTTGGTCCTGTAATTGTTAAGGGTTCGATGATTTTTCGCATCGCTTCGTCATGATTCCGAATCGTGTCGTCCTGATAGACGTAACGGACGATCGCCGGATCTGCGAACGGGACCGGATAAAACTTGACGCCTTTAATCTCGATTGGTTCAATCACCGGTGTTAATTTACCGGCGAGATGCAGACCTGACCGTTCGAGAAGGGTCGTCGCGAAACTGAGCCGTTCCGCCGAATCGTGGTTACCGCTGATCGCGATGACCGGAATCCCGCGGTCGAGGACGATGTCCGCGAGTGTCGCGTCGAGCAGTTCGACCGCCTCGGTCGGTGGGACGGCGCGATCATATAAGTCGCCCGCAATGACCACCGCGTCCGGACGTTCCCGGTCGAGTAATGCTAAAAATGCTTCGAGCGCGGCCCGTTGATTGTCAATCATCGATTCGCCGTGGACGATTTTCCCTAAATGCCAATCCGCTGTATGAATCCACTTCATGTTTCCTCACCCTCACTTTACTAATATATTAAGTCCAGTTTAACACGTCTTAAACGGCAATGACGACTCTCGTCCGCGCATACGCTTCGATCCGGCATGCGTCTGCAATCAAAAAAAAGACAGTAAAGACCGGACGCGACCGGACCTTACTATCCTTTACATTCCATGCATTCATTTCCTTAATGTTTGTGCCGCAACCGCTTGACAGAAGTGATGATGGAGACGGATCCTCCGATGATAGCACCGACTACAATTCCTGTCGTGAATTTTGAGCTACGATGTTTGTTCGGTATATGGGCTGTTTGTTGTTGTTCGAAAATTTGGGCAAGAGGGGACGCGTCTGGTTCAACTTCGATCAGATGATTGGCATGTGCTTCAACATCTTCCCGTCGTTCGACGCTACAAGGTGACAGATAGAACGGATTTAAGTTCGTCCGGTACCGATCTGGATTCCAATTCGCCTGCTGAACCGGTTCAGCTGTCTGTTCTGTCCGCTTCGTCTGGTCCGATGATTGGACCACTTTATCGAATTCTTGTTTCATCCTAATCACTCCTCTTCGCTTTCAGTCTACCTAAAACGCCATTTTGTGTCTTGAAGTCTTATTTACCTCTTTTCAAAACATCTAAAACATATATTTTGAATGTTAGTTTGATTTTTTTGTGACTTTTTAACCAAAAAAGGCGTGATAGAGCTGTTTTGCACGGACGAGTTCCTGTTCCCCATGAATCAGGACGCGTCCGTCACGAAAGGCGACGAATCGATGCGTCTCCGTCTTAAAACTGAGTAAGTACGGATTTTTCGCGACGATACTGACGACCGGGCTCAGATTCTGTTCAAGACGTTCTAAGTCACGCGCCTCATCTCCACGGACCTGGATGGCGTCACGTCCACACAATGTTGTAAACTGCACCGGCATGTGCGTCAAATACGGATAGGTCCGGTTCTCGCCGCAGGACGGGCATGATGCCTTCTTCAAAGACGCGACATTGATGCGGCTCTGTTCATTCGTCCAGACGTCGAACGCGAGCAATTCCTGCCGTAGCGCGTCCGTCGCACCGACGAGGAGCTTCAAGGCTTCCGCGACTTGATACGCGGCGACAAGTTGAATCGCCGGACCAATCACCCCCGCCGTTTCGCACGTCGCTTGCCCGCGCGGTAAATGTTCGAGCAAACAATGCAGGCACGGGGTCTCATCCGGGAGGACCGTATAGGTCATGCCGTAACTCCCGACGCACCCGCCGTAAATCCACGGAATCTTGTGTTGCGCTGCCACATCATTGATCAGCATCCGGATATCGAAGTGATCGGTTGCGTCAAGAATCAAATCGACACCTGAGATCAATTGCGGTAATTCGTAACGCGTGACATCGGTGACATGGGCTATAATCTCGACTTCCTGATTGATGGCATTTAAGCGGTGCTCCGCGGCGATCGCTTTCGGGACATGCTGCGCGGCATCGTCCTCCGTGTAAAGGTGCTGCCGCTGGAGATTACTCCACTCGACGTAATCGCGGTCGACGATCGTCAGCTTGCCGATTCCGGCCCGGACGAGTTGTTCGGCACTTGCCGTTCCGAGTGCCCCCATACCGATGAGGAGAACATGTTTTTTTGTCAGCTCATCCTGTCCCGCCTGACCGATCGGACGAAACCGGGTTTGCCGTGAATAACGATCCGTCATCGACTCATCCCTGTCTCGGGACTACTCGCCGTCGCGTACCGTTTCTTTTCGATCCGTCCCGCTTCAAAGCCAAGTCGTCCCGCTTCGACGGCAAGCTTCATCGCCTGCGCCATCTTGACCGGGTCTTTCGCATGGGCGACAGCCGAATTAAGTAAGACGGCGTCTGCGCCGAGTTCCATTGCATAGGCGACATCGGTCGGTGAACCGATTCCTGCGTCGACGATGACCGGGACCGTCATCTGTTCGATGATGAAGCTTAAGGCCAGTGGATTAAGGATTCCTTGTCCGGATCCGATTGGGGACGCGGCAGGCATGATGGCTTGACACCCGAGTTCTTCCAGTCTTCGTGCCAACAACAGATCGTCTGACGTATACGGTAAGACGGTGAATCCTTCTTTTAATAATTCTTCCGATGCCCGCAACGTTTCGATCGGGTCCGGTAACAGTGTTTTATCACAGCCGATGACTTCGACTTTGACCATGTCGCACAGTCCGGACGCGCGGGCGAGTTTTGCCAGCCGAACCGCTTCTTCCGCTGTCTTCGCCCCCGCCGTGTTCGGTAATAAATGATACTGACTCAAATCAAGCGCCTCTAAAAAGTTCGGTTGACTCGCTTCGAAGATATCCATCCGGCGCACGGAAAAGGTCAGGATGTCTGCTCCCGATGCCTCGACTGCTTGCTGCTGTGTCGTCACGTCGGGGTATTTGCCCGTTCCGAGTAATAACCGCGACTGAAATGTCGTTTGACCAATCGTTAACATGATTAACCGCCTCCTACGAAGTGGACGATTTCAAAAGAATCGCCTGTTTGAATGGGTGTGTTTTGGTATGCTGTCCGCTCGACAATCTGTCGATTCTGTTCGATGATGACCATTTTTCCCGTCAAATTGAGATGATGAATCAATCCGTCGATTGTCGAAATCGATCCGTCAAGCGTATACGGTTGACCATTAATGGTGAGTTGCATTCGTGTTCCTCCTCGATTCATGTAATGAAAACGGACGAAGCTCATATTTCGGCGTGATTCCCGTTACCTCGTCTGCCAGGACGGACGCCGTGATCGGGGCGAGTAATATCCCGTGCCGATGATGCCCGGTCGCGACGAATAGGTGCCCGACTCCCGGGACCTGCCCGAGATAAGGCAATCCGTCCGCTGTTTGTGGACGAATCCCGGACCAGATGTCCACGATTTCCGCTTCTTCGATTGCCGGGAACAGCCGAATCGCTGACTGTAAGAGCTGTGCGATTCCACCGACGCTGACCGTCGTCGTCTCGTCACTGGGTCGTTCCGTCGCCCCGATGATGATCCGTCCGTCAAACTTCGGGACGAGATAGACATCATCGCTAAACAACGTCTCCGTCAAGACATGCCCCGGAAGCCGGACGGCGAGGCACTCTCCTTTGACTGGGATGGTCGCGATGCTGACACCGCTCGTCGCGAGTAACGCTTCTGATCCCCGACCGCTTGCGACCACGACGTTACTGGCTTCGCGCTTACCGTTACTCGTCGCAACGCCGACGACGGTCGCCCCTGACCGGAGCAGTCCCGTGACCGTTGTCTGTTCTTCAATCACACCTCCGCGGGCTTTAATCGCGTGACGGAGCGAACGCGTCAACTGGACGGGATCGATTTGACCGACGGATGCAAATTGAAATTCCTCGTGCCCCCGAATCAACCGAAAGGGATTTTCTTTATAGCCACTATCAATGCCGGTCTCATTAAACAGCTCACGGACGAGGTCGGGATAAAGCTGTCGACTCGCTGCTGCCAGTTGATGTAAGGCAGGAATCAGTTCATGATCCGTCGCAAGCATGCCGGCTGCTGCCCGCGTCGCTCCTTCACCGGAACGATTTTGCTCAAGCACGCGTACCGGTTGTCCTCGTTTGAGCAATTCGTAGGCGAGTGTCAAACCGATTACGCCTGCGCCGACGATTAACGTCTCTGTTGCTTTCATTGATCAAGCACCTCGCGATACGACCGGACTGCTTCGACCGGATTTGCCTGACCGAGAATCCCTGACATCACAGCGATGCTAGCAACGCCGGTCGCAAGGACACCCGCGACATTCTCCGGCTGAATCCCGCCAATCGCGATGACGGGGACTTTTGAAAATGTGACGATTTGCGCGAGTGCCGCTAGTCCGCGCGGAGCGACGTCCTGTTTTGACGCCGTCGCAAAGACATGACCATACATGACGAAGTCGCTGCCCGTCTCAAGCGCTTCCGTCAAGGAGTGGATTGATCGGCCGATCTGTAGCTCGCTGAATTGACGCCGCACGACAGCGACGGGAATACTGCGTGATGTCAACTGGACACTTGCCTTCGTCACGAGGGCGACATCGAGCCGGTCATGGACGATTAGTTTTTCACGTGGAACACCGGCGCATACTAGCGCCTCGATCAATTGGACGAGTCGGTCCGCCGACCAACCCGGTTCCCGGATATGAATCATGTCGACATAAGGCACAACAGCCGGCAAGACTTCTAGAAGATGTGTCAGCTCTTTTGTCCCGGTCGTCACAATATGTAACTTCGGACGCATACCTTCTCCTCCTTGCTACACAAAAAGGACCACCCCATGAACATGATGGAGTGGTCCGAAAAATGTCTAGGTAAGACCCGAGACAGGATGATAATCAGAAGCCACTTCCCTCCGCTAGTACGAACTAGATCAGGTTCAAAGGGTCCGGATATTTCCGTCTCAGTCTGCTGCGAGACTCCCCTAGTGTAGAACTATTTAGTGTTGGTTGGTTCATTCGTAGTCTACCATGACCGCTCGCTTGATTTCTAGTCTGACTTGTCAGTTCAGCCGATCCGTGACCGTTTTGACCTGTTCCGTCAATTGTTCACGCGTTGGAATCAGCTTCGTGTCTGCTAAATCATACGTTTGTTTTAATCGTAAGACACGTGTCACTTTCGCGTCGAGGTCAGCCCGTGATAGTGACTTGTCCTTGATTCCCTGCATGATCGCCGCATGAACATCCGTGTAAGCACCGGCTTGCGAGAACATCGCCATGTCGGCACCACGTTCGAGGGCGAGGCGCGCAGCTTGGGCGAGACCATATTGTTTCGTGATCGCGCCCATTACGAGGTCGTCCGTCACGATGACGCCATCGAACTTCAACTCTTCACGCAACAGCTGTTGCATGACCGGCTCTGATAACGACGACGGATTGTCTGGGTCGAGCGCCGGAAATAAAATGTGTGCGACCATCACCATCTCCGCTCCGGCATCGATTGCCGCTTTGAACGGGACGAGTTCCAGTTGCTCGAGTTGCGCTTTCGTCTTCGTCACGGTCGGTAAGCCGACATGCGAATCGACGGTCGTATCCCCGTGTCCGGGAAAATGTTTGATGACCGGCACGACGTCTTCCGACTTAATTCCCTGCATTAACGGGACACCGAGCCGGGCGACGTCATCCGGCTCAGCACTGAGTGCCCGGTCACCGATGATCGGGTTCGCCGGATTACTGTTGACATCAAGAACCGGGGCAAAATCCATATTAAATCCATAAAACCGTGACATCGCACCAAATGCCTGTCCGGTCTTTTGCATCAATGCCGGATCGTTTTTCTGACCGAGCGTCAAACTCGGAGGTAAATGAAACGCTTGATCCGGGACACGACTGACCCGTCCTCCTTCTTCATCGAAACCGAGGAACGCGAGCGGTTCGGCGGCTTGTGCGTCCTCAATCGCTGCCGTCAAGGTTTTTAGCTGGGCGTCTGACGTGATATTGCCTCCGAGTAACAGGACACCGCCCAGCGCGTGATCGCTTAACAGACTTCGGTCCGCGTCCGATAACGTTGTCCCGCTGATCCCGATATACAGCAATTGATCGACCTTTTCAGCAGTCGAGAGTTTGGCGAGCTGACGTTTGATGTCTTGCTCCGCCTGGTCGGCAGCCGTCGGTTCGTCAGCGACCGGCTGTTGCTGACTCGTCTTCGGTTCCGGTTTCGTCTCGGTTTGGGGCGGTTCACTCGCGCATGCCGTCAAAAAGCAAGCCGTTAAAAGCACGTAAATCGGTTTCAAAGCGGTTCCTCGTTTCGGACGCCATTGATTGAATAATAGACTTCAATTTCAGCATTCAGTGATTTCGAGACGGAACAGTATTTGTCTTTTGATAACGAGACGGCCCGACGGACTTTATCGTCCGGCAAGTCGCCTTCGAGACGATAATGAATCGAGATCGTCGTAAAGCGGCGCGGGTGTTCCGTCGCCCGCTCGCCTTCGATGTCCATCTCAAACGAGGTTAACGGCAAGCGCATTTTTTCTAAGATTGAGACGATGTCCATCCCCGTACACCCGGCGACCGCGTGCAACAACAACTCGGTTGGTCGCGGGGCGCCGTTCTCCCCGTTATTTTCAGGTGCTGCATCCATTGCCAGTTGATGTCCGGACTCCGTCATGCCGCTAAAGCCCATCTTGTGATTCCATGTAATCGTCGCTTGCATTTCCCTCACTACCTTTCGATTTTTAGTTCGGTTCGCTTCGCTCTCCTTCATTATAGCGTAGTCTTGCCTGAAGAAAATTGACATGCTATTCAAAATAATTCTTCTTTTCCGTTTCCATCCGATTCCCGTTCACCTGACACGCGAATCATGCTATTCTGAAAAACGATAGTTTCGCGCCGCTTGGCGCTAGAATTGAGGAATTGATATGTCATCTACTACCCGTTTAAGTAAAACGGACTGGCTTTTAATCGCCACCCTTTCCCTGCTGACGTTCGTCTTAGGCACAAGCGAATTCGTCATCGTCGGGATTTTATCAGAAATCGCTTCGGCCCTCGGGATTACGATTGCGAAAGCCGGGACACTCGTCTCCGCCTTTGCGATTGCCTTCGCGATCGGGACACCGGTCACGATGTCGATCACGGGACGGTTCGAGCGTCGCAAATTGATGCTCAGCCTGATCTTCGTCTGGGTCGTCTTGAATTTTTGCAGCAGCATCGCCGACACCTACTCGCTTCTGCTCGCAACACGGATCGTCACGGCCGTCCTGACCGGTGTCCTGATTTCGCTTGCGATGGTCGTCGCGAGTGACAGCGTCCCGGTCGCGAAACGCGGTGTCGCCGTGTCATTCATCTTCGGCGGCTTCACGCTCGCGAACGTCTTCGGTGTCCCGATCGGCACGTTCATCGGGCAACACGCCGGTTTTGAAGCGACGTTTTGGCTGACGACAGCCCTCGGACTGGTTGCTTTTCTCGCCGTTTTAAAAGTCGTCCCACGGCAACAGGCGACGGCGTCAAGTTCGGTTAAGGATCAACTGCGCCTGCTCGCGAACCCACGTATCATGATTGCCTTCTTCATCCCGTCGTTCGGCTTTGGTGCGACCTATGTCGTCTACACGTACCTCGTGCCGATCCTCGAACTCGAACTCGCGCTGCCGCGGGCCTGGATCAGTCCGATCCTCCTCGCGTACGGTGTCGTCTCGATTTTCAGTAACATTCTGGCCGGGAAGATTGCCAGTCATAATCCAATCGGTCGGTTACGGTTCGTGTTCGTCGTGCAAGCGCTCGTCTTGGCGGCCTTATATGTCACGACGTCCTCCGTCACGCTCGGACTGATCAACATCGCTTTGATGTCACTGATGTCGATTTTATTGACGACGTCGACACAAATCTATCTGATTGACTTGGCGGAAAAGTTCAACCCGGAAGCAAAAGGACTCGCTGCGTCCTTGATGCCGGTCGCAAGTAACGTCGGGATCGCCTTCGGCTCCGCGCTCGGTGGACTTGTTTACGCGAGCGGACCGATGATGAACACGGCGCTCGTCGGCGGACTCGTCGCCTTGGTCGCTGCACTGTTGACTGCGGTCAGCTTCCGACTCGACCGACGCGCATCATAAACGAACTGAAACTAAAGGATTCTCACTTCACTTGTTTCCTAGGATGCAACGTGAAGGGAATCTTTTTTTGTGCCTTGTATCCTCAAAAAAGTAGTTTCTCAGCCCGAACCTTACAAGATTGTTAGGGACTCGTTGCCAACTTGTTGCTTTATTTGTAAATCTACATGGTACGCTGAAACTAGCTTTTCACCCTAACTTAATTAAAGGAGTTTTTTTCATGAAACCGTATTATGCCATCACATTAACGGCCTTACTTGTAACGGCTTCCGTCAGTCCAGTCGTTGCGTCTGCCGCAACACCAACAAAAGTCGAGACGAAAAAACCGTTGTCCGAAAAAGCACTCGCGAATAAGAAACTTGCGATCGCAAAACTCGCCACGTCACTGATCGGTACGCCGTATAAAGAAGGCGGCACGACGACAAAAGGATTTGATGCTTCAGGCTTCACGCAATACGTCTATCAAAAAAGCGGCTTGACGCTGGAGCGGACGGTTGCAAAACAGGCTGCCATGCCGTTGAAAACCGTCACACTTAAAAAAGCGATGCCGGGTGACTTGTTGTTCGTCCAGGCGAAAAAAGCAAAGACACCGAACTTCGTCGGGATCTATACGGGCAAAAACACGTTTGTCGCCGTGACGACGAAGAAGGTCGAAGCCCAGGACCTGACATGGAGTTATTATACGAAACAGGACATCCTCATTAAATCGTACCAATGACAAAAACGCGCGGCTGACTTCAATGCAGAGTCAGCCGCGCGTTTTTACTTATTTTTCGAACTCTATGCAACAAGTTTTCAGCCTTAATCACAATTATTTTACAACGAGTTCATTTAATATTATGTCTTGTCGCTTTAATCGATCTTTGATATTGCCTTCATAAATTACGTTTCCCGACAATGGATCAATCACTTGGACGTTGAAGATGCCGGTCCCTGTATTCAACCCCGTGTAGATTACTCCGTTTTCTAGTCGGAAATATGTACTTGAGCCGTCAGCCCCCTGCCATTTGTTAAAATCATTTGAATGACGAGTCAGCTTCTTACTATCGATATCATATACAATCCATTTGAAGCGTTCCTGATCAGCATCTATAAGCGCAACAAGTTTTGTTCCATCCTCGATGAGTTCAGATTGATACAGATCGATTGAATCTAGCGCAGTCAGAGATTGAACCGTTTTTCTATCACTGATGTACGTGTTTCGTTTAGTCGCGTCCAATCCATTGATATCTCCTTCTGTTTGATAAACGATTTTCTCACCGTTAATCCCAAGAACATTGAAGTACTCATTTGATGTCTTCGGTAAATCGACTGTTTGAATCGTATCTGCTTTTAAGTCGAACTTAAAGAAATGATTTCCTACATTCGTTGGATCTTCATCTACGACATAAACATACAGGCTGTCACCAGAACGTTGGAACGGATTGAATTGCACTTCCCCTTTGTACTTGATTCCAGCTGGTGCTGATACTATTTTTTTAAAGAGGCGTTGTTTTTTTTGATTAAAATATTGTAGTTCCCATCGTCCCTCTTTCTGCAGACGCATCGCATAGACAATACCATCTTGCTCTAACGTATTAACCGAATTAGGGGCAATAAAGCGGCGGAACGCACGGGGAGCGTCGATGATGTCAAAAGGATTTTTGAAGAGTTGATCCACAAAATCATGTGTTGTTTTTTGCACACGACCATTCAGCGTGATCTCATAATCCATTGGCTTTAGACCACGATCTAAGATTTCAGCGTGGATGGACTGGACAGCTTGTTGTTTCGGATCACCTTTGACCGTCTCGATTACAAATTCTGATTCATCCATCGAATGAATGAACCATCCGTAAATGCCAATCGTCAAGAAACTGACGACAGTCAGAATGAGTACAAATTTAAAATTTCGCATGGTTTCCTCCTTAAACTGTGATTTTCCATTTTAACAAACGCAAACTTCTCCAAATTGTATAAATAAAATACAACGTAAATACTGACAGAACGATTGCTCCGAATTCTTCTTGAAGCAACCCGTCAATCATTTCTAAGCTATACTGTATACTAATTAAAATAACTATTAAAGCAACTAGTTCAATGATGATGAACAGCATTCCTTTTGACTTCCCGTATGACCGTTCAAGCAGAACGAACAGGAACAAGAAACTGACGATGAACAGCGATAAGATAACCAGCACAAATAAATCGATTAAGTTCATCATGTATAATTTATTGAGGCTCCTTGAGAGACCGAGCGAACCTGACTCCCTGTACCCATCTTTAATTAACCAGTTGAAGATCCCATGACTGAGTTGAATCACCGTCCACTGTAAACCAAGGAAACTGACAATCACGAGTACGAGAGAAGTAAATTTTGCGAAAAAGATTTTTGCGCGACTACCTGGTAGTAGTAATAACCGATATATGTACTTGGATTCGCCTAGCCAATCCCGATACCAGATTTGAATCGCATATAGCAAAACAAACGCAACCCCGATCATAATGATATAACTGAAATAAGAACTGGCTTGTTCAAACGATAATTTCCCGATTTCTTGAATCGCTTCGACTTCAGACAGTTTTGCACTCTTCATGTAACTTTGGACTTGGCGTTCATGGTAAATGATTCGTCCGACAACAATTAAGATTTCGATACTCGCAATCGCAAGAATGAACGATACGATGATTTTCCAGCTTCGTTTTAACTCTTCATTCGTCAGCATCAGATATTGTTTCATCGTTGATAGACCTCCCGCATGCGGTCTTGGACTGATTTCCCGTACATTTCCCGCATTTCTTCCGTATCGTGTTCATCGATAATCCGACCATCCTGTAAAAAGACGACCCGATCAATCAAATGTTCGACTTCGACGATTTCATGCGTCGTCATCAAAATTGCACGTCCTTCCATGAAATGACTCGAAAATAGCCAGGCAATTTGTTCTTTCGTAAATAAATCAATTCCTGCGAATGGTTCGTCAAGCAACAAATAGGGACGATCAAGTGCAAAACCGAGCACCAAACTGAACTTCGCCTGATTTCCTTTTGACAGTTCTAAAATCCGGTCGGTCGATAACAGCTTCAACAGCCCCATTAATTCTTCAGCGACCTTCGGATTCCAGTCCGGATAATAATCACTCATGTAACGCAAAGCATCTCCAATCGTCATGTAAGAAGGCATCGTTTGAAGATCGGGAACAAAAGCAATTTTTTCACGCGATACTTCACCGTCAACCAGCACTGTTCCGGCGTCGATCGGCACAAGACCCATAATCGCTTTTAAAATCGTCGATTTCCCTTCCCCGTTTAAACCGATCAGGCAGGTGATACTGTCTGGGCGAACTGAAAAGGAAACCCCTTCTAAAATCGGTTTCTTACGACCATATCGTTTCTTTAATCCATGGACTTCAAGCATCAATTTTCCTCCGTTCCGTTGATTGATAAACGGTTTCGACTTTCGTAACGACTTCGCCGAGCGGTATCTGAATCGCTTGGACCGCCTCGATGAATTGCGCAACTGCTTCGTCCAACATCTCCGTCCGGACTTTTTTTACAATGTTTTGATCCATCGTGATTTTACTCGGGACGTTTCGTTCTGTCGTAATCAATTGCTGGTCCTCCATTTCTTTGTATGCTTTTTGAGCCGTATTCGGATTAATTCCGAGTTGCGCAGCGGTTTCCCGCCGCGATGGAATTTCTTGCCCGCATTTTAAGTCTTCTGTCGCGATTCGTTCCTTGAACCAGCGGACGACTTGAAGATAAACCGGGCTTCTTTGGTCAAATTGCACGTGCCCTCGACCACCTTTCACCGTTCGTTGTATTAAAACAGTAATACACTTTCTTTCTGTATCATATCGATAGTACAGTTGACTGTCAATCATTTCCCATCTATTGATTTTATTTCTTTTTGACCAGTCTCGTAGAATCGGTAGTCTCAATTATCTATCGACATAAAAAAGGTGATGCCGATCTCATTTCTGAGTCGGAATCACCTTTTTTACTTATTTTTCGAACTCTAAAATCGTTTGTTGCATCGGAACGCCCGACATCGGAACCGTCCGTTCAACGAACAGATATCGTTTCCCGTTCACTAAAAAGCGACGATTTCCTAAGTACTCCACTAATTTTCCGTCCTGCTTTAATTTCTGCTCGATTGCTTTGACATGCTCATCGAGCGTATAAAAACGATCGTCAAACGTCATCGTGATGTTTTTCTTTTTGAAGCCAAGTAAATAACTGAAGAAAAACCAAAATGCTGCCCCGACTGCAATGATCCCCAAAATGATTTCCATCTGAACTTCCCCCTTTGTTTAACCTATTCTACGGATACCTACCTAAAAAGTTCCTGTTTTTTTGATTATTTTGTCATTTACTAAAGACTTACACGATTCTTTTATGAAGGGTTGAAGCGTCTGCATCAAAAAAAATAGCCTTATCTACATAATGATTGAAGGCATACGTTTTTTTGACGACGTCAAAAGGACCTCCCGTCAACGCTGGAGGTCCTTGACTATTCTTATTTCCGGTCCCAAAAACGTGCTTGGGCGATGCCTTCGATGAACGAATCAAAATGATCCAAGTTATGTTCTTTGAATAAGAAGACACCCGGCTGATCCGTTTCAACACGGCACTTATCGAGTACTGAGTCATCATGGAGATGTAACGCCAGCGGTTTAGCATGTTTATACGTGTTCTCGATAAATTCGAGCACGTCGTCCGCTACTTTTGAAGATGCGCTGATTAAGAATGCGGCGTCAAACAAACTTGAATCGACCGTATCATACGTTTCTTTTACTTTCATTTCACCTAGTGTATAGGCTTTTTTACCAATGAGGCTGTAATTGATGTTATGCTCCGCCAGTTTTTCGACCCACGCCTTCACCTGATTTGCATCCACGTCCCCTGCAAGCAACAAGGCGACACTGCGCGTATCCGTTTTTCGAATCGTATGTTCCATACTGAGGGCATCTGAGCGTTTCTCTGATTGAACCCCTTCATCCGTCGTCGGTACCGCAACGTCAATGTTCTCCGCAACCTCTTTCGCGAGGGCATGGTCGATATGATTCAGCAAATCGACGGCGTTCGCTTTGACGACATCAGATTCACACTTTCCGAGCTCGAAGCTGTAGGCATCACGAATGTGTTGTTGTTCAACAGCAGTCATGCTGTTGTAAAAGAGCTTCGCCTGTGAATAAAAGTCGAGGAAACTTTCACTCCGGCCACGCACTTTATGGCCGTCGACTTTTTCCTGGTAATGTTCAAAACCGCCTTCTTCGACCGGGACAGGCTCAGGCTGATTTTCATTCAAACCGTTTTTGTGATAGCTCGTCTGTCCTTTATGGACCGCCATCTGATGCATGCCGTCCCGCTGATTGTTATGGTACGGACAAACCGGCTGATTGATCGGGATTTGATGGAAGTTCGGTCCTCCGAGTCGGGACAACTGTGTGTCCGTATATGAGAATAACCGCCCTTGCAACAACGGATCATTTGAAAAATCAATTCCCGGAACGATGTGTCCTGGGTGGAACGCTACTTGTTCTGTTTCCGCAAAGAAATTGTCGACATTGCGGTTCAATGTCATTTTACCGACGAGTCGGACCGGTACTTCTTCCTCCGGCCATAGTTTCGTCGGATCGAGAATGTCAAAATCAAACTTGAACTCATCCTCTTCCGCAATCAATTGCAGTCCGAGCTCCCACTCCGGGAAATCCCCTTTATCGATTGCTTCATATAAATCAACGCGGTGGAAATCAGGATTTTTACCAAGTGCTTTTTGTGCTTCATCCCAGACTTGCGAATGAACACCAAGTTTTGGTTTCCAGTGGAACTTAACAAAGTGTGCCTTCCCTTGTGCGTTGACGAGTCGGAATGTATGGACGCCGAACCCTTCCATCATCCGAAGGCTCCGTGGAATTCCACGGTCACTCATCGCCCACATGACCGTATGTGCAGTCTCATGATTTTGACCGATGAAATCCCAAAACGTATCATGCGCGCTTGCGCCTTGCGGAACTTCCGTATGTGGCTCCGGTTTGACAGCATGGACGAAATCAGGAAACTTGATGGCATCTTGAATGAAGAATACCGGAATGTTATTCCCGACTAAATCGTAGTTGCCTTCATCCGTATAAAACTTCGTCGAGAAACCACGGACATCACGGACCGTATCTCCTGAACCGCGTGACCCTTGGACCGTCGAAAAACGGACGAAGACCGGTGTCGTTTTCGAGGGATCGTTCAAAAAGCCCGCTTTCGTAATCTCAGCTAGCGGTTCGTATACCTGAAATTCACCATGTGCCCCGACACCTCTAGCATGGACGATTCGTTCCGGAATCCGTTCATGGTCAAAGTGTGTCATTTTCTCTCTAAAGTGGAAGTCTTCAATCAATGTCGGTCCCCGTAGTCCTGCCTTTAGCGAAAATTCATCTTCCGCCATTTTCAACCCTTGATTCGTCGTCAGTCCCGCTTTTTTCGTG
The DNA here is from genome assembly GCF_018618705.1 of Exiguobacterium sp. H66. Taxonomy (NCBI): domain Bacteria; kingdom Bacillati; phylum Bacillota; class Bacilli; order Caryophanales; genus Exiguobacterium; species Exiguobacterium sp. H66. Next base: position 161,020 of record NZ_JACSMQ010000005.1, read on the forward strand.
TTATCGATTTGGTGCGCCTTCATTTGTTCTTCTTTTTTATTCGTCATACTGTTACCTCCCCATAAGTAAAAGCAATCGGTGTCAATCAGCTAGTTAGGTCATCGCTGCCATTAATACGGTGTCGGATCTTCTTCTGGTGCATCCGGTATTTCAGTCGGTTCCGGGAACGTATCCGGCTCCGGCTGACGGATTGGATCTTCTTGCGGCGTGTCCGGAATTTCCGACGGTGGTGTTCCCGGCACTTCATTCGGTTCGTGATTCGGTTCGTGCTCCGGTACTTCGTTCGGATTCTTCTTCATAAAAAAGACCTCCTTATGATGTAATATAATCGCCGCCATTGATATGGATGGTTTGTCCTGTGACGTAACTTGCGTCGCGTGACGCGAGGTAAACATAAGCCGGAGCATTTTCTGAAGGTTGTCCCCGACGCTTCAGTAACGTGTCTTCCCCGTGCGCTTCGACCTTCTCTTTCGAGAACGTCGCCGGAATTAACGGTGTCCAAATCGGACCCGGTGCGACGGCATTGACACGAATGCCTTTTTCGACGAGGCTCGATGCAAGCGAACGTGTAAGCGTCGTAATCGCCCCTTTTGTCGCCGAATAATCGATCAACGTCGGTGCCCCGCGATAAGCCGTCACGGACGACGTATTGATGATTGTATCTTCTTCTTTCAGATGCGGCACGGCAGCCTGCGTCAAATAAAACATCGAGAAGATGTTCGTTTCAAACGTCTCCTGTAACTGGTCCGGTGTGATGTCTAAAAAATCATCTTGCGGAAATTGTTTTCCTGCGTTGTTGACGAGAATATTCAGTTGACCGAATTCCTCAAGTACCTGATCAATGATTGGTTTTGCGTTTTCCGGTCGGCTGACGTCTTTCGCAAATGCAAGGGCCTTAACTCCGTACCCTTCGATTAACTGCTTCGTTTTTTCCGCGTCCTGTCCTTCATTTAAGTAAACGATCGCGATATTTGCGCCTTCTTTTGCGTAAGCGACCGCGACGGCGCGACCAATCCCGCTGTCACCGCCAGTGATGAGCGCGACTTTCCCTTTCAGCTTCCCCGAGCCGACATACTCGGGATCGTCATAAATCGGTTCAGGATTCATTTCGGACTCAATTCCTGGTTGATGATCTTGTGTTTGCCCTTTTGCTTCTTCATGCATATCCCTCAGTTGCTTTTCGCGCATCTCACTCATCCCCTCTACTGTGATAATTGACTTCCTTAGTTAACATTCCCTTGCCATGTATGAATAAACGTCATTCCATAAAAAAAATCCCCTTCAAAAAGGGGATAACAGACTACAGACAAACTCTTATGAAGCGTGAACAGGCTATAAAAAGAGGCAATTCGTTTGCGCTGCCTTATCTCGCCTCGTCTCCAAAGCTGCAAGGTCGCGACCGATTGCTTTTCGCGGCTCTAAGCGATTCGAGACGACTTGCGCCTCGCTCGGGGAAAGCAACGAAAAAAGACGCTTAATCTCCCAATCGCCCGTTGTCTACAGCCAGAATCTCCTTCAAAAAAGTGTGCATACAAGTCTTACTCCAGGAATTCATTCTTTTATCAGACGGTCCCACTCACCTGTCTTCAGCATCGTTTTTAACTGTAGGGGATAGAATTCGATCGTTGGCAATTCGTCGATCGGGACGAACCGGTAAATCAGTTCCTCGCCCTCGACACCGTAAAAATCTTCCGTCGTCACATTGATCTCATCTAACAACTCGACTTCGTAATAAAAACCGACTTCATGAAAAGCGACGTCTTCATATGTAAAGAAATTTTCGTGAACGCACAAAAAACGTTTAACTTGTGCTTCTAATCCTAATTCTTCTTTGATTTCACGGACAACCGCTGTCTCCCCACTCTCCATCAGTTGAATCCGCCCTCCGGCTAAGGCCCAAAAATCATCTCGAATATTCCGATGGATTAAGAGGCACCCTTCCTTGACGATCACGGCAGCCGCCCGATGATTGAATCGTTGCTTCTCAAATTTAAAGTTAATATCCAACTGTTTCACACTCCTTTGTTATGTTTCGATACGATATCACAATTCCCCATAATTGACTTTGTAATAAAAAAGTCAAACAGATGACATGGATGAACCCTCGTCTCAAGGGATTGCGTAATTATTCAAAAATAAAGATTACAATATATATTATCTAGAGATATTTTAGAAATAAAATTGAAATATCGATTTGTAAATTCCGAATGCTATACTCGGTTTGTTCGAAAGCACCACTCATTCTACTAACTCAATCTACTCTATATACAACACAACCTATTTAATGACTCAGTCATTTCATTTTTCATTAACCCGTCACTTTGTTTTCACATCAGGAGGATTTACAACATGAAACGTATTTTGACAACTATGACGATGAGCGCACTTGTCGTTTCAGGATTTGCAGCTACGGGTACAGGTAAGGTTGAAGCGGCTGGAACTTCTTATAAAGTAAAAGTCATGGCAGACGGACTTCGCGTTCGGACCGGCCCTTCAACAAAATACCGAATCATCGGAGGCGTCAACTCGGGCCAAACGTTTAAGTACCTTGGACGTAAAGGAAACTGGACGAAAATCATCTACGGTGGAGAAAAACGCTACGTATACTCAGGATACGTTAAAAAGTACAGCCTCAAGTCTAAAACAAGCACTGCAAAAAAAGCATCCGTCTCGTCTAGCTTCATTCGCCCGACAAGCGGGACTCTGACGCAACGCTATGGCAATGCAAGCGGCCGCTACGGATATACGTTCCATAACGGTGTCGACTTCGGAGCGAAGACAGGAACTCCTGTCTATGCGACAGCCACTGGGAAAGTCATCTCCTCAAAATATCAAGGCGCGTACGGAAACTACATCATGATGTCACATAAGGTGAACGGTTTAACCTACACAAGTGTTTATGCCCACCTCAATTCACGTAAAGTTTATGCGGGTCAAACGATTGCAAAAGGAACGAAGATCGGAACAGTCGGTAGCACAGGTAATGCGTTCGGTGCTCACCTTCACTTCGAACTTCATCGTGGCAGCTACGTCTACAGCAGCTCTTCAGCCGCAAGTAGTGTCAACCCACTCAACTTACTTTAAACCAAAGAAAGGCACCTCTAATCAGGTGTCTTTTTTGTTTGGATTCCTATTTTGAAAACTTAAAAAATTTTTTAAACATCAAAATTACAAAAATTAAAATTTTAAAAAATACTATTATTTCCATTTCAACTTTATCTTAAACGACCTCAACTTGTCACACTTTTTTATTAATTCCCCAGTGTATGAACATTTTTTAAACATCTAAAATGTGTTGATATATATAGAAAAACCAATAAATGTCATACGTTATTTTTGGATAGCTTAAATATATTCTATTGAAACATTTCCGAAATGTTAATGTAATATTTAAACATTTTAAGTAATGTTATACTCATTTATGAAATTTAGTAGAACATATTTTCAACAAACAACTGACCTATCGTGTTGATTTTCAAGGAGGACATACATAGATGAACAAATTATTAACGACTTTAACAGTATCTGCCATTGCAGTAGCTGGACTGACAACATTTGCAGTCCCGAAAGTCGATGCTGCGACAACTTACTATAAAGTTAAAGTCATGGATGACGGTTTACGCGTCCGGACCGGCCCCTCTACTTCATCAAGCGTCATTACGGGTGTTGCTAAGGGAGAAACCTACAAGTATCTCGGGCGTACCGGCAACTGGACAAAAATTTTATACGGGTCAAGTAAAGTTTATGTTTCTTCGTCTTATGTCAAAAAATATTCAGTCACACGTTATTATAAAATCAAGGTAATGGCGGATAACCTTCGTGTCCGTACAAGTTCTTCGACAAGCAGCCAGCAGGTCGGTTCGGTCGATAGTGGAGAAACGTACCGCTACCTCGGCAAAAAAGGCGACTGGATTAAGTTCCTTTATAATGGCGATAAGCGTTATGTGCACGCCGACTATGTAAAAAAATACGCGGTCTTAAAATTAACGAATTCAGGTGCTAGTAAAGCCTCAAAAGATTTCGTCACACCGACAAGCGGACCGATTACACAAGGTTACGGGGCAGCGAGCGGCGTTTACGGTTATACGTTCCATAACGGCATCGATTATGGTGCAGCAAAAGGAACGCCCGTCTATGCGACAGCTGCCGGTAAAGTCACGACGTCTAAAAACTACGGCGCGTACGGGAACTACATCATGATGACTCATACAATTGACGGATCTTCCTTCACAAGCCTCTATGCTCACTTAAACAGCCGGAGCGTCTCTGTCGGTCAAACGGTCTCGCAAGGACAACTGATCGGAACGGTCGGCGAAACAGGGAATGCTTTCGGAGCACACCTTCATTTCGAGCTTCATCGTGGTACATATGTCTACAGCGCAACCTCCGCTGCAAGCAGTGTCAATCCGCTCGATTACTTATAAGACAACACCCCCGACCACATCCGGTCGGGGGTGTTTGTTTTCTGACTCATTTTAATTTTGCTTGATAGGCTTTCGAGTAACGGTCCGCGGCGATGATCGCATCAGCCACTTCTTCCGCCGTCACGTCGAATCCATCATGGATTGTCTCACCATCTGCCGTCGCCGCTTCCCCGACTTTCAAGATGTCGTCGCGCGAGGCATCTTTGAGTTTGACGTCTTCGAGCGTGACCGGTAACCCGAGATCCATATAAAATGCGATATACCGCTCGATTTCTTCTTGATTGTGTTGCTCAAGCGCCAGCTGGACGAGCGTACCGAATGCAACTTTTTCCCCGTGCGTCAAGTGGTGGATGTCACCGTCAAGTGCTGTAAAGCCGTTATGAATCGCGTGTGCCGCGGCTAGTCCCCCACTTTCGAAACCAAGTCCACTCAGTAACGTATTCGCTTCGACGACTGCTTCAAGAGCCGGCGTGACGACTTTTGCTTGAACCGACTCATACGCGAGTCGACCATGTTCGAACAAGACTTCCTCACAGCGTTTCGCGATTGCTTCTGCCGCAATCGTCGGCCGACCACCTGCCATTGTCTTCCCGCCGAATGCGATGACACTTCTGACCTCGACCCAGGTCGCGAGCGCGTCGGCAATCCCGGACGCGAAGAATCGCGCCGGTGCTTCCGAGATCAGCTTCGTATCGACGAGGACAAGATCGGGATTCTTTTTATAGAAGCGATAGCTCTCAAAAATCCCGGCGTCTGAATAAATGACTGATAACGCGCTCGTCGGTGCATCGGTCGAAGCAATCGTCGGCACGATGACGACAGGCACCGTCAGTTCGTCTGAGACGGCTTTCGCCGTATCCAGCGTCTTCCCGCCGCCGACCCCGACGACAAAGCGGACGTCCGCTTCTTTCGCCTGCTTCGTGATCCGTTCGACTTCATGGCGCGATGCTTCGCCGCTAAAATCGACTTGTTCGATACCAATTTTTTCTGTTTCAAAGGAGTCATGAATCCGTTGCCCGACGATTTTAAAGACGACATCGTCTGCGATCAACAGAGCTTTGTCACCGAACGGGCTCACGTATGTACCGAGCCGGTCGATGACGTTTTTTCCTTGGACGTACTTGCTTGGGCTGATGAAGACACGTTCTGACATAATCAACATCCTTTCCGAGAAAACACGAAACAATGACGTACACAATAGTGTTTCCCTGTTCGCGCCGCTTCTTAAACGCTGATCTGTATGACCATTACATGAACTGCAGTTGTGATTTTTCTAATACATCGCGTACTTTACGACAATCTGTTTTTAATTGTTCATCCGGACTATCACCGAACCATTCAAGACTGGCCGTTTTCAATGTTAACGCTTGCTTCAGTTCTTCGAAAAATCTTTCGTAATCAATGATTCCATCAAACAGCGGTACCATACCGTCACGTGTTCCACCTGCCGCATATACGTTTGCCGGATTAAAGACTTCGAATTGATCCGTTCGGGCAATGGACTTCAAGTGAAGATGTTCGATGACTGGTTCAAGACGACGGTAAGCAGTGACCGGATCAGCACCTGATTCGACGACATGCAACACATCAAAGTTCAGCCGGCAAGCCGGATGGTTCACTTCGCGTACTAACCGTTCCGTCGATTCAATCGTGTCCGCTGCCGTATTTGGATGAATTTCAATTAACAGCAGTTGCTTGCTTTGATCTAGAACCTTACAAACGCCCTGCAACTGATAGACGAGCCGGACCCGTTCCGGTTCGGTCAACTGCTGACTTGACTTGTTGCCCGCAAAAATCCGAATACGCCTTGTTCCGATTCGTTGTCCTATACGGGATAGCGCTTTCGTCTGTTCAAGCAACACCGATAATGGTGCGTCAAACGATAGATAATGACTCAGCATACTGACCTCTATAGGATGGTCGCGTAAACGCAATATTTCATCGTCCTGTAAATGCTTCGCATGAACCCCCCAAACATCTAACGCATCAAACTGCTCCGCCAATGCGTAGGATAATAAGTCGTCAAACGAGCGGAGATGATGGCGATAGCTGATGGTACACAGTGCAATTTTCATCTGTTTCCCCTTCTTTCCGGCAGTATTCGTTAAATAATCCGATGAGCTGTTGTTTGATCGTATCTTCTAAGATCGCCTGATCTGCGAGCAACGCTTGAATCTCAGTCAAAACAGCTGGATCGCACGTCATACTGTATTTAATTGTCCGATGCTGGATGACAGTATATTGATTGACGAGTCGTTCGATTCGATCACACCACCCGTCGAAATCGGAAGAGCCTAAATCGAGACCTAACTGTTCATAAAAATAAGCAAAAGCATGTTCATAGGCATATTTACGGATCGCGATGACCGGAAGTTGTTTTAGCGCAGAAGGTAAGCGATTTGGTGTTTTCTTATGATGCAAGACAATTTTTCCGACTGCTTCCGTCAACGGGTGGTGCCGCTTGAGACCACTCATGAAGTAAGCTGCGACCGTTTCCCGATCCGGAAGTTTGACGTGACTCCCGTCAAACCAGAACCCTCCGGCGACAGTCGGCTGATCGATTGCCTGGATGACCCGTACGCGATCCATTTCACCTTCATATCTAAAATCCGGGTCCATCATCCGCCATGTCTCTTCGTCATCCGTTGGTTCAAGCATCACATAATGTGGAAACACGTCATGGTGAAACTTGTTTTCCCGCTCCGGTAACTGCGCGAGATCCAGCATGACGATAATCGATTGTTCCGGTCGTTTCGTTTTCATGAGTCGTTCGAGGTTCATGATATTCGTAGCCCGTGACAGGGTCCGGTCATACCACTGATGGACTGTGATCCCGTACAGTAAACGGTACCACTCGAGCATCGCTTCATGATTAATCTCCGGGGCATGATGCGATAAAACAAAATCGGACGTCAAGCCAAAGTCGGCGTCCCAAATCCCGAAATAATACGGATGATGATCTGCTTGCGACCGTTTGATTGTTTCACAGACACAACTGACGAGACAGTGAACTTTTATCATCAAAGCACCTCCTTTTTTGTTAGCGCAGCTAAGAACATTTCAACCGTCATCTGTGGAAGCTGTCCGAGTTGCTCGTCGGCTAGAACGAGACCGTATTCAAGCTCCAAATGAACGAGCAACTGCAACAATCGCATCGAATCCAGTTGCAGTTCATCGCGAAGCCGCTCCTGTCCCGTCACTTCCATCGGTAAGATGACATCGAGTTGCGCCTCGACGATTTGATGAAATGTCTGCTGGTCGAGGAAGGAACTCATGACGTCACCCCCAGTCGGATTCGACTGATTTTTCCGTTCGGCAGTTTTTTTATTTCCGTAACAAACGTCCAGTCAGTCGGACATTGATGTGGAGCAAGATGCGCATGGCAAAACGAACGTAATGTCTCCTCGGTCGCCGAACTGACGATCTGGACACAGACTCGTTCGCCTTGCAGACGATCACTTTTCTTAAAGACGACGGCTTCGTTGACGTCGGCGCGACGTAGTAATACATCTTCAACATCTGCTGGATAAACGGATAGACCAGATACATTTATCATTTCGTCCAACCGGCTGAAAAAGAACAATTCGCCGTTTTCCGACGCTCCGACCAAATCCTTCGTCCCCGTCCAGGTTCCATCTGATTCGACCAGCAATTCAGCCGGTTGATTTATAGTTCCAGCCTCCGTTTGAAGATGTGGTAACGGATAGCCGATCGCCTGCGCTGTTTTCGGATTAGGGTGTAATGCGATGCAACCGGTTTCTGAGCATCCGTATTGCTGTAAAAGATGATCGGTCACGTCCTGAATCGCTTCAAACCAACTATTCGGCAACGTCATACCGGAAATCATCACTGCAAATAGCCGCTGCTTAAATTGACTGAGCAGATAGACAAGCCCCGGTCCTGCATACAAAATCGCATCCGGATGTGCCCGACAGACACGCAAGACATGTCGCGGTGCCGTATGTTCGAGAATGACGGGTACTGCCCCCCGATATAGCGTCGCCATGACACCGCAAATCAAGCCGAATGAATGTGATGTCGGACAGGCAACAATCGTTCCTGTTGCATGCGGTAACGGAAAACATTGATTGTATGCTGTCACTTCTTGTTCAATCGACAACCATGTCCGGTGAATCACTTTCGCCTCTCCGGTCGTACCGGAGCTGAATTGAATCATACCTCCCGGACGAGGTTTTGCCTGCGTCAATCGAACCGGTTGTTGAAAATCACCATAAATTAAAAAGTCACACCCTGCTCGTTCCGCCATATCGCGTGCACCGGCTTCCGGTAAGTCCGGATGAAGCGGCACGACCGTTCCTTGTGTTCTTTTCATAAGTAAACAAAAGGCAATCCAGGCCGCCGTGTCTTTAGTACAAACTGCAACAACTGTAGTCCCGGGGTCAGCGAGCCAACTTAACTGGCAAACGGGATGATCTGTCAGCATTTGTTCGGTATAAAGCGTCTCTTCAATGTATAACATGCGTTTCGCTTCCCTTCTGCGTCCTTGTATATAATGTATTGCAAACAAGATGCCGGCACTGCCCTATCTCGAATTTACGCGCGAAGAGGGACTCCGTGTACATGGTCGGTTCGCCGAATCCTAAGACGGCAAAGCGATCCGGCGACAGCTCGAGTCGGTCGAGTACCGCGGCAGCCCATTTGAAAAACGTTGTTTCTTTCAAGCCGTACTTGTCCTCCAACTGATGCGATAATTGCGTCAAATGAAATACAAATACCGTATCGCTGACGAGCTCGCGCAATGCCTCGACGTCTTTCATTTCGTAATATGTCCCGACTGGCGAATTAAAAGCGGGATGGACGGTCTTAAAATCAGGTACCTCCTCCGGATGCCGGACAAATTTCCCGACATATTCGACGCTATCATGAAAATCCCGCAGAATCAGTCGCGTTGGCCAGCCGTCTTTTAACACGAGTAAACTATTTTGGGCATGTGCTTCGAGAGCAAGCCCTTCTTCGGCGACGAGACGGAAGACCGGTTGTAAATAAACGGTCAGAAACTGTTTTACCCACTGTTCCATCCCGTATTTCTTGAACCACGGGTCAAGAAACAGTTCCCCGTTCGCTTCGTTGAGGGCAAGCGCCGTAAAAGGGATGACTGTTTCCTCAGCTGTGACATTCGTCAGGACATTGTCGCGATAGAGACATCCGATACGCCCTGATAATTTTCCGTCCTTCGTCTCGACGACCTGACTGGCGAATTCGCGGAGCAACGTTACGGGAAGCTTTTCCGCTCTTCTGATCAGCCAATCGGATAACACCGGTGCCGCAACAATGCTCGGGACGTCAAACGTCCGTCTCGCCGACGTCTGGATGAGATCAAGCGGGAGCTTAATATGCGGAGCATCCGGTACGCCTGGTTGGAAAACAGTCCGGATTGATTGAGTCGCTTGAAACAGGGGACCGCTTTCTCCAAGGTCAATGCCGCCCGACTCGAGGACGTCCATCCCGACGCATCTCCATTGCCACGGGTGGACCGGAACAATTTGATAATCGGCGGAATCATTTGTTGCGCGGATTAGAAGTACATTTAAGCACTCAAGGGTCGCTTGACCGAATGCCTGTTCCATCACGCCATTCATTTGTGTCATGTGGACAGTAGTAGCCGGAAGTGCGACGAACCGTAAACGAAACCGCTGTCCTGACTCCGGTCCATATCGCCAATGATCGGCGCGCGAAAATCCGATGCGGGACTTGAAGCATGGATGATACGGATGTCCTTCGATTAACGCCTGCTCTAAAGCACTGTATGTCATTTGCGTTCGTGCAACGATGGGGACGGGACAGCTCTCATCAAGCGCGACCGTTTGCTCGAGCTCTTGCCTAAGCGAATCCTTAATTTGAAAACACGCGATGATTTGCGCCAGTGTCATCGGTTGAACTTGATTGTTTTTGGTCAGCACACCTGTAGAAAGTTCGAGCCAAATCCGGTCAAATGCCCCACGCCTCCCGTTAATCGTCAGTTCATACGGGGGACGGATGAATCGAAACGTCGCATTGCCGTCTTGTCGCGGATGTTCACTGAACGGCTCGATCCGTTCGAATAAAAGTGCTTCAAGAAGTTGTTTGCAGACACGTTGTTCGCTCGTTTGCCTCATGAGGGACCTCCCGTTGTAATGGATTAGCGATTTCAATAAAGTTGACCCGTTCCCCGCTGACTTCCAGCTCGTCGAGTGCATGCAGACGCGTCAGCAAGTTCGCCTTGTACGGTAGCGTCTGACGTGAGCGGACATAGTGAATCCAGTCTTGAGCCGGACCCGACAATGTTTGCTGTCGTTGATCAAGCCAAGTTCCGAGCCAATCGAGCATGTCCTGTTCCCGTAAGAGTCCGTCTCGGTCAAAACGGTGAAGCAGTCCGCCCAAATGGTTCCAGACCATGTAATACGTTAACCGTTCCTCAATCGTCGACTCGTCATAAAACAGTTCTCGTGCCTGATCCAATGATGGTTCCAAAGACAATAATTTCTCTTCGCAGGACAGGGCGAGATAATACCCTTGGTTATCGCGGAACTGATAACGGATAGGCCGTCCCTGTTCAACAGTAATCAGGCTGTTTTGTTGGTGTGCCTCAAGCGCGATGCCGTAGTTGTCGTACACCTCGAGCAACGCCCCGAGTGTCAGTTCGATATACGTTGCAAACCAGTCCCATGCAGCTTCTTCCAATGACTGATCCGCTTGTTTCGCTTCGAGGACGAGCGACATCAAAACGGAAGGTTCATTGTCCAGCGGTTCCTGGACGAGTGCAGCGACATTGACCGCGTCGGCTTGTGCTTCCCGGTAAATTACTTCAAAACCGGATTCTTCCGTATCCGTCCAAAGTGTGGCGTATGCCGGATCATGCGTAATTGAAAATCCTCGGGGCAACGTCAAATGCCCGGCGAGACGTTTCATGACTATCCCTGCCGTTAGTTCATGTCGTTTGTTGACTCGTCGTGAATTCGTTACCTGGACGGGAATTGAAAACTTCAACATGTGCAGGCCGTCGGTATGTAAAACCGTCCGGATTGAAGATGTCGCATAATACAGTGGACCGAGCTGCCCGAGGTGGCGAATCCGTCCGTGTGCCACTAATGCTTTAACAGTCGTTTGCGTCAACAAAAACTGAGTTTGCAGAGGGTGTGCCGGCAGAAGCGCTTCCCCAGCTGAAAGTTTTACCGTTGATTCGAGTTGCTTGCACATCTGCTCACTGATCAGCCGATCCGTCGCACTTTCCTCAATCAGTAAAGTCCGATCGACGGCAAAATAATCGAGTTGGAAACCGTTTTTAAAGTCCGGAGCATATGCGATTTGTTCCCAGTCATGCATTCCCACCCGACTTTTCGGCGTCGGGTGAAACCAATGTCCGAACCGAACTGTCTGTTCATGTTCAAGGAATGTCTGAGCTCGCGTCGTCTCGTCCAACTGATGTGTGATGATTTGACACATTACCCGATGGCTATCGAGGACCCGGTATAGTAAATCCGTTAATCCCGGTACAAGCCGTTGAAGATGTTGGCAACACGCTATGATGAAGACAAGAGGTGCTTCTTCCACCAATCCGCTCGGAGTCTGGCGATAAATCCGCCCGATTTCATGTCGTCCAATGCGTGAACGATGACGGATTTCGAGGATATAGACTGTTGTCACATCAATTCGGCAACCACTCTTACCGCACTTCTCTCTCTCCTCCTCTTTCGGAATGAACCAATCAACTGTTTTGACTTCACGGAGATAACTATTCGCAAATGCCTGGAGCGTTGCCCGGGTTGCAATCTCATCGATACGTTCTTGTCGTGTTGTCATGACTGCCACTATCCTTCCATCAATTGATAACGATTCTCATTGTAAGAAAAGAGAAAAACGGGTTTCCCCGTTCCAGCGTGTAAACAAACTCTTATGAAGAGTGGACATGCTATATCGAAAAGCGACCAGTTCGCGCGTCCCTGTCTCGCCTCGTCTTCAAAGCGATTCAAGACAGATTGCGATCTAAATCGTTTGCATACCTGGCTTTCCGTCACGATATTACCTTAAAAGTGTCACGTTTCGTTGACTCCTACGGGAAAAAGTGCGTTTTTAATGCACTGTTAGAGGCAGGCAAGACCCTGCTCGTTGTCCGATAGGATCAAGGAGCAACGGCTTGCGCCTCGCCCGAGGAAAGCAACGAAATAAGACGCTTTTTGCTCCCGATAGCACTTTGTCTACAGTTTGAAACAGGTTTCCCCCGTTCCTCTTCCTGCTCTGTAATTGATTATTTCAGTAAGACGTCTTCCAGTTCTTTTAACCCTTTTTCACGTTCAATCGGATCCCAAAAGCCCCATGTCGTTGATAGCTGATGAACTTGATCTTTTTTAACTGCCGTTAATCCTTTCCAAACCTTTCCGTTTGTTACTTCATCGTAGTAAGGACCGCTGCTGAAGTAGGACAAATCGATGATATGGTCCGGATTGTATTTCGCCAATCCTTCGATGGAAATGTTCTCCCCGAAATCTTTTGGTAAACCTTTCGTCGGTGTTAATCCGATATCGTCAAACAACAATGAATTTGTCGCATGATTTGTCAGACCGTAAACGCGAATATCTTTTTTATTGACCGATACGGCCATAAACGTTTCGTCTTTGACACTGTCCTTGATGCGTTGTCCGATACTCTTCGCTTCTTCCGACAAGTCATCGATGACTGCCTGCCCTTCCGCTTTTTTGTTGACAGCTTCCGCAACTTTCAAATGATCTTCTTTCCAGTCCCCGCCGACTTCGACTGCGACAGTCGGAATCGTTTTTGCCAGTTTATCGTAAAGTGGTTTGTAACGGTCGCTGATGATCAGTAAGTCCGGATTGAGCTTAACGATTTCTTCCGGATTAATTTCGTCGGCATATGGTAAGGTTTTCGTTCCTTGCAGTTCTTCCGTCAAGTGGGGCGGAAACTCATTGTCATACGCCATGACCGCATACGGTTTAACGCCAACTGAAACAAGTGAGCCTTCCCATGAGACGTGCGATAAGACGACGACCTTCTTCGGATTATCCGGAACTTCTGTTTTCCCGAAAATATGTTCGACCGTATGGACGGCTGTTTTCTGCTTAGCCGGCTGTTCGCTTGCTTCCCCTCCACATGCAGCTAAAACTGCACATGTCGCAAGGACTGATGTTACCCCTATGATTTTTTTCATTATTTTCTTTTCTCCTCTCAAACTCGTTCTTCATTAGTAATGATAATCATTATCACTTAAAAACGACATGGACGAACCCGTCAACTTTCATGGACAAATCAATCGTTTGTCCTGTTCGATGTAAATCAGGAATTGGCGTAACATATGAATCCGTCCGAGCGGTCCCCATGGATCCCAGTCAACACTGTCCGGACAAAAGACGCGATGCGTGCTGACTGCTTTGAGCGTTTGCCAGGCGGCATCATGTTGAATCCGTTCGATATCCGTCTGTTGGCTCCATAAAATCAATAGATTGTCCGGTTCAATCATTTTCAGTTCTGATAATGTGACAGATTGGTAAACCGTCTCCGGTAAACCGGTCGCACTTGTCATCCCTACATCTTGAAACAAAAAATCAAGCATCGTATGCTGACCCGTTCCATAAAGCCGCACCTCGTCCGGGCGAATCCAAACTACCGCCCACGTCCCCGTCCGGTGCCACGCTATCCGTTCCCGAACGGTTTGTTCCAACCGGTCGACCTCTTTCATAATCGGTTCGAGGCGCTCTTCCCGATCTGTTGCGATTGCCAGCAGACGCAGATACTCGCTCCAACACGTCTGGCGGGGCAATTCGAGGACGTGTTCTGGCGGCGACCAGCTGACATCATGCTGTTTATCGAGATCTGGTGTCTTGATGATCAAATCCAGTTGCATCGATTCAAACACTTCCCGCGGTGCGGGGCGATTGGCGTCATAAAACTGTGTACCTTCCAAATCGGTTAAAAATACAGGTAGGCCACTCGCACCGTATTCCGTCGGATAACTTGGAGCAAGAATCGGTTGCAGACCAAGCGCCAGCAAGTGGTCCTGCAATAAAAGACGGCTGGCGATACCGATGCGGGGTGAAGCACGCTTCAAAAAATGGGTGGGAGACGAACCTGTCCGCTTTTTGAATAAACGGCTAAAATAAAATTCATCTTGCAAACCAACCTTTTGAGCGATTTGTGCCAACGTCATGTCCGGCGACGTCAGCATCCACTCTTTCGCTGTTCGAATGCGGAGTTGATTTAAGTACGCTTTAGGTGTTTCGGCATATCGCTCCTTAAACAGCCGATTAAATGTCGGCACAGACATCCCGAGCTCCACTGCCAGTTCGTTGACGGGACGGTTATCGCCTAGTTGTTGTAGCCATTCTTTCGTCACTTGTTCGAATACATGTTTTTCCTGTTCGTGGCTTAATGTCTCAAGCAACTCATAAACGAGACGCTGTTGGCGTAGCATCCCCTTGACGGTCGTCGGACTCGTACTCATTCTTCGCAACTGTGCGTGAAGTTGTTCCGGATTTTGCCGGTAAAGTGGGCAACGGTCTCCGGTTACGGCAAGATGATAAACAAGACTGCTCTCTTTCGTAGCTGCCAGTACCTCCTGCGTTTGATCGACCCAGGCGCTTTCACCCGGATGTAACCGTTGGCGGTCGTCATATAAAAACGCCTTGCCGACAACAACAATGATGATGCCCGAACTGACCGGTTGCCGGTCCCCTTCCAGCAACCAGTATTTTTGGATGATTAATGGCTTTAAATTCACTTCCATAGTGTTTGCTCCCTAAAAAAACATTTGACAAAAATTTGCTATTCGATGTAAGTTTAATCGCGTTGATAATGAATATAATTCTCATTTAAAAAGGAGAGACGATTATGGATGCATCTGCACGCCCTCACCCTACAGCTATCGTTCTTTTGATTACGCTTTTTCTGTTTTTCTTATGTAGCGGATTATCACTCTTTTATGGAGCTTTTCCGGTTTCTTCGGATACAGTCCTCGCATCGTTCCATTCGTTTGATGCCAATAACCTGCAGCACCAATTGATTCAAGAAGTCCGCCTGCCGCGTTTAATCTGCGCAGGACTTGTCGGAATTGCCCTGGCTTTGTCAGGAACGATGATGCAGGGATTGACCCGTAACGCATTGGCCGACCCGTCCCTGCTCGGCATTACCCACGGGGCTGGTCTTGGGGTCGCGATTTCCCTGGCTTTTGTTTCTGCCCATTCCTTCTTCAGTTCGCTGATGTTCTCTTTTGGCGGTGCAGCCCTTGGTACAGGGCTCATCGTTCTAATTACGGTTTTTGCACGTGGCCGTTTTTCACCTGTCACGTTGACCGTCGCCGGAGCCGCACTCAGTGCATTGTTCGGTGCGCTCTCAACAGGCATCACTTTGTTTCATCAAGTTGCCCAAGATTTAAGTTTCTGGTATGCCGGCGGGTTATCCGGCTCTAAGTGGGAACATGTCCATGTTCTTCTTCCCATCGTCTTAATCGGTATGGCGATTTCCCTACATATCGCGAGAAGCATGACCGTTCTCTCGCTTGGAGAAGAGGTCGCGGCAGGTCTTGGATCGTCGTTAACGAAAGTCCGGGTTCTCGGACTTTGCAGTATCGTCCTGCTTGCCGGGAGTGCCGTATCCATCGCTGGTGTCATAGGTTTCGTCGGTCTTGTCATTCCACATATCAGTCGTTTTCTTGTCGGAACGAATTATTATCTTCTCCTGCCGGTCAGTGCATTATTCGGGATGACACTTCTCATTGTCTCCGATTTACTCGCACGACTGGTCAATCCCCCGTTTGAAACACCACTTGGAGCCATTACGGCCGTAATCGGGGTTCCTTATTTTCTTTACCTTGCACGACGGAAGGAGTTGGCGATCTGATGGATATGTGGAGCGCTCTTCAAAAATCACGTTTTACGTTTGTTAGCTTATGTGTTCTTCTTATCGTTACATTTTTATACAGCCTCTCAACCGGCATTCTTCCCGTTTCGTTCAGTTCAATCAGCCGGACCATAATCGGGCAAGGAACGGATGCAGAACGGTTAGTCTTGATTGACCTGCGACTGCCCCGGATGCTGCTGGCTCTCTTGATCGGATCAGGTCTTGCTGTTTCCGGGACACTGCTTCAGGGCATGTCACGCAATGCTTTGGCCGATCCGGGTATTCTCGGGATTAATGCAGGGGCCGGGCTGTTTGTCGTCATGACCCTGTTTTATTTTCGCTCCGCTTTACATCAGCTCCCGCTTTTGCCATTCGTCGCTTTTTTCGGTGCAATACTCGTCGCCTGGACGATTTATCGGCTGGCAGGAGCGACTTCACTACAGCCTGCCCGCCTGTTGTTGGTCGGCGTCGGGATCAATGCTTTATGCGGTGCCCTTTTAATCATTTTTCAGTTGAAGATGGATCCAAGAGATTTCCAGCAAGCAACCGTCTGGCTGACCGGAAGCATCTGGCAGGCAGATTGGTCGTCCGTCTTCATGCTTACGCCCTGGATCGTCCTTTTCATCCCACTCGCATTTATGCAAAGCCGTTCGTTGAACTTATTGCAATTGAGCGGTTCACTGCCACAAACCTTAGGACTTCAGGTTGAACGTACCCGTAAACGTATTCTGTTCGTGGCTGCGGCTCTTGCTGGAGCCTGCGTGGCGGCTGGCGGAGGGATTTCATTTATCGGTCTGCTCGCCCCTCATATCGCGAGACGACTCGTCGGTCCGAACCATTACAGTCTGATTCCGGTTGCCGCGCTTGTCGGTAGTCTGCTCGTATTGTTAGCTGATTTAATCGGAAAAAATCTGTTGGCCCCGGCCGATATTCCGGTCGGGATCGTCATCGCCGTTCTCGGTGCACCGTACTTTATCGTATTGCTTTTTCGTAAATGAAGTGTGACCGATTCGTCAAGATTTTAACGAATCGGTCACATGTTACACACTTTTCGTTTTTTGACCGAGCATCTCATAATATACTTGACTGCTGTCGAGTATATAGGACGGTGCCGGCTGACCACGGCGCTCCCGATGACCTGCGAGATGGACATCGCTTGTTTCCCAGGCTTTCCAGTCCTTTTCGGATTCCCAGCGGATTAAAATCACGACTTCCTCATCGCCGCGTGTCCGCTTTTTTTTCAAAACGCTCAAATCAACGAATCCTGGCTGCTGTTCGATGATGCCTTCTCCTGCAAATCGTTCAATCATTGTCTCCGCGTAGCCGTGCTCAACACGAATGGTTTTCAGTTGGATAAACATATGGCTCACTCTCCTCAATTGATAATGAATCTCATTTTCATTATCAATATAGCATTATACTCCTTAAATTTGTCAATCCCGTACTAAAATTTATTTCATTTTTTTGAAATTCGAGTAATTCAACGCAAAAAAAAGATACACTCGCGTTCGAATGCATCTTGAACAGGTTAGTTTAGGCGGTTGGTTGCTCCGACAAGAAACGCTCAAACGCGATGTCTGGATTATCGGTCTCATAACGCGCGATGAAGGCATGATAGGAGCCGCTGTAGACGATTTTTCCGTGATGGAGAAAATGCATCTTGCACGGCAGGTGGGCGACTTCATGCAGTATGTGCGTCGACAATAACACGATTTTTTGACGGTCGAGTAGCGCACCAATCGCCTCGACGACGAAACGCCGTGACTCCGGGTCGAGCCCGACCGTCGGCTCGTCAAAGATGTAGAGTGTACGATCGAGATGACAGACCGTCCGGATGACCAGCCAGCGTTTTTCACCGGCTGACATCTGACCGAGCCGTAAGTCTTGCAGACGCTCTAACCGGCTTCGCTCCTGTTCTCGTAACGAGGCGACATATGTATCCCATAACGAACGGAACGGCTCCGTCCGGTCACTTTTCAAAATCAACCGGACCAAATCTTTTCCTTTCAGCATCGGCGGAAGCGGTGCCTGCTGCAACTGATAAAGAATCTCCGCCCGTTCAAACGGCGGATGAAACCCGTCCGCCGGGAGCGCCCCGGCGACGACGTCAAACAAAGTCGATTTACCTGAACCGTTTAAACCAATCACGACGTTCAACCGTTCCGGATCGAGCTCAAGATCCGCTTTATCTAAAATCATCCGTGTTCCATCATAACTGTAATCGATTGTCCCGAGTTGCATCTGTCCGTCCCCTTCCGTTAACGATTTGTTTTTGACGTAATCGACAACCGCTGATAGGCAACGTAGCCGACTACTAAATAAACCATGATACCTGTCAGAATCGACAAGCCCATCATCCCGTCACTGACACTGCCTGTCAGGAAGCGGGCTTCATTCAAGATTAAATTCGCCGGATTCAGGAATGAAAAATACGCAAGCAATCGATTATCCGTCAGTTCAAATACATCGATGAAAATGAAGACGGCAAAAATTAAAATCGTCCCGAGCGGTGTCATCGTCTCCGGCTTCAATGGGAGCGCTGCAATCAGCAGGCTACAGGCAAAGACCGGCAGTGGGACAATCAGCGCAAGCAATCCGGTCATCAGCATAGTCTTCAGCAACGGTTGATGAAACAAAACCGCCATCATCAGGCTGGCAGCGAACATGTTGAGACTGAGGAAAAACCATTGCGACATGAGACGCCCGAAGATGACCGGGAATTTTTGCCCGGACAAAAACGTATACATCTTCAAAAAACCGCTCTCCCGTTGGTTGAGTAATGATATGCCAATTCCATTGATTGCAGTCAACACAATCATGATCGCAAAGAATTGAATCATCGCCGACTGAAAGACCGTCCACGTCGGGGAATCCTTGAACCAGTCGAAGTGATTGAGGAGAATGATGACGAGGGGTACGGCGAGCGTATAGAGGTAAGCAAACTTATTGAAGAACATTTCTTTGTTGTAAAGCAAAAAGAATTCATAACTTTTCCGCACGCGGTTCCCTCCTAGTGTGTAATCCAATAAAATCCATAATCAAATTGATTCTTACATTATCTTACTATACGCTAACAAAAGAAGAAATGTTTCAAAAAATGGTTTCTTCGAACGTTCTCCCACAGACCAAAAGAAAGGATGTGATCGGAATGAAACGATTGATCGTGAGTGCCGTCTTGGCCAGCTTACTCGCCGGGTGCTCCGAGGAACCGCAAGCACAAAAAACCAAGCCGACGGGTATTACCTTCACGCAAGATGATAAAACAATTAAGATCCTCCCACTTTACGATGTCTATCAGTCATATGTCGATGCAGCACTGAAAGCTCCGACTGAAAATGGAGCGCTGTTCGAAAAATACGTTTTAAAGGAAAACGATCGTATCCGTGAGCAGGAGCAGGTTTCGGAACAGCTTGGTGTCTATAATCCGCTCGACCGACCGATGAACGATCTCAAACACTTAAAAGAAAATGTTACCTACTTACAGCAGCATCAAACCGAGATACAGCAACAAATCAAACAATCGTTACAACAAGCATCAAAACAGTTACCCCGCCAAAACGATTTAGTCGTTCTAGTCGCTCCAGTTAATTCAGATAATCCCGTGAATAACAAACGGATGGGTGGTGTGACAGGAATTGCACTCGCTAAAAATCTGTTAGTGCTTTATATCGATCGTGATGTCGATCAATCGATGCTTGCCTATACAGTTGCCCATGAATACCATCACACCGTTTTACTCGAAAAGCTTGGAATTTCATCGATTGCCGATAATATCATTTCGGAAGGAAAAGCGGACTTATTTGCGAAAGGTCTTTATCCAGATGTCAACCCACCTTGGACAGAACCGCTGCTCGACCATTCCTTTAAGCATGTTCTGCATGAAGTAAACACGTATCACGCCAAATTTTCAGACTTACAGAACGGCAATTCTGATTTGCAGATCCCCGGTTGGTCGAATTATGCAATCGGAAATACGATTATGACCGACTTCATTCAGAAAAATCCCGACACTTCCGTTGAAAAATGGACGCATCTACCGACAGGCGATATTTTAGAGCAAAGCGGTTATGCAAAACAATTGACGGCACAATGAAGCGGTTTTGAGTTGATCAGGCAGACCGTCTGTTGTGCTTTAATCAACAATCGTTTTAAAAAAATCACCCGCTTTACACGACGCCAAGCGGACGTGTGAGGCGGGTGATTTTTAAACTGAGTTCTAGCGATTGTCCGACAAGTCACTTTTGTTTGAGTATCAGTTGAAAGCCGGTATCGCCGTTTCATCATAATTTTCTTCTAAGAACTTTTTGACTTCCGGACTCGTCATCGCTTTCGCAAGCTTCTGAATCGCTTCCGCATCCTGATTGTCCTTCCGGGCAACGAGGGTAATCGCAAAGTCATTCTCGATGCCTTCCGTGACGAGTGCATCTTGTTTCGGCGTCAGACCGAGCGGTGCTGCATAAGCCGGTGTCATGACGACCGCGTCAGCATCATCATAAAGACGCGCGAGCATCAATAAATCCACTTCCTTGAACTTGTAATCTTGTTTATTCTCAACGACGTCCTTCATCGTATAGTAAGATCCTGTCTTCTTTTTCAATTTAATCGCGTCATGCTGGGCGAGTAACGACAGCGAACGGTCGATGTTCGAGACGTCGTTCGCCATCGCAATGACGGCCCCCTTCGGTAGTTGATCGATTGATTTATATTCTTTCGAGTAGACACCGTAATTGGCAAAATAGATTGGCTCGATCGGAACGAGCTTCGCATCGTTATTCCGATTGAATTCCTCCATATACGGAACGTGTTGGAAGAAGTTTGCATCGACCTCTTTCGCTGCCAGCGCACTGTTTGGCTGAACGTTATCGCTCAGAACGACGACTTCCAGGTTGATCCCGTCTTCCTTTAACTGTGGTTTCACGAGATCAAGAATTTCCGTCATCGGTTTAATCAGTGACGCGACCTTCAAGGTTTTCGTCTCTTCCGTAGAACCGGTATCGCTGTCATCACTATTTCCGCAACCTGCTAAGGCCAGGACAACTATTGTCAACATCATCATCAGTTTTTTCATTTCATTTCCTACTTTCTTTTAACGTTTGTCAATCAATCGCGCTACTGTCGTACCTATGAATTGAATCAATTGGACGAGGATGACCATAATCAGGATCATGTACATCATCAACTCAGTCTGGAATTGCTGATACCCGTACCGTACGGCAAAATCTCCGATGCCCCCTCCACCGACCACTCCCATGATCGTCGAGTAGGAGATAAAACTGACGATCGATGTCGTCAGACCGAGAACGAGTCCGGACCGGGCCTCAACGAATAAAAATTTCACGACAACTTCTCGTGTCGACGCGCCCATTGAGATCGCTGCTTCGATGACGCCTTTTGGTACATCAAGTAACGATTGTTCGACGAGCCGGGAATAATGGGCGATCGCGATAATCGCAAGTGGAACGGTCGCTGCTGCCGTCCCGATGGCTGTACCGATAATCAACCGTGTAAACGGAATCAAAAAGACGACAAGTAACAAAAACGGAAAGGAGCGGACCGTGTTGACTAGCAGATTCAAACCGGAGAACAGGAAACGATTTTCGAGTAACTGATTTTTCCGCGATAAAAACAGCAACGTTCCGACCGGCAGTCCGATCAGCACTGCAGCAAGAATCGAGACCCCTACCATCACGAACGTTTGTCCGATGGCAAGTCTGATTTCCCCTGCGTACTCGATTAATATGTCAGGCATCCGCGTTCCCCCGTTCGGTCAGCTGCGTTAAGAACCAACCCGCATCACTCGTGATTTCGGCAACACCTGCAGGTTCAGTCGCGACCGTATCGCGAATCTGACCGTTCTCCATAATCGTGACGCGATTGCAAATACTCTGGATCACGTTCATTTCGTGGCTGACGAGCACGATGGTGACACCAAGCGTCCGATTAATGTTTTGAAGAACCCGTAAGATCTCCGACGTCGTACTTGGGTCGAGGGAGGACGTTGGTTCGTCACATAAGAGTACACGTGGCCGATTGGCAAGCGCACGGGCAATTGCAACACGTTGCATCTGACCGCCGCTCAGTTCGGCTGGGTACTTGTCAGAAAAGGATTCCAATCCGACGAACCGGAGGCAGTCCTGAACCCGCGCGGAACGCTCCTGCTTCTGCACGCGCGCGAGTTCGAGGGATACCAAAATATTCTGCTCGACCGTCTTATTCGCGACCAGATTAAAGTTTTGAAAAATCATCCCGATGTCTTGGCGAACACCCCGCAATTTATGGTGCGGTAAAGCAAGCAAATCGATGCCATCAAACTCAATGTCGCCTTCATCCGGTCGTTCGAGCAGGTTCATCAGCCGAAGCAGTGTCGATTTACCTGCTCCGCTCGCGCCGATGATGCCATGAATCTCACCCTGTTCAATCATTAAGGATACTGATTGAATGACGGGTTGTTTGGAAAATGCTTTACTGACCGTATGTAATGTAATCATGTGCCCTCCCCCTTTTACCATTTTCCATTCTATCGTAAGCTCCCATTCCTTGTCATGCTGAATGCTTTTTTTCTTTCCCGCGTTATCTCACTAATTAAATAAACCATTTAGTCAAATAAACACATACATCTCAAGTTCACTGTTGAGGACACCTGTATTTTTTGAAGTCATGAGAGCATATGCCCACTTCTTAACGATCAGACGAAGCACTAATGATATTTTTTTGAAAATCGATGTCGGCATTATAGTACAATAGACATAATTGGTTTAAAAGGAGTCCGCGACATATGAAAACAATCATCTATGATGTTCTTCACAATATCACTTTTTTAATGAGTAGTTTTTACTTACTCGGAAAATTATCTTCTCAACCGATTACACAGGATTCTAAACAGTCACTGCGTATTTTATATGGTCTATGTTTGAGTGTCCTCGCGATTGTGTTGATGCAGATGACGATTGAACCGGCCCCTGGAATTTTAGTCGACTTACGGCATATCCCGGTCATTGTCGCCGCCTATTTCGCTGGCCCATTGCCGACGTTCATCGTGACTGTCGCCATCATCGTTTACCGCTTTACCATCAGTACGAATTTTGCAGCTTATGCGGCATGTTTTTTCATCATCAGTCTCGCTGTCGGTATCTCCCTGATTGTCAAACTGATGCCTTTGTATTCAAAAAAGACCTTCATGACGGTGACGCTTTATGCGACACTTCTGCACGCTGTCATTTTAGGCATCGTCTTACGCGATACCGGTCAAATCGTCGAAATCCTGTCAGTCATCACCCCTGCGTCTTTCGTCAGTAGCTGGTTGACTTTACTCATCATCCAAGACATCCGGATGACGAAGCTTGCGTTACGGACGTTCCAACATAAAGCGCAAATCGACTTTTTGACGGGTCTTCACAATTCGCGTGCTTTTTCAGATTACTTAACGGACATTAAACGGCAAAGTATCTTCAATGAGCAGCAGGTCGCCCTCGTCATGATTGACATCGATCACTTTAAGTCGGTCAATGATACGTACGGGCATGAGGCTGGTGACGACGTGTTACGTCAATTCTCAAAACGGTTACGTGATGGAGTCGGAGATACTGGCTACCTGTCACGAAACGGCGGTGAAGAATTTTCACTCATCATCACAAATCTTGCGTTAACGCGCGTCTTGACCCTCGCTGAAGAATTGCGTGAGCGCATTGAAACTGCCCCTTTCACGACACAGACCGGTCAAACCCTTCATGTGACGGCATCCTTTGGTGTCGCAAGCTTTGAAGAGACGACTGCAAATATTGATCATTTAGTCCGCCATGCCGATCAAGCACTGTATGCTTCTAAACAATCCGGTCGAAACCAAGTCACGCTCCATTCCGTAAAAGAAGAGATCGCGACGACGACGTGATTCAATTAAGGATGGACGTAATCAAAAAAATCAGCTACGTTTGATAGTAAGGCAGGTGAAGAATATGAAGTTAACAAAAGGACCGTACATTTTCATTGGTCTTCTCCTCGGTTTATTGTTTGGATTTATCGGAGATAATTTTTATCTGTATGTATCGGCTGGGATTTTAGTAGGTGCTTTACTTGAGCTTTATGTCGCGATTCAGCAAAAAAAAGACCGCAACAACAAGAAACATTCTTAAGGGGGAAATGGTATGGCATTCAGTGACTTGTTTTTATCAACACTCGCCTATATCGGTGTAGCGACGGTCTTGCTCGCAATCGGTGTTGTCCTGTTTGAAGTGACGACGAAATCAAAGGAAATGGAATTGATTCGTCAAGGTAAAAAAGCAGCCGTCTATGCATTCGGCGGACGGATCCTCGGACTTGCAATCGTGCTTTATTCAAGTATCGCAAACTCTGTCAGCATCCTTGATATGGTTTTGTGGGGGGCTCTCGCGATCGTTTTCCAAATCGTCCTGTTTTATCTTGCCGATCTGCTCATTCCGCGTCTCAGCATGACGAAGGAAATCGATGCCAACAACGAAGCCGTTGGTTTATTGTTATTGTTCCTCTCGTTATCAATCGGCTTAATCATCGCCGGGTCTCTTACATACTAAAAAAAAATGACAGAAATCCGGGAAGCGGACTTCTGTCATTTTTTTATTTATCTAATTCATCGAGTTCTTGTTGCGAACGCGGGAATCCGTTCGCTTGCCACTCTGATCTGTATATCGAATCAAGCTTCGTCAATCCTACTTCATCCTCGTCTTTATCCGCATCTTGACTCTCATCTTGATCGAGGTGGTCCAAATACTCCTTCAAATGACTCGGCGGGCGGCGTGATTTTATTTTTTTCATGACAAGTCCTGTACCTGCCAATACACCGGCTCCAAATAAAAATCGCTTCCGTAGCTTCATGACTGTTCCTCCTTAAAAAAACGAGTAATAATGTACTACTTATCTATCCCGACTACGTTGAGTCAAGTTCAAACGATTCCGCCACCGCTCCGCAGCGTTGGGTGGGAAAGCAGTTTGATATTTCCGTGTTCTAGAGTCAACACATGATCCGGTTGCCGCTCAAAATAACCGGTTTCGATGACACCGCTCCATGACTTCAATTCCCGTACGAAATGGGCGACGTCCGGGACACGATCCAGGGCGACATCCAAAATCAAATGGCCTCCATCCGTCATGAATGGTTGTCCCGTCGTTTCGCGGTGTGTATAGGAAATTCCTTTGTCCGCAAGAAGTCGTTCGATGTGTGTCTGTCCGAACGGTTCGACTTCGACCGCTAAAGGTCCCGTCAACTGGCGGACGAACTTCGAGCTGTCTGCGAGATACAACACTTCGCGTGCTTGCAGCGCGACGAGCTTTTCCCGGAACAATGCGCCGCCGCCACCTTTGATGACTTGGAACTGTTCATCAATCTGGTCAATCCCGTCGATGACGAGATCAAGCTGTTCGACATCACGTAACTGACGTATAGGTATTCCGAGCCGCTTGGCCTGTTCTTCCGTCTCAATCGACGTCGCGATCGCTTCGATTTTTAATCCTTCGTCCACTGCTTTTCCTACAGCATCAATAAAATAGCGTGTCGTCGAACCCGTACCGAGACCGAGTGTCATGCCGGGTTTTACATATGCGAGTGCAGCTTGCGCAATCAATGCTTTCTCCTGTTCTTGCATCGTTCACCCTCCATTCTCTAATTCCAGTTCACTGATAGTTTTCCCGAATCCTGCGCCTTTTAATCAAAAAACCAGGTGCGACGTCTCCGTCGTACCCGGTTCATGAACGTTAAATGACGAAGAAATAGACGCAACAGAAGTGTGCGAGACTTCCAAGTAAGACAAAGACGTGGAAAATTTCGTGGAAACCAAGGTGCTTGAACGATAATGCGCTTGGTTTCAATCCGTAAATAACTCCACCGACAGTATAAAAGATTCCGCCGAGGAACAGTAAGCCGATTCCGACTGGCGACAGAACTGCGGCAAGCGGCGTGATCGCGAAGACCATGATCCAGCCCATTCCGATATAAAGCGTCGTCGATAACCAACGCGGACTGTTGAACCAGACTAACTTAAATGTGATTCCGAAGACGGCAATCAACATGACGATCGAGAACAATACCCAACCGGTCGGTCCGTTCAAACTGATGAGACAAAACGGTGCGTAGGATCCGGCAATCAATAAATAAATCATCGAGTGATCAAGGCGGCGCCAAATCGCGATCGCCCGGTCACTTGCAAGTACCATATGATAAGTTGCCGAGACGGAATACAGGGCGATCATACTGACTCCGAAAATGATGGCCGCGACAATGGCGATGGCCGCGCCCCGTTCAAGTGAGGCCTTGATGACTAGAGCAAGAAGTCCGACAAAGGCAAAGACGGCTCCCCCGAGATGAGTCAATCCATTAATCGGTTCGCGCATATACGTTTTCATAAGTTACCCTCCAAAAGTTATGTAGTTTTCAATACTACATGGCGTTATATAGATATCTTATCATATAGTAGAGAAATAGAAAGCATTACCTGTAAATTTCATGGAGGTTTTTTTAATGACACACGATGACGACAAATTGCGACCGCTCGATCGCCAACTCCAGTTAGACGATATTCCGAACATCGACTTATATATGGATCAAGTCATTCAACTGTTCGAACGGACGTTTGAAGCAACGACGCGGACAGAAGGCGAAACGATTTTGACGAAGACAATGATTAACAATTACGCGAAAAAGAAACTCTTTTTCCCCGTCACGAATAAAAAGTATACGAAGAATCATCTCATTCTAATCAGCTTGATTTATCAACTGAAAGGAACCGTCTCAATCAATGACATCAAAGCAACATTGACTGAATTGAATCAAGGTGTCGCAAACGAGACGCTTAATCTGGAAGCCTTTTATGCAAGCTACCTGGAAAACACGGTACGGAATCTCGAGACATTCAAAGCTGAGCAAGCGTCGGCTGATGAAAACGAACCAATCGATCAGCTGCAACAAATCCTTTCACTTGCACATATGAGCAATCTCTATCGACGTGCCGCCGAACGGATGATTGATCAACTCGACGGTTAACTTCTACCGGGTGCTCATGGTAAAATAGGGAAAATGAAGATGGGGGTGGGCTGTGATGGAGGAAAGCACACGCTTTTTGCATCAGCTCGAAGACGTAGGACAGTATTTTGTTAGCTACCAAGACAATATCTTGATCGAACTCGCTTTTGATCAAACGATTGGCCATTATGCGACAGAATTTTCGACGCTCGAACAGACTACTGATTACATCGAACTTCACTTACATTCGCACCAGACCCAGGCACTGCTCCTCGCATCGAAAATCCACGCTTTTGATGCGTCTCCGTTTGAGCGCATCACGGAAATGATGTCGATTCAAAGTTTTTTTGCGACGCATCGCATGACGCATCCTGCAAATGCCTTCTCGACCGCTCTGCTGATCAGCCGGCTTAATCCATCAGACGCTCACTTACATCGGACGTTATCCCTTTACCGACTCGCCAAACAACAACACCGTTTCATCGTTTCCCCTTTACTCGGCTCATTCTTCTTTTTCCAATGTTACAAGCGCGGTGAGGTCGAGCATCTTCTTGCACGAGTGGAAGATGCTTACGATCTGTTGAAGAAACGGTTTGGTCGCGCCCAACAGACCTATATCGTCGCTCTCCTATTTTCACTTTTACCTGAAGACGATTTCGAGGCGTATGTCGACCAATTACGGGCGTCGCGCGCACGTTATCGTAAATCTCACATCCCACTTGCGTTCCACGGTCTGCTCGCCTTACTCGGTGATCCTGCCGAACATGCTTCAAAACTCGATCAAATCGTCGAGCAACTCCGCTCGGATGTCCACTTCAAGCATCGAAAAGACTTACTTTTTTTAATGGCTGTCCGGCTCTATCTCGCGAATCATCCGACACTGCAACAACTGTTTGCTCAACTCGCTCCGACGATCGACGACATTGCGACGGAAACAGTCCCCTTTTTACTGTTTCCAATCGATATTACTGACACGTCGCATGCGACAGATGGCGGAATGGTCGACGGCGGATTTGACGGCGATGCGGGGAGTAGCAGTAGCGATGCTTGACGATGATCCTACAGGAGGTTTCCTATGAAAAAAGTTGCGTACGATACGTATTATTTAGATGAAAATTATTTTGGACAGCCTTATCCGGGACTCGTCTCTTTTTTCAGTGAATATCAACCGAAGGGACACGTGCTCGATTTAGGATGTGGTCAAGGACGGGACGCCTTGTTACTCGGACAGTTGGGTTATACCGTGACGGGTGTCGATCATTCCGTCGTCGGTATCACCCAGCTCAACCAACACGCTTCAGTAAAGGGCTATGCTGTCGAAGGCATCGTCGGCAACGCTTATGCCTTTCCGATTTCCGAACAGATCGATGTCGTATTGTTAGACTCGATGCTGCACTTCAATAAAATTGATTTAAAGAACGAAACGACGTTCGTAAACCACATCTTGAACCAGTTGCGCGAAGGCGCAGTCTTCGTCAATTGTATGTTGCAAGGGACAAACCGCGAACAGGTATTAAAAAATATTCTTTCTGATTCTCTTTATGAATGGGAAACGCTCGCTGACACATATACCGAATATGCAGAAGCAAATGCAACATTCCATCTGCTCGCCGTAAAAAAGCGAGGTCCCGTTCCGCCCGATTGAACGAAAAAGAAGTGTTTGCCAGACCTCTTTATTTGCATTCAAAAAGGCATCGACTCATCTGAAAGAGTGGATGCCTTTTAAGTGCGTGGAACGAATACGATTCGCTCACTTAGTTATCTTGATTCGTTTCCTCGTTCGCTTCGACGTCAGAGTCATCGTCTGCTTCATGCGAAAGATCCGGTTGTTCATCGGACGCATCGTCTGATTTCTCAGCATCCGCTTTTTGGTTTTTTGCTTGATCGTGCTTATCGCGAGTATCCGGTGCCGCGTCTTTATCACGTCCCGCAATTTCATCGTTCGTCATCTGATTACCTGATGTAATCGGATCTGTTTCTTTATCGTGTTGTTCATTCATGAGAAATCCCCCTTAACTGAATTAAGCTACAGTTAAGAGTATTCCCTGAACGATTTCCGTTAAACATCAAGAGGTTGCATTTTCTTCGCAAAGTCCGTAATCAACTTATCGAGCGGTTGCGGATGATGCAGATAGTGCCCCTGGACATATAAACGTTCGCCTAGCATTTCTACCTGCTTGTATTGCGATAATGTCTCGACCTCTTGAATGACGAGCGAAACACCGAGCGCCTCCGTCAAGGCATAGACCGACCGGATCATCGACTGTTCGAGCTGATTTTGAGCCAAACGTCGGGTGAAGATGGGATCGAGCTTGACCGCCTGGACCGGTAGATGAAGCAATGAATTGAGCGATGCATAATGGCTACCGAAATGATCGACCGTCAAGCGGTATCCCGCGCTTCGTAACAGTTCAAGGCGCTCAATTGCTTTTTTCCGTCCTGTCTGCAATACTTCTTCCCGAATCTCGAGGACGACACGATCTTGTTTAAAGTTTGCTTGCTTCGAAAAGGACAAGAGTTCTTCTAACAGTTGATTCGACTGAAATTGACTCGCGGAAAGATTGACCGCAACCGAAACGGGTAAGTCGAATTCTGCTTCGAACCGTTCGCGATCGGCAATCGCTTGGCGAATCGTAAATCGACCGATGTCGCCAAAGACCCCCATACGTTCTGCAATTGGAATGAAGTCAGTCGGGCTGACGAATCCGAGCACCGGATGGTTCCAGCGTAATAAGGCTTCGACCGCAACGGTCATCCCTCGCTTCATATCAAGAATCCGCTGGTAATACAGTTCGAATTGCCCGCGTTCTAACGCATGCGTCAACTCTTCTTCAAGAACGGAAGCGAACGGATGCTGTTCGAACTCCCGCTGTTGATTGACGAACAGCATTCCATTTTTCCCATCGAGCTTCACTTGTTGCATCAAGGCCTCTGCCGCATAGACTTGCGTCTGTCGGTTCGTATAATCCCCCGTCAACAAACTGACACCGGACGACGCCGTCAAATGAATCGGTTCAAATCCGATGTCCGCGATCGGCGCCTCGATTGCTGCCATGATGTAATCGGCATACATCGCACCCGTTTGTTCAAACTCTCGTTCATCAAGCGGCGCAAGAATGATGAATTCATTGCCGTCCTTCCGTCCGACGACATGATTCGGAATCGGAACATATTTCAGCCGGTCGGCGAGGACTTGTAAAACCCGGTTGCCGACACGGTATCCGAATTTGGCATTGACAGCGTGAAAGTTATCCAGGTTCAAGACCATTAAAAATGCCGGATGAATCGTCACACTTGAAATCAAACGGTTCATGTACCGTTCATTGTACACATCCGTCAAGGCATCTTTAATGACGTATGTTTCGACACTGATCGATTTGCTGATGATATCAGCGTAATGTTCAATCAATGCTAAATCGCCCGCCGAGAAGTCATATGGTCGATCGTCAAAGGCACAAAGCGTCCCGATTTTCTCATTGTCGGCGTTTTTGATCGCGACGCCAAGAAAGCTCCCGTTTCCTAATGCCTTCGTGACGGGATGGTCGACCGTCAACGGACTCGTCAACAACTCATTGATTTGAAGTTTCCCTGCATTTTCATCGATGACCAGTTTACAAAGGACGTGGTTGAACACATGCGTCGATCCTTCTTCAATCAATTCTTGATCTTGATTGATTGCTTTGACGATGAAGTTGCTACTTGAATCATTCAGTGCGAAAAATAACGAATTGACGCCAATTTTTTCACTGAGTTTCCCTAAAATCTCTTCGACGAGCGGATGTAAGGCTTCGTAGCGGCTTTGAGCATTTTTCATCTTGCTGCCTCCTTTCGTATCATGACATCGGATGAATCGGGAACTCGACGATGAAGCGACTTCCGACACCAACTTCTGACTGAACAGAAATCGAACCCCCATGGTCCATGACGATCATTTTACAAATCGCAAGTCCGAGACCTGTTCCGCCAATTTTCCGGGTATCCGAGTTATCGGCCCGGTAGAATTTATCAAAAATGAATGGTAACGCCTTATCTGGAATTCCAATTCCTTCATCTTCGACTTCAATTCGGACGTCCTGCGCTGTCACTTCAGTACGTATCTCGATGTTTCCACCATTCGGTGAGTATTTGATTGCATTCATGATTAAGTTCGTAAACAATTGCTTCATTTTTTCTTCGCTTGCCATCAAGAGATGCGCCCCTGAACCGAACGCCATCCGAACTGTATGTTCACTGCTCGCTAACTCGAACATCGTTTTCATTTCAATCAGCAGTTTCTTTAAATCAATCGTTCTTTTCGTTGCCCCTTGCGTCAAATCTTCACCCTTTTGAATTTCGAGGATGTCGTGGATCAGCTCAGACAAACGGACGGTCTCGGAATAAATCGTCTCGAGGTATTTCTTTTGACGGGGCCCGTCGAGGGAACGCTTCATCAACAATTCTGTGAATCCCATGATTGAAGAGAGCGGCGTCCGCAGTTCGTGAGAGACGATGGACACGAATTCAGCTTGCTTCAAGTCGAGTTCTTTATCTTTCGTCACATCGCGCAAGACGAGCATCATGCCCCACTCGACGTTCGCAATCGCAATCCGCTCCGCATAGGCACTGAGCAAGAGATTGCCTCGAAATGCTGACAGTTCAATCGTTTCACCCGGTATATCACCGTTCATCAGCTGACCAATATAATCGTGCAACGCATCCGGTTGGTCGACGTGCTCAAACAGCGATGTCGCCCGCTCGTAGGCATGCCGAAATCCTTGCGCTTGATTCAACAGTTTTGGCGGGAACATATCGAGCAACGCTTGGTTGGCATAGATTTGTTCGCCACTACTCTCAATGTAGAGGACTGCTTCGCGAATCGAATCGAGTAACTGGTACGTCTTGATTTTTTCATGCTCCATCTGATGGAACAAGAGGTGTCGCTCTAACGTCATCCCGAGCTTGCGTGACAAGTCTAAGATGTCTCCGACTTGTTCTAAATTAAATTGCTCGAACTCATGCTTTAAATAAATCAACCCGACGACATTGTTGTTACTCGGTGACTGGATTGGAATCGCGGACTCATATCCTCCTGTTTCAATCGGCAGTTGGACGGACTTTCGCATCACGAATGCACGGCGCAAAACGGAATATTGATCTAAGTCCTTTTCAATCAATTCCATCTCTTCCACTGCCTCTGTCACGACATGACTGAGTTGTTCGCGCCGGTAGAGAATGATTGCACCACGCGTCAATCCGATGAGTGGAAGCAGCTTCAACAGAAGCGTCTCGCACGCAGATTCGACGTTTTGTGTCGCGAGTGTTTCCATGATTTCATTTCGGTGTTTTAATTTATCTTCGGCTGCGAGCAAGTCGTGTTTCAGCTGACCGATTTGTTGCTGATCCGTCGTGACGTCCGCACTTTGCTCGATCGAAGGAAACGATCCACTCTTCAAACGATATGGTCGTGTTTTTTTAGTTGGACGGTACCGCATGACTTTTTTCAATGAATTTCTTCCTCCTAGCTGAAAAATCGTTTCTAAAATTATACCACGTGTATGAGAAGGCGGGCATACATCATTTGAATTCTTCTTGCTTCAGTAAGGAGCGGAAGGACACTTCAAATTGCTCGTTTTCTAGGCGCGTCCGCTTTTTCGGTCCCTTCGTCCGTCCGCCGGCCCGACGAATTTGTTGGCCGACATGCCGCGTATGCAAGAGAAAATCAATATTGTCATCTGTAAAGATTCGTCCATTTTGGTCAATCGGCCGTCCTTTACGCGCTAAGGCAAGTGCCGCCAGTCCATAATCTTGTGTGACGATGATATCACCCGGTGAAATCCGGTTGACGATTGCATAATCGACCGCATCCGGACCTTGTCCAATTGTAATCGTCGTCGCCCCCGCCCGGTTAAATTCATGCGCTGTATCACAGACTAAAAACACGTCCACCCCGG
This sequence comes from Exiguobacterium sp. H66, assembly GCF_018618705.1. Taxonomy (NCBI): domain Bacteria; kingdom Bacillati; phylum Bacillota; class Bacilli; order Caryophanales; genus Exiguobacterium; species Exiguobacterium sp. H66. The sequence goes on from NZ_JACSMQ010000005.1 coordinate 194,208, forward strand.
CGCTTAACCGGATTGTCAAATCAACGACTGGACACCCATCGGCATCGACTAATACTTTCATTTCCCTCTTCCTCTCTGTTTACCTATCTGTCCTAAGTGTCCGCGAGAAACAGAAACACTGTCAAGCGAATCGCTATAAGTTGACCCGAGTCCGATTTCGCAAGACAATAGACAGGAAAGGAAGTGCCCGTATGGAGCAAGCTACATTCAAATCATTTTTACATCTTCTCAAAAAAAGTAATCCCCCGGTCGGTCTGCTATCAGCAGCCGTCGCCGTCTCGGTCATCCAGGCATTAGCGGCACTGATGATTCCGTGGTTTCTGAAATCACTGATTGATAATTTCTCGGTCGATCGGCTGACACCCGGACTGATTTCCTTATTCATCGTCGTTTTTCTCGTCCAACTCGTCAGTAACGCCTTTTCGATTTACTGGCTCCAGATTGCCGGGCAACGCATTGTCGCCAACTTACGGACATTACTGTGGAAACATCTCCTCGGTCTACCGGTTCCGTTTTATGATGAAACAAAATCAGGGGAGCTCGTCTCCCGCCTCAACAATGACGCGACGACGTTACAACAGTTGTTGTCGGAGCAGCTCGTCCGCCTGTTGACATCCGTCGTTTCCATCATCGGGGCCATCACGATTTTATTTTTCCTCGATTGGCAGATGACGCTTGTCATGGTGATTGCCGTTCCGTTGACGTTACTGATCATCATCCCGCTCGTCCGGAAACTGCATGAGATTTCCCGGGCGACACAAAAAGAACTCGCCGGATTATCCGGCTTCTTCGCCGAGATGTTGAGCGAAGTCCGGCTCATCAAATCGCAAGCGACCGAGTCTTACGAAATGGACCGTGGAAACGAAAAGATTGAGAATCTCTTCGGCTTCGGCGTCAAAGAAGGTCGGATTCAAGCGATTCTGTTACCGCTGTTCAACGTGACGCTGACATCGATGCTGATCATCATCATCGGCTTCGGTGCTTACCGGGTCTCCACGAATCAAATTTCTGCCGGTGAGCTCGTCGCCTTTTCACTCTACTTGTTCCAAATCATGACCCCGCTCGTGACGATGACGGAATTCATTTCGAAGCTCCAGAAAGCACGCGGAGCGACAGAACGAATTTCGGAACTGCTCGAAGAACAGCCGGAGCAACAAGGAACGCGTGACGTCACCCGTCCGTTCGGAGCGGTTCAATTCAATCAGCTCTCGTTCGGCTATGATGAGACGACGTTACTGCATGACGTGTCCTTTTCTTTGCCGCACGGCCAGACGACGGCGATCGTCGGACCAAGCGGTTCTGGAAAATCGACGTTGTTTGCGTTGCTCGAACGGTTTTATCAACCGACGTCAGGTGATATTTCACTCGGACCGGACGGCATCGAGACGTTCCGACTTGAAAGCTGGCGCCGGGCAATCGGCTACGTCGCGCAGGATTCACCCGTCTTGTCGGGAACGATTCGTGATAATTTACTGTACGGACTCGTCCGTGACGTGACGGAACAGGAAATTCGGGACGCCGCAGAAATGGCGAATGCCGATGCCTTCATCGAGTCGTTCCCGCATGGTTACATGACGGAAATCGGCGAACGTGGGGTCAAACTGTCGGGTGGACAACGGCAACGGATTGCGATCGCCCGTGCCTTGCTGCGTGATCCGGAACTCTTGCTACTCGACGAAGCGACGTCGAGCCTTGACTCAGAATCGGAACGTGTCGTCCAGGAAGCACTCGAACGTCTGATGCGCGGACGGACGACGTTCGTCATCGCTCACCGCCTGGCGACAGTCCGTCACGCGGATCAAATTATCGTTCTTGAGGACGGACGGGTTTCCGGCATCGGGACACACGACACCCTCGTCGAGACGAATGTTTTGTATAATAAACTCGTAACGCAACAATTCATCGGTCAGACCGATGCAATCAGGGGGAATCACGGATGACGAAAACAATAGGATTTATTGGACTCGGTGTCATGGGGCAAGGAATGGTGCGGAACTTACTGAAAGCCGGTTTTGCCGTCAAAGGCTATAACCGGACAAAAGAAAAAGGCTTACCGCTCGAACAGGACGGGGCGACGATCGTCGACACGATTAAAGAAGCCGTCACCGGCGCAGACGTCGTCATTTCAATCGTCGGGTACCCGGAAGACGTCGAACAGATTTACTTCAGTGAAGACGGAATTTTAGCGAATGCTGCGCCCGGGACGATCGTCATCGACATGACGACATCAAGCCCGGCGCTCGCCGTCAAAATCGCGGAGCAGGCACAAGCAAACGGGCTCGTTTCACTCGATGCACCTGTCACAGGTGGTGACCTTGGTGCGAAAAACGGGACACTCGCGATTCTTGTCGGTGGTCAAGAACAGGCTTTCGCTGACGTCAAACCATTGTTTGAGGCGATGGGACGCTCGATTTCATTATTCGGTGGTCCCGGAAAAGGACAATCGGCGAAACTCGCAAACCAGATTGCCATTGCCGGTTCGATGATCGGGACAGCTGAGATGTTATTGTTCGTCACGCGCTCCGGCATCGACCCGACCCAGTTCGTCGAGACGATTAAAAGTGGTTCTGCCGGCAGCTGGTCACTCGAGAACTTGATTCCGCGTGTCATCGCGGAGAATTATTCACCAGGATTTTTTGTCAAACATTTCATCAAAGACATGCGTCTGGCACTTGAACGGGCGGATGAGATGGGAATTTCGACACCGGGTCTTGCGCTCGTCAAATCACTGTATGACGAGCTCGCAGCGATGGGGCACGGTGAGGCTGGTACACAAGCACTCTATTTATTACTCGCTGAAAAGTCACCGCAACAATAACCGTAACAAAAAGGTCCGCCCGATTCAGTTGGGTGGACCTTTTTTGATCAATTGATATCGGTTAATGAGAAATCGTATGCGGCAACCGCTTCTTGCTTCCTGTGCTTTTTATGTAGAAATTATAAATGGCGAACTCTGTTTGTTGCGGCAATCGCTTCTTGCTTCCCGTGCTTTCCTCGGGCGAGCCGCAAGCCGTTGCTCCTTGCTTCTGACGAACAAGGAGCAGGGTCTCGCCTGGCTCTGACAGCGCAAGGTGACCTTGCGCTTTTTCCCGTAGGAGTCACGAAAAGCGAAGCGATTCTGAACATATTATCTTTGGCTTCTTGAAAATAGAACAATTCGACCGAGCCGTCCGTCTTGAATCGCTCCCTAGCGAATAGCAGTGCGTTTGTGACCCTGCAGCGCAGCGAAGCGGCACAAATTCACTGCCGCTTGGGAGACGAGACAAGGGAGGGAGGCGCGAACGGTCGGTTTACTCCGAATTTACCATTACATGACTCACAAACAGCATACCTCTGAGCATATTATCTTTGCCTTCTTGAAAAACAGAACGATTCAACCGAGCCGTCCGTCTTGAATCGCTCCCTGGCGAATAGCAGTAAATTTGTACCACTTTGGGAAACGAGGCAAGGCAGGAAGGCACGAACGATCGCCTTACATCCAAATCCAGTCCAACTCAAAAGGTCCTCCGATTTCTCAGAGGACCCATCCGTGCCAATCATTCGACCGCTGTCGGTCGTTCTGCTTTTAATTTCTCATAAAAATGTGCCATCGTCGTATCGAAATACGGCGTCAGGAAGATGACACCGACCGTACTCAACAAGGCGAGAATTCCCCAACCGATGAAGCTGATGTAGAGTTTGATTAAACGTCGTTTCTGTCCACGCATCATCCGTCGGCTCTCTCCTAATACTTGAATAAACGACAGTTCCGGACGATCGACGAGAATATACGGGACGAGTCGGTAAACAAGATAGAAATAGATCGCCGGTAAAATCAAAAATGATCCTGCATAGACGAGCAGTGTGACGACCGTGTACGAAAGAATCGTCCGGACATATGATTTCAACGAAGCGAATCCTTCGAACAACGTTCCGATGCCGGCTTTTTCACCTCGAGCGAACCGTAAGTAGGAAATCGTCCGTCCGACCGTGACCGGTGCCAAAATAATCGTGACGACGATGTTCAAGCCAACGAACTTCATCATACTTCCGATGTCTTCTTGATCAAACGACATTCGACTGGCCGCTAAGGCAAAAATCGCAAAATAGACGATTGAAATGCTTAGCCCAACAAACCAGTTGCCTTTTAATGTCGCGAGTGCTGTTTTTTTGTACGCTGAATTTGTCATCATAAACCCCTTCTCACTTCACTTTCCCATTTGATTTTAACGTAGTCCCGCTTGAAAAAATAGGGACGTGCTTCGATTTCAGAGAAAGTTGTGACAAACTACTGAAAGATGGACGGACGACAGCAGCAAACAAAAGGAGAGGCACACCCTCCCACTCAGGGAAGATGCACCTCTCGTTACCGATGCTTTTTTAAAGAAATGATTTCAAGGCCGATACTCTTGATGCATCGACTTTTCCGTTAACGAGAACTGCTGAACCAACGTGGAGTTCGGTCGCTTTCGTCGTTTCCAACAACTCTTTTGCTGCTTCGACGGTAATGCCGGAGCCCGGTAAAATCGTCAATTCCTCGTGTCGTTCGACGAGTTCCGCGATGACCGCTTGTCCTTCGAGCGCCGTTGCTTTAGCACCTGACGTTAAAATGCGGTCGACTTCCGGGAAGTCGGCTAAGACCTCTGCTGCTTCGTGGATATCACGGCTGCTGTCGATTGCCCGGTGGAACGTCAGCGACAGCTCCCCTTTGTGTTTGATGACGCGACCGAGGAATCCTTCATCAATCCGTCCATCCGCTGTCAACGAACCGACGACGATGCCGGCAGCCCCTAATTCACGAATCAAGTCGATATCGGTGATGATCGTTTCTTGATCCGCTTCTGAATAAACAAATGACTTACTATGTGGCCGGACAAGGACATGGACCGGGATTTCTACTGCCGAGAGAACTTGACGAATCAATCCGTAACTTGGTGTCAGTCCACCTTCCGATAAGGCAGATACGAGCTCGAGTCGATCTGCGCCTGCTTGTTCTGCAGCCGTCGCTTCTTCGACGGTTGCAACGATTACTTCTAACATGTACATCCCTCCCGCATCAGTGTATCACGAGACGACGGTCCAGTTCACCCGTTCATTAAACAACTTCATCTCCCATGATGGTGGATAGGTCGAAGGACTGAGGACGATTTTAGCCCGTCGGAACTCGGCGACTTTATACTTGCGGTTCCCCTCAAACTCGTCACATGCTAAAAAGGCATAGACGTCTTTCGTACAACCGATGACGGCTTTTTGAATCAAGGATGACTCGATGTCGTCACTAACGAAGCCTCGTTCGATTTCTGCGCCGTCAAATGCAAGGAAACAGGCATCAAACGCATAGGAATCAAGTGCTTGCAACACTTCGACACCGACCGTTTGACCATAGGTGTCGACAGTTCCGCCAAGTAAGCGGATTTCACCGCTGAACGGTCCATTCTTGCGACATTGTTCCAGATGGTTTGCGATCGAGAGCGAGTTCGTCACAATCGTCGCCGTTCCCGTTAAGTACGGCAATAAGTGCTCGACGGGTTCCCCTTTTCCTAAAAAGATACAGGAGTATTCACTGAGCCAGCCTTTCGCGTAACGCGCGAGACGACGCGACAATTGATCCGTCCGACGGGAAATCGGCGATTCCGGTTTCCCGCCTTGATAGATGGCTCCCCCATAAACACGTTTGAGTTGGCGGTCCCGCTCGAGTTCCTCCAGGTAGCGACGGACGGTCTCCCCTGAAACATCCAATCGATCAATTAAATCTTTCGTCATGACTTTCCCTTCTTCTTCAAGCCATTTCATGATTTGTCCTTTTCGTTCTTCTCCGAGTAACGACACACGACCTTCCCCCTTCATTAACGAGTACTAGTTCTAGTGTACCGAACGTCTGTAAAGGTCTTGTAAATCCGGTGTAAAAAAACGTGTGCTTCCTATGAATTGTTGTTGAATTCCTCATTTTTTCAGAATTAACACGTCCCTCATACAAAAAAAGTCCACCTTTATTCACGGATGACATGAATAAAGGTGGACTAAAGTCAGACTGTTATTGCTTTTCTTTATCGAACAACGGAATCTTCGACTCTGTCCCTTGACGAATCCGACCGATGTTATCGCGGTGTTTGAAAATGACGAACAAAGCAAGTACGGTAAAGAACGTCGGAACGATCCAGTCGTGTTGTACGATGCCGATCGACACGGCAGCGACGATTCCGATGCTTGCCGCGACAATCGAGCTGAGCGACACCATTCGACTGAAACGAAGCGTCGTTAAGAACGAGACGAGCAAAATCAAGAATAAGAGTGGACTCGTCACGAGCAACATCCCACCTGATGTCGCGACAGCTTTTCCACCTTTGAACTTTGCGAAGATCGGATAAATATGTCCGATGACTGCCGCAATACCGGCAAAGAGTGGATGGAGTTCTGACGCGAGCAGAATTGGGACGAGACTCGCGACCGCCCCCTTACCGAGATCCCCAATCAAGACGATGATCCCGGCTTTTTTACCTAAGACACGAAACGTATTCGTCGTTCCTAAGTTACCGCTCCCGTGCTGGCGGATATCTATCCCGTGTCCCCATTTTCCGACAAGTAACGCAAATGGTATCGATCCAAGCAGATAGCCGAGAATCAAAATCCCAATGATTTCAATCATGGTCAACCTCCAAAGTATTAATGACCGACCTTCATATATTCTTCGAGAGTCTGTCCATTATTTTTGATTTGTGTTGCAGGACCGACACCGACGTAACGAATATGCCATGGTTCATACGTATACCCTGTCCGCGCTTGGAACCCTTTATCATAACGAACGATGAAACCATACTTCGCCGCATTGTTCGCAATCCACTTACCTTCTTTTGTGTTGCCGAGTTCAGCTGTCAAGCCGTTTCCGACGCTCGGTGCTGAAATATCGAAGACGAGCCCTGTCTGGTGTTCACTGTGACCAGGACGTGCCGAATATTGATCGGCTGCTGCTTTCCCGTCTCGTGCGACATAGTTATTGTAGAGGACCGTCTGGCGTTGACCGGACCGGAAACCACTGACCGCATTCAATGTCACGCCGTCTTTTTTAGCGGCTGCGAACATCTTCTCAATTTGTTTTGCGGCAGGTGCGCGCATGTAACTTTGTTCGAGCACACCCGAATAAGAGAAGCTGATGTCTGGAACGACGAGATCAGACGGTTTGTAGTCGATTGGCAGACTGTATTTCTTGTTGACGACGACGAGTTCATTGAGTCCTAAATCGGCTTTCGTATCCGATTTATCGACGTCCGGTGTCTCTGATTCCGGTTCAGACTTTTTATCCGGCTCAGGATCTTGCGACGATGTTGTTTTACCATCATCCTTTTTATCCTCAGTTGCTTTATCCTCAGTTGCTTTATCTTCCGTCGCTTTATCGTCTGCGACTTTTTTATCAGCAGCGGCTTTCTCTTCTGCTGCCTTCTTGTCTGCTGCCGCCTTATCTTCTGCTGCTTTTTCTTCCGCAGCCTTCTTGTCAGCAGCTGCTTTCGCGTCCGCTTCTTTTTTTGCTTCTTCTGCTTCTTTTTCTTTCGCTACTTCTGCGTCTGTCTTCTTATCTTCTTGGGCGACGTTGTCATCCGTTTTTTCTTTTGTCGCATCTTCTGTTTTAGTGGCATCTTCTGCGCCTTGTTCCCCAGGATTACATCCTGCAAGGAGGAGCGCTAACGTGCTGACTGCTACGATTTTCTTCATCGTGTATTCCCCTCTTCCTTCGTGCTATTCTATGTTACCTCTAATTGACGCAATAGAAAAGCCCTCCAGCAAGAAATCCTGCTGAGGGCTTAGGCTTAGTTCGAAACGAGTCGTGCATCCTCAGCACTCATCTGTTCATAGATGGCATGCCAGTTCGGAAAGACCTTTGGTAAACGAATCGGTCGGAAATTCTCTTTTTTGACGACGACATGCGTCGTTTTTCCGGCGACGGCAAGTTGACCATCCGCATTCTTGACTTCATAACCGTAAATCGTCCGAAGTCCGTCGTAATGGCTGATCCAGACCGAGACTGTCGCCGTATCGCCATACGTCAATGACCGTTTGTAGTCGAGATTGACGTTCGTAACCGGTGAGACGTAGCCTGCCTCTTCCATTTCCTTATAATCAAGACCGAGCGACTTAATCAGCTCCGTCCGGGCGATTTCAAGATAAACGAGATAGTTCGAGTGATAAACGATCCCCATCATGTCCGTTTCCGCATAGCGAACCGGTATTTCAATCGTGTGCATGTAGCTTCCCCCTTAAAAATCCTCTTTTTCAAGATAGGACCATTCTGAACCGCTGACACTCGCTTTGTCAATCAATCGGACGGACTGTTTCGCGATTGCCCGCTCGACGATCGTAATCGCGGCACGGGCGTTTCCGTTCGGCACGACCTGAATCTGTTCATCTAACGCCAGACGCGCTTCTTCCGTCAAGACATACCCGTAGCGTTCCGCGTAATTGACGATGATTTCAATCAACTCGTCTTTCGCGTAGTTCGGGAAGTGAAGTTCCCGCTTAAATCGTGATTTCAGACCGGGATTGCTTGCAAGCAGTGTCTGCATCGGTTGCTCGTAACCGGCGAGAACGACGACGAGATTATCGTTATGCTTCGTCATCTCATCGACGAGCGTATCGATTGCTTCCTTGCCGAAATCATTCGCCCCACCGTTCAACGAATAGGCTTCATCGATGAAGAGGACACCACCGAGTGCGTCACGGATGACGTCCCGTGTCTGTTGCGCCGTCTGTCCGACATAACCGGAGACGAGGTCGGCGCGACTGACGACTTTCAAATGTCCACGTTTCAAATATCCCGCTTGACGCAAAACGTCAGCATAAAGGGCGGCGACCGTCGTTTTACCCGTTCCGCTGTTGCCGCTAAAGACGGCATGCAGTTCGACCGGTAAGACTTTAAAGCCTGCTTCCTGGCGCCGCTGTTGCATCGAGAGCAGTGCCTGGATTTGTTTGAGCTCTGCTTTTAGCTCCGTCAGACCGACGAGTGACGCTAACCTTGCATCAATCGACTCGTCTTCCGGTGCCGCGAGTTCGAAATCCGCTTGTTCGAGCAGGGCAAAGTCTTCATGACTCGCACTTTCGCCGAGACTCGCACCCTTTTTGAAGATTGCATCGAGGACGATGTTACGGACGGCACGCCCGTTTCCGAAACTCGAGTCGACCCGTTCGCGCTCGAGTCGCGCAAGTAGCGTCCGCTCCGCTTGATCCGTCAGGACATAATCGTTAGACGTCGCAATCGACCGACCGATTTCAAGCAATTCCTGATCCGTATAGTCGGCGAGCAGATAATGGTTCGATTCCGGAAAACGGCTCCGGAGTCCCGGATTCGCTTTTAGGAAGTCACGCATCTCTTCCGGATAACCGGCGAGGACAACGGCGAAACGTCCCGCGTATTCCCCGCTCGTCATCGCCGCGACGAGCGTATCAATTGCCGCCTGTCCGTAATCATTCCCGCTTTGACCGGACCGTTTCAAGGCATAGGCCTCATCGATGAAGAGGACACCACCGACCGCCTCCCGGACTTTACTCATGACCTGTTCTTCTGTCTGACCGACGAATGCACCGACGAGCGACGACCGGTCCGTCTCGACGACTTCCGCCCGTTCAAGCAGTCCGAGTTCATGATAGATTTTCGCCATCAGACGAGCGAGCGTCGTTTTCCCGGTACCGGGGTTGCCCATGAAAATCATGTGCAGTGACGGCTGGTCACTCGACCGGTAACCATCTTCCGTCCGTTTTTGCTGGTACTTCAAGAAACGGTACATTTGATGGACACGTAACTTGATGTCTTCGAGTCCAATCATCGCATCGAGTTCCTCGAGTGCCGAGCGTTCGACTTGTTTGATCTCAATCGGGAGCAGTGAGACGACACGGCGTAATTCTTCCGTCGCCGTCACCTTCAGCTCTGTCATCTCCCGAAAGGCTTCGCGTGAATAAAAGCGTTCCTGTAAACTGTTGACAAAGTCCGTCGCCGTCTGTTCGAGTCGGGCACTCGACAAGAGGAGCGCTTTTGCCGCCTCAAACAACTCCGTCCAGCGCGTCGCATCGATCCGCCGCAGCCGTTCCGTCAATTCGACGACTTGTTCTGTTTCTTGTACGATTTGACTCGCCTGCTGAATCATATCTTTTGTCGCCGATCGTTTCGCATTGGCATTATCCGTCTCACGGATCGTCGGGAACGTGTTCGCGACGAGCAGTTGATAACTGCCTTGTAATTGTTGTTCAATCATCAATTGCTCCAAGCGTTCCGGTAAGCGACCGTGTTGTTTGATTTCTTGAATCCAGCTTTCTGCCAGCGCATCAATCCGTCCCGTCATGATGTACCGGTGTTCGACGAGTAGCGCGAGAATCCGGACGAGTGCTTCCGTCTCTTTTAACAGCCGACTACTTTGTGCGTAGCGTAAGGCGCGGACCTCCTCGACTTTTTCACCCTGTTCCCAGGCTTCAATTTGTTTGAACATCTCCTCTTTCGAGAATGCTTCCATCGCTTTAGTCCCTCCTACTTCTCGAAAAAACCGACTTTTGTCGCCACGATGTGCGACGTTCAAGTCGGTTTTTCGATTACTTCATTTTTAACCAAGCTGGATCAAATTCATCCAACGACTCGATTTTTTTCATTTTGACGGAATAGAATAACTTACCGTTATTCCGTGACTCCGCCCCTAAGACTTTCGAACGGTCGGATGCGACATAATATGTCGCTTCTTCTTGATTGTCTTCTTTATCGAAAAACGATGGATACTGTTTAATCCACTCATCCGGAACCGTGCTTGCCGGTTCTTTTTTGACGTAGACGTCTGCTGCATTGCCGGCAATATCCGCCTCGCCCTCGATTTGACCAAAGTCACCTTTATCGATGAAGTCGAGGATTTGTTCATTGAAGCCACGCGATAAGAATGGGCGCGGCGCACTGACACTTTTCGATGCTTCCGTCTCATTGACTAGCTTGCCGTCAGCGTCGTATTCCCGGAACATTTCACCGTCCCAAATCGCCGTCGTGCCTGTCGAAGGTCCTTCAATGACTTCCGTCCGGAAATGACCCTGATCGTCAAATACGACTTCGTACGTCCGTGCTTCCAGTGCATCTTCCTTCGTCGATAATTTCTTTTCGACATACTGGATGCGGGACATCGTATAGAACGGTTTGACGGGAGTCGCTTCATCCTCTTTAGAGGTCTGTGTCGTATTCAGTAAATAAAAATTATAGGCAAGGAGTATCGCCATTGCCACGATTGCTACAGCAATCCATGTACTCGTTCGTTTCGTCATGCCATGTACACCATCCTAATCAGTCTCGATTCATAGTTAATGGTATCGGTTTTACGCCTAGAATACAAAGGGTTTGTCTAAGTTCAACTGATTTCTAAGGAAATACGGCAGACTTTTGAACGATTCCGTTCATCGAACATACAAATTGACAAAAAAAGACGAAATGAATCACGTGCGCGCGATTCATCCCGTCTTCGGTTAATTTTCTTTTGGTTCACGTGCGATGATCATCGATTCGTCGACGAGGTAATACGAATGCTGTGGCAATTCGCGTAAATAGCCTGTCGCAAACAACATCGCACAATCAACTTGAAACGTTTTCGAATACTTCTTTAATGGTAACTTACCCTCTTTATCAAAATAGCGATCGACGGCGAGCTGGACGTGATCCATCTCATAGACGATGTCCCGGTCTTTTGCTTCCATGATCGCGAACGTCTCCCGCGACATGTAAAAGCTTTGTGTCGACCGGACACCGAGGTGGACAGCCAGGCGGTCTAAATCAATTTTCTGTGCTTCGTCGAGTAAGACCGTCCGGTTCGTCCCTTTCGGTAACGTCAACTCAAATTCGTGGGTCGCTTGTTTGACTTCATCGAGCGTAACATCACGAATCGGTAAAGGTTCTTCCTCTTTCGGCTGAAACCACTTTTTGAACCGACTCATCGGCTGGCCTCCCTCCTATAGAAAAAGGCGGGGTTCCCCCCACCTTTTCAATCAACGACAATCCCTTATTTTTGAAGACGTTCGCGAAGGACCATCGGTAAGATTCCACCGTGGCGGTAGTAATCGATGTCGACCTCCGAGTCAAAGCGGGCAATCGCTTCGAACTTCGTGACTTTTCCGTCTGCAGCTGTCGCTGTGACTTGGATGATGTCACGCGGACGGACCGATTCGTCGATTGCGATACTGATTGCTTCCTCACCTGTTAAACCAAGTGACTCAGCAGACGTACCTGCGACGTATTGAAGTGGTAAGACACCCATCATGACGAGGTTCGAACGGTGAATCCGCTCAAAGCTCTCGGCGATGACGGCTTTGACGCCGAGGAGGTTCGTTCCTTTTGCAGCCCAGTCACGTGACGAGCCCATACCGTAGTCTTTACCGGCGAGGATGACGAGGCCTGTGCCATCTTCTTTATACTTCATCGCAGCATCGTACATCGCCATCGTTTCACCAGTTGGCCAGTAGGTCGTGAATCCGCCTTCTGTACCCGGTGCGACTTGGTTACGAATCCGGATGTTCGCGAATGTCCCGCGCATCATGATTTCGTGGTTACCACGACGTGAACCGTACGAGTTGAAGTCTTTTGGTGCAACGCCTTTATTGACGAGGTATTGACCGGCTGGTGTCGTTTTCGAGAATGATCCGGCTGGTGAAATGTGGTCTGTCGTAACAGAATCCGCAAATTTACCGAACACACGGAGATCATTTAATGCTTCAACATGTCCCGCTTCCTTCGCCAAGTTCTCGAAGAACGGCGGGTTTTGGATATATGTCGATGCTTCGTCGAAATCATACTGATCGCCAGTCGGAACGTCGAGGTTGTTCCAACGTTCGTTTCCAGTGAAGACTGAATCATATTCAGCACGGAAGCTTTGTGGTGTGACGACGGTGTTGATGATCGTCTGAATTTCGTCACGTGACGGCCAGATGTCAGCGAAGAAGACTTCTTGTCCGTCTTTACCTGTTCCGAGTGATGCGTTCATGATATCAACATCAACCGTTCCCGCGATTGCGTATGCCACGACGAGCGGTGGTGATGCCAAGTAGTTGGCTTTGACGAGCGGGTGAACCCGGCCTTCAAAGTTCCGGTTTCCCGAGAGGACAGACGAGACGAGCAGGTCTGAACCGAGGATCGCGTCTTCGACAGCACGGTCGAGTGGACCCGAGTTCCCGATACATGTCGTACAGCCGTAACCGACCGTGTTGAATCCGAGCTCATCAAGGTACGGTTGAAGTCCTGATTTCTCAAGGTAGTCTGTTACGACTTTTGATCCTGGAGCAAGTGATGTCTTGACGTATTTTGGAACCGTCAATCCAAGCTCGATCGCTTTTTTCGCAACGAGTCCGGCACCGATCATGACGTACGGGTTTGATGTGTTCGTACAGCTTGTGATGGCTGCGATCGCAAGGTCCCCTGTACGCATTTCGACCGCTTCGTCTTCGAACTGGACGACTGCGACTTTATCTTTTTCGTCTTCAGAAAGACCGAATCCAGCATTGCCTTGCGGCGCTGTCAACGCTTTTTCGAATGACGTGTGGACGTCTGTCAAGTCAATCCGGTCTTGTGGACGTTTTGGTCCAGCAAGCGCAGGAACGATCGTTGAAAGATCAAGTTCCACTGTTTTCGTGAACGTTGGATCTTCGTTTTGTGGTGTGTAGAACAAGCCGTTTGCTTTCGAGTAGTTTTCAACTTTCTCGATCAACTCTTCTTCACGACCTGTCAAGCGAAGGTACGTCAACGTTTCTGTATCGACTGGGAAGAATCCACATGTCGCACCGTATTCTGGTGCCATGTTGGCGATCGTCGCCCGGTCAGATAATGACATCAAGTGAAGTGATGGACCGAAGAACTCAACGAATTTACCGACAACGTTTTGTTGACGGAGCATTTCCGTCACGCGAAGTGCGACGTCCGTTGCTGTTGTTCCCGGGTGCATTTCACCTGTGATGCGGACACCGATAACTTCAGGAACCGGGAAGAATGACGGTTGTCCGAGCATGCCGGCTTCCGCTTCGATCCCACCGACGCCCCATCCGAGGACACCAAGACCGTTGATCATCGTCGTATGTGAGTCTGTTCCGACGAGTGTATCCGGATAGACGTCGACTGTGCCGTCTGCCGTTTCTTTTTCAAGGACGACCGATGCCAAGTACTCGAGGTTAACTTGGTGGACGATTCCTGTTGCCGGTGGAACGGCACGGTAGTTGTCGAATGCCGTCGTTGCCCAGCGTAATAATTTGTAACGCTCTTCGTTACGTTCAAACTCTAAATCCATGTTTTCAGCGAGTGCACCGGCAAATCCGTAGGCATCGACTTGGACCGAGTGGTCGACGACGAGGTCAACTGGAACTTCCGGGTTGATGACTGATGGATCTCCACCGAGGTCCTGCATCGCTTTACGGAGTGATGCGAGATCGACGACAGTCGGAACACCTGTGAAATCTTGCAAGATGACGCGTGACGGTTTGAACGGGACGTCGATATCGTTCGAAACTTGGGCAGTTCCCCATTTCGCCAAGTTTTCGACGTGTTCTTTCGTGATTGAGCGACCATCTTGTTGACGAAGAACCGATTCAAGCAGGACACGGATTGAATATGGAAGACGTTTGACTTCCGTTAATCCGAGTTCTTCTAATTTTTCCAGGCTGTAATAGTTGTAATTTTTACCGTTCGCTTCAAACGAACGGCGTGCACCAAACACGTCTTGCGTTGATTGCGTTTGTTTCATGCTGATTCCCCCTTTAAGTGTTGACGACATCAAGCCCCTGATACCGCTTACTTGTACAGCTCTATCATAGTATAATATGGGTCTCGTTACAATTTGAAAGAACAAAAGACTTGTGATAAGTTTTCCTTATCGCCTAATTGAGAAGTTATATCAATCATATGCTTAGGCGGAGTTCACGTTTCTAGTTTTCGATACTTCCGTTCCGGGTACTACTAAACTGTAGAACGACATCAGAACTTTCTGGAGGCGGAAATTATGGCAGAATATAAAAATGATGCAACCCACGTCGTTACGACGATTATTTTCAACGATTTAGAAAAAGCCAAAACTGGCTTTGAGATGATCAAGGACCTCGAAGCGATTAAAGAAATCGAGATGGAGCAGATGGTTTTAGCGAAACGCGATGAGACGGACGGGTTTTCGTTCATCGATGCAATTGACTTTACGCAACAGGATCAATCGTTCAAAGGCTCAATGATCGGGATGGCAGTCGGTGTTGTCGGTGGACCATTCGGGATGCTCGTCGGTTCTGTTGCCGGATACTTGATCGGCGCAAACCGGGACGAAAAAAACGAACGCGATTCGTTTGATTTGTTTAACCGGACGCTGAACCAAATCAGTGCCGATCACTATGGCGTCATCATCATCAGTGAAGTCAATGAAGATTCAGAAGCGATCAATGCACTGGCGGCTGAACTCGGAGCGACCGTGCGCCGGACGGGTGAAACGTTTACGGATGAGACGGTGTGATTTAAAAATTTAAGGTGTTTGCTTCGCCCCCCCTTTTTCGGGGGCTTTTTATTTTTGAAAATCCTATTCGCAACTTGTTCGTTTTACTTTTTAGCATCGGTATTACTAAATGCAATAGTATAAAATAAAATGAGTCAATATTATAATATGATACTGTATAAAAGGTGAATTCAGAATATTTAATACGACTACGTTTCTTCTTCTTTGAAAAAATAGGAAAGTATATTAAAAGATATTGATAGATGATTTAACATTCTCAAAACGCCTGTAAGATATCAATAATCTTATAAAGTCAAATTTTTTCAGCTGATATTTCATTCGAAAAATTCAACATTTTAGGAAAAACATAATATTATAAAAATGCGATTATTGGTGATTTAACTTATAGACTCAGATAAATACTGAACCCTATTGCGAATGTACCCAAGTTTAGTATAGGATCATCACTTATATAACAAAGAAAATTAAATCTATTGGAAAACATGATTATAAAACCAACATATAAGAAATACATATGCTGATTAATGGCTAATGTTTTTTGCTCATCGTATTCTTAACTTGGATTAAAATTACAAAAAAAACACATCAAACACATCAAACACATCTTAATGATAAAAGACGAGATGAAAAACAAGTGTATAAAAAATCAGGTGCATACAAAGTAACTATAATAAGAATTTAAGGATGTGTAATTATCTATGGTAGTAGTACAAAAGGGACCGACATGCGGAATTTATGCATTTCTTAATGGTATAAGAACACTTTTCTCTTTAAATAAGCTGACTTCAGATGAAATGGATAAGATTGTTTTGATGCTTTTAAACAAAAATGAACTCACTTATGGAAATAAAGATGAGAAAGGTAAAACATTTGTTGGAGAATTTTTTACAGTAGGAGATTTTTTGGTTTTTTTAGAAAATAACTACGACTATATTATTAAAGAAATACATAAAGTTACAGAACAAAAAATCAGTTTTAACGTCGAAGAATGTTCAATTAAAAATTTAAATAATAGTATGGAAGGATTATTTATTTGTTCGATTTCCCCTAAAAAATTAACATTTATTAAAAGATTATGGCTCCCTTGGGCTAAATGGGATAGAAATAAAAATGTTCTACACTGGGTAAGTTTTTTGTCGACAAATGATGATGAATTTAATGTCATGGATAGTAGATATAAAGAAAAGCAACGAATAAAAAAAGAAGAAATCCTGTCAAAACATAATGATTTAAACGGAAAGAAATATTACTGGAGAAAATTTAATAGAAAAACAAGTGGTAAAGATAAAATTGATGAATTTTTATGCTGTAAGATGCCTCAAAAAAAGTATTTTATCAAATATAAAGTTTTAAAAGATGTTGAATATCAGACCGGAAAACTTATACGTATTCAAAAAAACGACTAAAAGCAAGCTATTTTAAATATATGATGGTTTGTCATATGAATCATAACTATTATTTTCTGGAGCGTTACTAATATGATAATTTCATTTCTTAAAATATTTTATTTTACAGAAGTTAAATCATTGAACTGAACGATGTGGCTGCCTTTTTTCGCATAGTATTCAATCATCTCCGGAAGCTTCTTTTTGTCATAGCTGGTAATCCCGTCGGTAATCACCGTCACGTCGTAATCCAATTTACGTAAGTTAAAGCACGTTGATTTGACACAAGCCGTCGCGTCTCCACCGGTCAGATAAAAGTCGGCGATCTCGTTTTTCTTAATAAATGCTGCGAACGCTTCGCTTGTTAAAGCATTCCCCTTGTATTTCGTGAAGATATTTTCGGAAACGATTTTAAATCGGGTGCTAACTCGGCACCACGTGTCCCGGTTTTAAACGTTCGTGTCCTGGCTGATAAATTTTCGTGCCGGATGTAGACCACATGCAAGTCCTGTTCAACTGCCCAATCGATTGACTGATTGATTGTACCGATGACTTCTTTGTAGTTTTTTGTCATGTCATTTTGAATATCAATGACGACTAAGGCTTTCTTTTGCATATGAATTCCTCCTGATCAATGAACGGATTTTTTAGTCTTGATGATGTTTCGCTTCCGATCCGGATCGGATATCGTACACTTGAAGTAAGAAGCAAATTCAAAGAGGCATGCCCCATGAAAGAAAAATACTACTTTGACGTCTTTCCTGAACTGACGAGCGAACGGCTTTTATTAAGAGAAATTCGCTTCAGTGAAGCGAACCAGATGATTGAGATTACGGCCTATGATGGTCAACAGGCAAAAACCAGCATTGATGTAGTCAACATCTTGAGTCAGATTGCCTGCGATTACTTTAATGGGGACGGAATCACGTGGGGACTGTATTTAAAGTCGACCGGTGAATTCATCGGGAACTGCTGTTTTTGCCGCGGCTACAAAAACAACATTGCTGAGATCGGCTATGTCCTGAAACCGGACTTCCGCGGTCACGGCTATATGACGGAAGCCGTCAAGACCGTTACCGAGTTTGGACTGCAGGAGATGAAGGTTTTACAGGTCTGTGCCTATACAGAACATGATAATCGTGCCTCCCAATCCGTGCTTGTAAAAGCAGGTTTTCTCCGCAACGCTGATGAGGGGGAGACTTACAAATATCTAAGTAACTAGCGTCTTCGGATGAACGGATGATCTTCATTTTATGATAAAATTTAAACAAGACGCAGATGTCCGAACGCTGCACTGAAAAAACTCTGAAGTGGAGTGAGGCACATGAAAACAATCACGAAGATTCTTCTTGGTGTCGTCATCGTCGGTATCCTAGCAATCAGTTGGTGGTTAGTCTCGCCGCTTCTTTTTGATAAAGCAGTTGACGAAGGACTTCCCCCGACTTCCTCTGACGTCAAAACGGAAGAACAGACACCGGATACTGAAGATGAAACGGAAGCTACGACACCTGGTACGCAGGATCAGGACGAGCCTACGTTCTCCGGGATGTTCGTCGATGGAGAAAAAAACTACAAAACCTCAGGAACACTCAAAACGATTCAAGCAGAGGACGGTCAGTATCTCCGGTTTGAGGATTTCAAGACGACGAACGGTCCAGATTTATTCGTCTACCTCATTCAACCGGGTATGGAACCAAAAGAAGGCATCAACTTAGGAGCATTAAAAGGGAATACCGGCAATCAAAATTATGCTGTCCCTCCAGATGTCGATTTCACGAAGTACAATACCGTCGTGATTTGGTGCCGTGCCTTCAATGCCGACTTTGGTACGGCAGTAGTAAAGACTAACAACGAGTAAATATTATGTAACCGATTCCCCCGCCACTGATTCATTTCCAATCAGAAGGTCGGGGGTTTTGTCTGTCTCAAAGTCGCAGACGCCTGCCGGCTCACTTCGCTTTAAAGTTATAGACCGGCTTGATGACTTTAAGTAACTCGACCGTATCCATCGTGTTCCGGATGATTTCTTCCATCGGTTTATAGACGAATGGCGACTCATCACGTGTCGATTCGACGACCGAACTCGACCAGACGTCCTGCATCGTCGCTTCAAATTCTCTCAGATCAACGGATTTAAAGGCTTTCGAACGGGACATGATCCGTCCTGCTCCATGCGGCGCCGAATAGTTCCAGTCCGGATTACCTTTTCCTTTAACGATCAGTGAACCGTCACGCATGTTCATCGGAATGATGGCGACTTCACCGGCTTGCGCTGAAATCGCACCTTTGCGGAGAATCATCCGCTCGAGATCGATGTAGTTATGAATCGTATCGAACTGTTCCGTGACCGACCAGCCCATCGCTTCAACAATGACGTCGGTCATCGCTTGACGGTTCAGTGCCGCGTACGTTTGAGCGATTTTTAAGTCATGTAAGTAGCTGTCCATATCGGAACCGGACACGTACGCTAAATCTTTATTTGTTTCATTGAACTGACTCTTCAGCTCGACCAACGTCGATTGGATGTCCTGCTCCCGTCCCTGATCTTTCAGTGAGGCGACGACCGACGCTGTATCGACAGTGAATTGTGAGCTTTCCGCCAGCTTTTGGTAATGTTCAGCAATCGTCTTCCCGAGGTTCCGGCTGCCGGAATGAATCACGAGATAGAGATTATCTTCGTCGTCCGCGTTCAGCTCGATGAAGTGATTCCCGCCGCCTAACGTGCCAATCGACAACCGGGCGCGTGTTTCGTTGAACGGTGCCAACACTTGGTCAAACGGAATCTGTTCCGATAAGCGGTGCGGCTGATTGCGGACGGACATGCCGCTCGGAACCAGTGCCTGAATCGCAGCATCCAACTTCTCATAATCAACGCCGGCTGTTCCTTCACGGTTGATTTGTGTACATAACATGCCGCAGCCAATGTCGACACCGACGAGATTCGGAACCACTTTATCGTGAATCCGCATCGTCGTTCCGATGACCGAGCCCTTGCCAGCGTGACAATCGGGCATGATTCGGACATTGCCGTCGACGGCAATGTTTTCGTTCAGCATCCCCGTCACTTGCTCAATCGTCATGTCATCGACATTGTGTGTAAAAATCTTCGCTTCGCCGTACTTTCCGCGAATCGTCTTCATTTCATCCTCCCCCTTACCTTCCTGTCACTTGTTCAAGCATCCTATAAAATCCCTTTTTTAACAATTCGTTCTTACTCGTGGACAATCGAGATCCATTGTTGGGTCAGCGCCGATTGACCGTCTTCCGTCAACCAGACAAGAGCCGTCGTACTCGTCGCGTCCGGTAACCGTTCCTGCACCAGTCCCGTCATGTCGAGCTCGCGGAGCGTACTTTCCGGTAACAGCGTCACCGCTTGTCCACACCGGACGAGGCCAATCAAGGTCAAGACGTCGGAACACGTTTCCTGTGAGACGACCCCGAACTGTTGGCTGAGCGTCTGAAAGACACCCAGTCCTTCCTGACTCGGAATGATCATATCGGCATCCGGAAAATCAGGATGATGGATTCGGTAAAACGGTTCCTCTTCCATCCACTCGATCGTGACGCCTTGCGCCTCAATCGGCAGCCGGACGAGTGCCACGTCGATCGCATGATCCTTCAAACGATCAATCAAAGCAGCAGACTCGCCCTGATGGATTTGTAGCGTAATCCGCGGATGGCGGCGTTTCATCTCTTGCACCCAGCCTGTCAAGCGGCCGGCGGACAACGTATTGACGCCGATCCGTAAGATGCCGGTCCGCCCTTCCTTGATGTCACTGACTTCGATCCGCGTTTCCGCTTCATAGCGCAATAGTGAGACGGCCCGTTCATAGAGCCGCTCACCGCTCGCTGTAATCCGGATGCCGCGTCCCGCCCGTTCAATCAGCCGTACGCCAAGCAACTCTTCCATCTTCCGAATTTGTTGCGTCAAGGCAGGCTGAGCCATCCGCAGGCGTTCTGCTGCCCGCGTGACCGATTGTTCTTCGACGACTGCACAAAAATAGCGATATTGCCGTAAATCCATATTCATCATCTCTTTCATATGTTTTCAGTCATAAATATGTATGAATCATAACATCAATCATATGATACGATGCTGAAATCAGCGATTTTTAAAGGAGACGATTTTTGTGAAACGTACGACGTCCACAGTTCAGTGGATTATTTTCTTATTAGCCAATACGATTGCCTTGCCGATCGTCGTCGCGAGCCTATTTGATCTCTCAAGTGTAGAAACGGCCGCGCTTGTCCAGCGATCCTTTTTTGTCGGCGGGATCGCCTGTTTTCTCCATGGTGTGTTCGGTCACCGGTTACCGATCGTGTCCGGCCCTGCCGGTTCATGGGTCAGTATCTTTGTTGTCATCGCCGCTCTGCCGGTCGATTCAAAGACGGCCTTCACGATTGCGATGGCTGCTGTCGTCATTGCCGGTGTTGTCTTGATTTTCCTCGGGGTGACAGGATGGACCCGCTTTTTATTACCGGTCTTCACCCCGCTCGTCAGCGGCACGTTTTTGCTTTTATTATGTATTCAACTGACCGGCGTCATGCTGGGTGCCGTTCTCGCCGTCGAAGCGACACGTCTTGCCGGCGTTCTGACATTCCTGCTTGTCCTCGGACTGAGCCAGTTTGGTCCGGCACGGCTCCGTCCGTTCGCTTTGATGATCGGCATTGTCGTCGGCTGGTTGGTCAGTCGCCCGTCACTACCAGAAGCATCCGGTGTCTTTTCCGTCCCGACCGCTTTACCGTTCGGGATGCCGCAATTTGACGGCAGTGCGTTTCTCGTCGCGATTCCGTTTGCAATTCTTTTAATCGTCAACTTGATTGCTGCGCTCAGCGCCGTCGAAGCGACGATTCAGAAACAAGGCGCCTTGCATCAAGGACTGACGATCGAAGGGATCATTCACTTGATCGCGGCGACGTTCTCGACGCTCGTTCCGGTTCCCTTGCCGATCACGAGTGGCTTTATCGCCCAGACAGGCAGTAAGGACCGCCGACCGTTTTTGATTGCCTCACTCGTCATTGCCTTGGTCGGTTTTTTCCCGAGCATTATCGGCATCATCGCGACACTACCGCGCAGTGTCGCCAGTGCGGCGTTGCTCGCGACGTTACCGCATATGTTCCTGATTGCCTGGCAGTCGGCTGAAAGCAGCATGACGACCAGCCGCCGGAAACACGCCTTTGCGATTTGTGCCGTCATCGGTATCAGCATTCTGTTGCAATCAACGGTCCTGGCAGAAATCCTGCCACTGACGTTACGTCCGTTCTTCAGTAACGGCTTATTGATCGGCACGATGCTCGTCCTCGGCTTTGAAGTCATCGAGCGGTTGCGCGTGCGACGTGACACTCAGTCAGAACGGATTGCCGGCTGACGTATCTAAAAACACAACATCCCCGTTCTCTCGCAATAAGCGAAAGAACGGGGATGTTTTTTGTATCGAATTAATTCAAGCACAGTGATTTAAAACTTTAACCATAATCTATTTAATCTGAAGCATATGTGCAGCACTGTGTTCAATTGAATGTCCATCATCTGTTATCAAGTAAACGCCTTTAGCATGAAAGGTTGTTTCTTTTATATATCCGATAATTTTTTCCTGAAGCAAGTACTCGTGATCTTCGGGAAAGTGTTCTAATGTAAATATCGTCGTAGAAAAAATCAATGTCACATCGTCATAGTTTTTTTGAGATTTTTTGATGATATTCTGCTTTGTCTTTTCAAGAAAGATATTTCTTTTCTCCTCAAGAGACTCTAAACTGCTTAACCGTGATTGCCATCTTCCGACTTCATTTAATTTCTGTGAAATTTTTGTATCTTCTTGCCCGTCTAAGTACGAACTCACTTCAAATTTCTCAATTGTTCCGTCAGATCTTTTCATCAAAAAATCGTACCCTTGGTTTCCTAAAATAACTTTTATTTGTGCGTCTTTAGGAAAGAACGTCGACATTGAAAAAATATAGGCTGGAGTAAACTCTTCGCAAAATTCTTTAAAGCGACCTTTTTTTAATCTTAACAGTTTCAAAATTGAAGAATCTCTTTTAGCTTGAGTAATTATAAACTTGTAATAGGTCGACATTTCTTCAGCATTTCTATATTGAGACAAGTCATCCAACAAACTCAATTGTTCTTTCAAAATTAATCTCCCCTTTCAAAAAAGATGAGTACATCTAACAAAAAAAAAAACGAGAACGATTAAAAATCATTCTCGTCTCAGGCTGTAGACAAACTCTTATGAAGCGTAAACATGCGATATCGAGAGCCCGTTCGTTCGCGCTTCCCTGTCTTGCCTCGTCTTCAAAGCGATTCGAGACGAATTGCGCTCTAAACCGTCTGCATGACAGGCTTTCCATCACGGTATTACCTAAAAAGCGTCACGTTTCGTTGACTCCTACAGGAAAAAAGACGAGTTTCACTTCACTTCACCGTACTTCTCTCCACCATTTACGGGTCTGACTCGCAACTGTTACGCTCTCACCGATCATCGGTGTCACGACCGGTACGTCATGTTTCGCCGCTTCCTTCAACAGCCGTTCGACCGGTTCGAACCACGGGTGAAACGCCAGTGTAAACGCCGACCAGTGAACGGGAATCATCACATCCCCTTTGACATCGAGGTGTGCCGCAAGCGTCTGTTCCGGCAACATATGCGAGCTCGACCAACGGGTGTCGTATTGCCCACACTCCATGATCGTCAAGTCAAACGGACCGTACTGGTCACCGATTGCCTTAAAGTGTGGACCATACCCGCTGTCACCGCTGAAGAAGACTTTTTTCGAGCCTTCGATGACCCATGAGGCCCAAAGCGTCGAAAATTGATCAAGCCCGTTTCGTCCCGAATAGTGCCGAGCCGGTGTCGCCGTCAGACGAAGACCATTCGTCTCAATCGATTCGTGCCAATCGAGTTCCGTAATCCGGCTTGCGTCGACACCCCAGCCTTTCAGGCGGCTCGCGACACCAAGCGGGACGATGAATCGGCCGACCCGGTCTTTTAATGCCAGAACCGAATGATAATCCAAGTGGTCATAATGGTCATGCGAATAGATGACGAGATCGATCGGCGGCAAGGCATCAAGGTCGACCGGTGCCGTCGTCTGGAACCGTCCGCCTCCGAGTTTCGGGAATGGCGACGGCGCACGACCGAGCATCGGATCAAAGAAAATCGTCTGTTGATCGAGTTCAAGCAGGAACGCCGAATGCCCGAACCAGGTCACACGCGGTTCTGTCCCGTCCGTCCGTCGCTCAAACGGTACGACAGGTAATGGCTTGACCGGTTTTAAAGATGGCAATTCCCGCCCATAATCTTTTAAGATACTTTTTGTTGTCTCCCATTCCATCTTCAGTTGAAATGGCAGTTCATTTTGAAACTTTCCATTTTTAAACTGGGCGGATCGTCTGTAATCCTGTTGATCGGCTTTAGACGGTCGGCGACCGAATAACGGATAACGCGTCATAAAGACCGTTCCGAGTAAACCGAGCCCTACAAGTGTTGCGACTGTTTTTTTCATGTTTTCACCTCTTCAATAAGTGCTTCCAGTATAGCACTCGCCTTTTTCCTGGCGGTAGCGAAGACACTTCTCCAACAAAAAACACGGGTTACTTTAAAAAAAGCAATCCGTGTTCGCCCCTTATTTATTCAAATCGTCCGCGTCCCATTTCGTCCGCGTACTTTTTTCATGGTCGGATTCATGTTCCGATTCATAGTCATTGACGCCAGGATTTTCGACTTTCCCCTCATGCCGATGTCCTTCATCGTGCATATGTTCCCGATCGTGATCGTGACTGTGGTCGTGATCATGGTGTTCTCGTTCCTTGACGAACAAGGCGATCCCACCACGCTCGACTTCTTCATAATGTTTCGCCGCTTCGTCGTCCGAATGCCCGACGCGTTTCAATGTCTCGCGTAACGGTGGTTCTTTGCTGAACTTCGCTTTCATTTCATCGACCCAAGACGCACCCGATGTCTCTTCGGCCGCTTCATCTCGTCCGACGACTGAAAAGTCGGAGTCCTTATGTCCTTGTTCTTTTAAAGCATGCATTTTTTGCTCCAAGCTGGATTGATCATGAAAAACGCCTACGAATTTTTTCGCCATCGTTAACACCATCCCTCTCACAAAATGTATGAATCGGACTACTTTCCTTTTTTACCCATGTTCTTCTGAAGCAAAACAGCGAAGCAAAAAAAGAACTCCTCCGCTGACGCGGAAAAGCTCTCTCAAGATTTGATTAATCGTTCAGCTGTTGCGGTGAATCGACTAATGTAATCGTACCTTCATTTTTTTGGACGAAGCGTTCGTAGACGAAATCATTCGCAAAGAGGAGAACCGGGTTTTCCCAACGGTCATAGACGAGAACTGTCCGTGAATCCGTCAATTTCTTCACTTCATTGATTTCTGTCACCTTGACCCACTTCGCGACCTGGAAGTTCGCCGCGTCTTTTAAGATATCGACGCCGTACTCGCCTTTAAGGCGGTGTTCGAAGACTTCGAACTGAAGTTGACCGATCGCACCGAGGATAACCTCGTTGTATTCCGTCTTATAGACTTGAATCGCTCCTTCTTGTGCCAATTGTTCAATCCCTTTTTGGAACTGTTTTGACTTCAGGGCATTTTTCGTAAAGACCTTCAAGAATAATTCCGGTGCGAATGTCGGCAAGGCTTCGTATTGGAGTGACGGATCACCATTCGTGATCGTATCGCCAATTTGATAGTTGCCCGAGTCGTAGAGACCGATGACGTCTCCAGCAAAGGCTTCGTTGACCGTTTCCCGCTCATCTGCCATGAACTGCGTCGATTGCGACAATTTCATTTTCTTACCTGTCCGCGTCAGGACGACATCCATCCCACGGTCGAATTTCCCGGTACAGATGCGAATAAAGGCAATCCGGTCCCGGTGGTTCGGGTTCATGTTCGCCTGGATTTTAAAGACGAACCCACTGAAGAATTCTTGTGCCGGTTCGATTTTCCCTTTGTTCGATTCCCGTGGTGTCGGTGACGGGGACAAGTTGAGATAGTGTTCGAGCAGTGGTGTGACACCAAAGTCGACGAGAGCTGAACCGAAGAAGACCGGTGTCAGTTCACCTTTTGCAATCAATTCCTCGTCATAGGCATTGCCGGCACCGTCGAGTAAATCAACTTCATCGACGAGCGTGTCGTACATTTCGTTGTTGATTGAGTTAGCGAGTTCGTCGTTTGCGAGCCCTTCTTCCCCCAGTTCAATCGTCTTCCGGTCCTGTTTGAAGCAGTGGAACTTCTCGTTGACCCGGTCGTAGACCCCTTCGAACTGTTGTCCTGATCCTGCCGGCCACGTGACGGCAACAGACGGGATCCCGAGGACTTCTTCAAGCTCCTCCATCAATTCGAGTGGATCACGTGCTTGACGGTCCATCTTGTTGATGAATGTAAAAATTGGAATACCGCGCATCCGGCAGACTTGGAAAAGTTTTTTTGTCTGTGACTCGATCCCTTTCGCCGCATCGATGACCATGATTGCCGAGTCGACGGCCGTCAAGATCCGGTACGTATCTTCCCCGAAGTCCGAGTGACCCGGTGTATCCATGATAGAGACGATTTTTTTATCGTATTCGAATTGCATGACCGATGACGTGACCGAGATTCCGCGTTGTTTCTCGATTTCCATCCAGTCGGATTTGGCAAATTTCGAATTTTTTCGGGCTTTGACCGACCCTGCTTCCCGGATTGCCCCTCCGTGGAGTAAGAATTTTTCTGTTAATGTCGTTTTCCCGGCATCCGGGTGGGAGATGATACCGAAAATCCGGCGTTTCTCGACTTCAGTTTGTAATTTTGTCATGTATGATTAAGTCCCTTCACGATAAATTCAATACTTGTAACCAGCTCATTTTTCGCAACTAGTCTATCATACCGAATTTTCAGCTGTTCGTCTATTTCACATGATTGACTTAATTTTCAGATTTTTAGTTGACAACTCGTCCTGATGTTCTATACGATGACGAGGAAGTTAACTAACTAGAAGGAGGAGACGTACACATGAAACAGCCACAAGCACAGCGACAGATTCAGGTATCAAACTCATCTGCGATCATTGTACGTCACCCAATCGTTTAATTTTTTTAAAATTAAGCAGGGTGTGCGTATGCGTATACGTACATGCTGCCCCCTTATATCAGGACGGGTATGCCCATATTTGTGCGTATCCGTCTTTTCTATTGTCTAAAAACGGAATAATAAGGGGTTTTATTTATGTTCAACTCATTAAAACTGCTCGACCGTAACATCTGGATCCGGTTCGTCGGGGAAACGTTAACCGGCATCATGATGTTCATGATTGCACCATTTCTTGTACTCTATTACGCCGACCAACTCGATTCGTACCTCCTCGTCGGCGTCATCATGGCGATCGGTCCGATCTCCGCGTTGTTCGGGTCGTTCCTCGGAGGGCACCTCGCCGACATTTACGGCCGCAAACCGTTGATGGTCATCGCCATCGTCGGGGATGCGCTCGCCCTAATCGGTTTTACGTTTGCCGATACATTTTGGCCGTTGCTTATCTTAAACGCGACGCTCGGCCTGACAAATTCTCTGTTCCACCCGGCAGCGAGCGCGATGGTCGCTGATGTCACACCACCGGAACGGTTGAATGAATCGTTTGGTCTCTTACGGATGGGACATAACATCGGGGCCGCGTTCGGTCCATTGATCGGCAGTGCCGTCCTCTTCATCGATCGGTCCTTGATTTTCTATGGAGCGGCTATTGTTTATGTACTTTATGCCCTCGTCCTCCTGCTGTTCATTGGTGAGACGAAACCTAAAAAAATCGAGCATCCGGTGGATACACCACAACTTTCTTCACTGACCGTCTTACGAAAGGACCATGTCTTTTTAATCTTCATTGCGGCTGGTGTCTTCATCTCGATGGGCTTCACGCTCGTCGAAAACATGTTACCCGTCTTCTTAAAAGAAGCCTTACCGGGATTGCCGGACGAAAAAAATCCTTTCCCGTACTTGATGGGACTGAACGGCATCATGGTCGTCCTGTTCCAATTTCCGATTGCTGCGAAGCTATCCGGAAAATCGTTCGGGAAAGTCATGTTACTCGGCGCAAGCGTCTTCGGACTCGGCATGATTTTACTCGCCTTCGTCCCGTCCTACTTCTTCTCGCTCGGAACGGATTATATCGTCATCGTCATTCTCTTACTCGTCATTTATGCCCTTTATACCATCGGCGAAATGATCATGTCACCGGTCCAAATGACGTTCATCGCTTTAATTGCGCCGGTTCACTTACGGGGAACGTATAATGGTGCCGCGAGCGTGCAGTGGTTGATTGGTGGCGTAACGGCACCGCTCCTCGGGTCGTTGTTCCTCGAATCCGGTCACGGCGACTATGCGCTTGGCGCCATCGGGGTCGCGTGTTGTTTATCCGGACTTGTCTACTTGGCACTCGATCGTTCGATTCGCCGTGCGAAACGATTGTCCGAGTCGGCGTAAGGTGAATGGTCTTAAAGAAGAAGTTGGTAGTAAACTTAAAAAAATACTAAATAGTTGCTTTAACCTGTTCCTGTAAAAAACTAAAAGACAAGCGATTTAGATTTTAATCAAATCAATCGCTTGTCTTTTTAGTTGCATTGAACGGTGTTTCTCTCCCGTTTCTTGCTCGTTCTCTGTTAGGAGCAAGGGACATCACCTTGTGTCTCACACAAGAAAAAGTCACAACGGCAAGTTTCGTTTCCGGAAAAGGACGATGGCAAGACCATAGCTCAGCAGACCAATCAAGATTAAAATGATTACTGAGACGAGGACCTCTCCTTCCCCACTGGCGATTTTTCCAGGTTCATAAAGCGAAAACGGCGTAAAATGCCGAATCCAGTCGATTTTCATGACGATTTTCCCCATCATGTTCATGCCGTAAAATAGAAAAGTTACACCACCGGCGACCGCAAAAGCATTTTTTTCATCGTTGAACAAACAGGAAATCAAGAACGAATAACCGCTGACGGCTAAGAACAAGCAAAACCCGACGTAGTTGATTTGGAAAAACTCAGTGAGTGCGATTCGGTCCGTATCGATTAAGAACCGTGCTGCGAGCGCCCCGCCTGCGAATGTCAAAACATGAATCACAATTAAACCACTGATTAAGACGAGCATTTGTGTGACGATGACTTTCGTTCGTGAAACCTGCGTCGATAAAAGATAGGCCATCGAGCCGCGATCGACGAGCCGTGCGACGAGTTGAATCGCGACCATCACGCTAAAGACACCCAGGATTAAGAGATAAAACAGACCATAGTATTCGGCCGAGATGAATTGACCGTAGTTGCTGATCGACTCCATTCCGAATGCCCGCATCATTCCTTCCGGTAAGATCTGCATCATGTCGTCAATCTGTTCCATGTTGTCGTCGAGCAACGGATAAAGGGAGGTAATCAACGTGACATAAATGGCTGAGCCGACCCCGAAACCAAAAAACATCTTCAGATGGAGCTGCATCATATGACGATAAAGGGCGAGATTCATTTCCCCAACTCCTTTTGATTATAATAATCCATAAAAATTTGTTCCAAGCTTTGGTCATCGGCACTGATGTTCTTGACGTGATACGGGGCGAGCGTTTGGATGAGTAAATCATAATTCCCACGGAGTTCGATCCGGACCGTCCGCACGTCGATTCGCTCCGTCGTCAAGGCGGAAGCAAGCAGAGCGGCTACAGCCACTTCTTCATCGAGCGTGACGTTAAATGATTTTCGTTGCATCGTCTGCAACTCATGAATATTTTTTGTCGCGACGATTTTTCCGTCACGAATAATCGCTGCCCGGTCGCATGTCCGCTCGATTTCAGCAAAACTATGAGACGACATCAAGAAGGTCTTGCCACGTGCTTTTTCTTCAAGGACGAGTTCGATGAATAAGTTCTGCATCAATGGATCGAGTCCCGACGTCGGCTCGTCGAGGATATAGATTTCCGGGTCATGCATGAATGTCGCGACGATCCCAATCTTTTGCTTCATTCCTTTTGACATCTTGCGAATCGGTGTGTTCGGGTTGAATTGGAGCTTTTTAATCAACTCGTCACGTCTGTCCGGATTGTCTGATCCTTGCATACCGGCCATCATGTTGAGGAACGCAAGCCCCGTCATTCCGTCGAGGAACGCCATTTCGCCGGGTAAATAACCGACGTGACTTCGCGCTTGCGCCTGATTTGCCCACGTATCGAGCCCTTTTATCGTCGCCCGCCCGCGTTGCGGCTTCATATATCCCATCAAATGGCGAATCGTCGTTGATTTTCCGCTACCGTTCGGTCCGAGAAACCCGAATACTTCGCCTTTCTCCACATTGATCGTGACATCAAAAATTCCTTTTCCGTTTGAAAACTGTTGCGTCAGATTCTCGATGTTAATCATGTCACCCCTCCTGAAAGTTTGAAAGAATTCTCCGGCATTGATACTTTTAATACCTTTCAAGAAAAACGAACAGTTCTCCTCTTTCAGCTGAAAAAGTCCGTTATTCCAACCAGCTTGCGCACGAGCAACGCTAATTCGACAAAAAAAGCGGATATCCCTCGAAAACATCAGGGGTATCCGCTCTCGTACTTAAAATAACTCGTTTCAGGCAATCCTTCATTAAGATGGCAATGCATTATCGGCGACAAATGGACCAAAGATAACCGGTAACGGCTCGAGGATCTGTTGGACGTCCGCAATGAACCGACTCGATCCACTGACGAATACGATCGGGTCGTCGCTTGCAATCATCTCTAAAAATTCAGCCGCCCCTTCATCCGTACTATTTTGGTGTATAGTATGGAAAACAAGTCCCTTTTGAATAAGTCCTTCGAGTGTCATCATCAACTTAGCCGAGAGCACCTTCATGTCGTTAAAATGGACGAGCGTCGTTTTCCGTTGATTCGTCAAAGCATACCTTGCTTCGTCAATGACAGCACCTAAATGATGTGTTTCTGCGATTAACAGCACTTCAAGCTGCCTCGAGTCGTCACGAGAAGAATACTTACAAAAATGACGACACGTATCGACGAGTTGGTGATGGACGACAGACCATGCCTCGAGCAATGGGTCTGTCGCTTCAAGCTCAAATTCCCATTGCACGGCGAGCAGGATCTCCTGACTGACGATTTCTGGGTAAGACAGAATGAACGATTTCGTTTGATTGATTTCTTCGAGTAAAATGAGTTTAAACAACTCACTCGGTTCTTGTTGGTTCGTCACGTGATGCAACAGGCGACTGAGGCGTAAAATCCGAAGTTCACGATTTTGTAAACGCATGTCCTGCTGTCCCATTTGTTCAAGCTGTCGGCTATGATTTTTTTCTAACTGATCATAAAACCGGCTCGCGATGCGGAAACCGCGTTTATCCACTTCCGGACCAATCTTTTGTAAGAGGTGTAATGCTTGATCAAAATGCATACCATGACCTACCTTTCCCCCTCATTATGCCCGAACCCCTAAGTAAAAACAATCTTCAAAAAAGTATAGTAAATACTTGTTTCATCCAACACATTTAAACTTGTTCTTCTCTCCTGTCCATTTTAGAATCTAGGGTAAGTAGGTGATATATATGCGCATGACACGTTATACGGATTATGCGATCCGGTCGCTTTTATTCGCAGGCGCACATGCGGATCGACTTGTCCGAATCCAGGAAGTAGCGGACTGTTACGACATTTCTAAAAATCATCTGATGAAAGTCGTCTATCGTTTAGGACAAAATGGTCTGATTCATTCTGTCCGTGGTCGTGGTGGTGGATTTCGCTTAGCAAGTCCTCCGGATGAAATTTATCTCGGTGACGTCGTGCAGTTGTTCGAACCAACGACTCACTTTTTGGACCCGCAAGAGGGAATGGTGGAACATCCATCTCTTGACCCTGCACGAACTGCCTTTGATGAAGCGATTGAAGCGTTCCATCAGGTACTTAATAGTTATACGATCCAGGATTTACTGCATCCGGCAAATGAACTGCATCCACAAATTCTTGAAATGATTCCAACGCGCAATTGATGCGTAGCGGAATCATTTTTTGTTGCGCCCGCATCATCAACGATTTCTCATCCGCTGCGTGGTATACTCATATAAGAAAGGAGGGGTACAGATGAACCCTCATGAAGAACTCAATAGCCTATATCTTCGATTGAAAGAGGAAAATCCGTCACTCGAACGTGGCGAATCACTTTGGACGATTTTTGAAGATACGACCGACGATTCACTTCGCCCCTTAGCATTATGGACCTTTTCTCAAAACCAGTTTGATCTCGGACATTTCCGCTCGTTCCTCGTCTCGTTTTCATTATTGATGGACTGGATTCGTAAGGACGAACTGACACTGACACATAAACAGGAGCTTGACCTGTACTGGAACTATAAATCGTATTTGATTTATGCCGCTGAACAAGAAGACGTTTCGATCGCTTTGTTAGAGGCGGATTATGAACGTTTTAGCGACTTTTGTGACGCCAACGGATTTGCGCGGACCCGTGATTATATCGGTTTCATGATTTACAGTAAACTTGGTGACGAAGAACAAGCGGATCAATACTTGGAAGAATGGATTGATGCCCCTTCCGATGAACTGAGTGACTGTCCGTCGTGTGAAGGATTCAGCCGGATGACGTATGCGATTGAACGTGGTTTCGAAGACCGGGCACTTCTATTGTATGCAGCAATCCGACACGAGCGCGGTTGTTCACGGATGCCGGACCAGGCACATCCGTACATCTTGCCATTGTTCATCAGTCGTAAACAGGACCGATTCGATTGGATGGAGAAACTCACACAAGAAGTACGCCGCGTCAAGCCCCTCTTCACAGGTGGTGACGAACCGTATCATCTTTATGCCGAAATGTATTACAACCCGAATTACGTCTGGTCGATGGAAGAGAAAAAACAATTGATTCCGCTTTTGACAGATCGCGGCTACCTTCAGTTCTTACTCGCTCATTACGCAGCCTCTTACCGATCAGCCCGTAAAGAAGAAGCCGGCTATCTCGGATTGCTCCGTTCGAATATTTATGAAATTGCCCAAAGTCTTGACCACCGCATTGACGGTTCCTTCTATCTAGACTTTGTCGAACGTGAACTTAAACGGGTCACACAATTTGTCGGTTGATGCACCACGAAAGGAAGTGTCGTCATGCTTGATCATGTTCAGTTAGCTGCGCCACCTGCTTCAGAAGATGCGACCCGGGCTTTTTATGCCGGGCTACTACATATGAAAGAAGTCGAAAAGCCCGTCGGTGTCCGTGCGACGGGTGGCGTTTGGTTTACAAGTCACGCTGCAGCGATTCACGTTGGCATCGAACAAAATTTTCAGCCGGCTAAAAAAGCACATCCCGGCCTCACGTTTCCCGACTTGGATGGTGTCGCCGAGCGCTTGAATAAAGCCGGTCATCCGGTCACGTTTGACGATCGGCTTGCACCGCGCCGGCGATTGTTTACGGAGGATCCGTTCGGAAACCGGATCGAGTGTATCGAAAGCCAGTTGACGCCGATTACTCCGGATAAACTAAAGGCAGGTTCGCATGTCCGTCTCCTTGCGCCTGCTTCGAGCTTAGCGAGTGTCGATGAAAAAATCATCAATGACGCCATCGAACTGTTAGAAACGCTCGGACTCCGCGTCTCAATCAGTCAACATGCCCGCGCCGTCAATCCGTTCGGTTCGAGCGACCCGGCTTGCCGAATCGACGATTTACATGCCGCTTTCGCCGACAGCGACGTCAACGCGATTCTTTGCGTACGCGGTGGCTTCAGTTCAAACGAATTGCTTGCGGGACTCGACTACGATTTGATTCGGACCCACCCGAAGATTCTTTGCGGGTTCTCTGACATTACGGCGCTCAGTAATGCGATTTTCACAAAAACAGGTCTCGTCACCTACTCAGGACCGATGCTACGCGTACTCAGTTCGCGTGACGCCTATACGCTCGACTACTTCAAAAAAATGTTCTTCGACGTCCAAGCGATCTCCGTTCGTCCGAGCGTCAACTGGCATGACTCGTTTGACGGCCGGACCGTCACGTCGTTGAACGACGGGCACCTCGTTTTAGCGAGTGGAAAAGCGAGTGGTCGGATTCTCGGGGGGAACCTTTGTACGTTGAACTTATTACAAGGAACGCCGTTTTTCCCCGATTTACGTCAAGCCGTCCTCTTCTTAGAAGACGACTACGAAGTCCATCCGGCGACGTTTGCCCGTGATTTTGCTTCGTTACTGGCACAACCGGGCGCTGACGAAATCCGCGGGATCGTCTTCGGCCGGTTCCAACTGACAACGAAGATGACGGAAGAACATTTACGTTATCTCGTCAGTCTCTACCCGCAACTTAAAACCATCCCCGTCATCGCGAATGCGGATTTCGGTCACACGGAACCTTTATTTACGTTCCCGATTGGCGGGATCGCCGAGCTTGACCATGATCAAATCACGCTAAACGCGAAATAAAAAGAAGGAGTCGCGGCAATCCGCGTCTCCTTCTTTTTTTAATAGTCGAGCAATCTCGAAGCGTCGATTTGGCGCTTCGATCCATCGGCGAACATTTCAAGTGTCGCGAGGATCTGATGATCTATAAGGTCATATTTCACTAATGTAAAATCTTCAAGAGTCGAGATTGTCTTAAACGTCTTCCCGACGGTAAATGCCCGCTTGCGACTGGCATCAAAAGCAGGAATTGTCACGAATACGACCGTGATTTCCGTTCCACTCGTATCATAATAAAATTCGACGACGCGACCGTCTGCTGTCTCGGGTAAGTTCCCCTTTTGCGGTCGTCCGGATTCATCTAATTGTACATATGGCTGTAACATCTCTTCTCCTCACTTTCTCCGTCATTCATCATAGCATGAGAAAACCATTTATGCTAATCTATAAATGATGTTGAAAGGGGGATGAGTCACGGATGGCATGGTTCATGAACGGAATTTTGCTCTGGGGCTTTATCATGATTACACTAATGGCGATTGGCGGCTTCTTCATGTTCCGGAAGTTCTTAAAAAAACTCCCGAAAGAAGACGGCAAATCGATGATGGATTGGGAAGATGAGTACATCGACCAAACACGACACTTGTGGACGGACGAGACAATGGAGTTATTGAATGCCCTCGTCATGCCTGTTCCGGCGGCGTTTCGTGACGTCGCACGGCGGAAAATTGCCGGACGGATCGGTCAGTTCGCACTTGAAGAACGTGCATCGGTCATGACGTCAGAGCTTGTCGTCAAAGGATATATTTCAGCGACTCCAAAACGTGATCATAATTTTTTGAAAAAAGCCTTAAAAGAACACGCAATCGATTGGCGTGAATACGAACTCTACTTCCAAAGTTAATGATGGCAGAATCAATCTACTTTGAGTGAACGAGATTCTATGTGATGTATTCAAAAAATGACCGCCTTGTCCATTAAATCGGACAAGACGGTCATTTTTCATGATTGTGGTAAATGTTCGACGGGAACAATCCCCGACTTGACTTGTTTGTACTTCAGATACATGGCGATCCGCCACGGGACGATCATTCCGAACGCGACGAGGTAGAAAATTCCACCTGTCTCAAAAATATCGATTTGACCCCCGATCACAAATTTTGCGACCGTCCGTACGAGTAAGATTCCGAATAAGACGATAAAAAATGCTTTTGAACGTTGCAAATAAATTTGACCTTCTGCTTCATAAAAATTTGACGTCTTAATCAAGAAGACACTGAAAATCATCCCGACAATCAATGCTTCCGCGACCTCCGTCCATGTCAGACGAGATGCCGGGTATAAAAATTGCAACATCCCGGTCGACATCGCGAACGGAGGGATTAAAATCTTTTTGGCATTTGTCGGTTTCGCCGACGCCTTCACCCGTATGAAGCTGATGAGTAACCCCATCACGAGCGCAACCCCTGTTGATATCCAAATCATCTCATCACTTCCTCGATTAAAATCCTGTAAATCCAACGATATCACTCATCCAGGCCGCAAATTTACTCAAGCCATTGAAATACAACATGACTCCGAAGACCATCATCAAGGCGCCACCGAATTTCGTCATTTTGAGACTGTACTGGACAAGGAGTTTCGAACGTCCAACAAAAAAGGCCATTAATAAGAAGGGAATCGAAAATCCAAGGACATAAAACAGCATGTAGAGCATACCTTGGCTCGGATTCGTCGCCGCTAGACCGATGACACCAGCAAGGATTGGACCTGTACATGGTGTCCAGCCTGCCGCAAATCCGATTCCGACGAGGACTGTACCGATGTAACCGCCCTTGCGTTCACCAAGATTCAATTTTTTTTCACGCATCAAGAACGTCGGCTGCCATAAACCGACTAAGACGATCCCGAAGACGAAAATTACGAGGGCCCCAACCATCCGTAATGTATCGCGATACGTGATGAAGACGTCCGCAAAGAGTGACGTCGATAATCCAAGGACGACGAATACGAGTGCGAACCCGACTAAAAAGGCGAGTGTATGGAAAAGTGAACGTCTTTCCCGGACACCTTTTTCTTTTAAATCCGTTATAGATACTCCGGTAATGTACGAAAGAAATACCGGATACAACGGTAGCGTACAGGGAGACACGAATGACAGTAACCCTGCCCCAAATGCTAACCACAACGAGAGCTCCATTTCAGCAGCTCCTTTCTATAAGAAGAAGTTCTTCTCTATTTTGCCAAACTCCGCATCATTTAGCACCTATTATCTCACAAAAGATAAGAAAGATTCGTGACTTCTCAAATTACAAAAAAATTACATTTACTTTATCTTACTAAAATTTCGTTGCACTCCGAATAATCACTTGCTAGAATATGGATACGACACCAATGTAAGGGAGACTGCTATGACAAGCCAACAATTACTGACCTTAGCAATTGAAGCAAAACGAAGCGAACTGTATCTTCAAGCAGATCGGTCTAGTTTCACCTCCCCACATGTATTGAAGCTCAGTCATGAACTCGATCTGTTATTAGTCGAGTACACACGGATTATGCAAACTTATGCCGTTGGCTCTTCAAATGAGCGGCTCCTCACATAAAACGAAAATTCAATGCAGTCATTTCGTGGCACCTTCCATTAAGTGTACTTGTTTGATCACTAATCCTTTTTAAGCAAACCCTCTTTCCATTCAGAGGGTTTGTTTTTGTTCAATCGCTTTTTCATTGTCATGCCCCCCTTCTTCTCTCAAACTTCGCCTCCGGTCTGATTAGAAGATGGTTCAACTTATTTTTAGACAAGGGATTGATTCATGACTTTTGTACATTACAATTGCTTCCGTTTATTCTTTATATAGGCATAAAGACTTATGAACCGACTTAAAAACCATGCTTTATGACCTACTAATGACAAAAACACGCTTTTTGCAATCTGTTTGTCACACTGACCTCTTTTGTAACTTTAATGACATTGACCTGTAAACGCACTACCCGGTTTCGGGGTGTAGAGTAGGAACAGTAAACACAGCATATGTCAGGAGGACATCAATAATGAAAAAAGCAGTTTTCGCTGCAGGACTTGCAGCAACGGCTCTATCAGTAGGATTCGCCCAAGAGACAGAGGCTGCCTCAGAGACGGTAAAAGTAGACACAGCAGTACTCAACGTTCGCACAGCACCTACAACAGCATCAGCAGACGTAGGTAACGTATATAAAGGGCAAACATTAAATGTCGAAGGACGTTCTGGTGCATGGATCAAAACAAGCATCAATGGCCAAAAACGTTATGTACATGGCGCATATACTACTGCTGCCTCATCATTCGACTTTAAAAAAGCTACAGTCACTACGGCAGTATTAAACGTTCGGACACAACCTACTACGAACTCGAAAGATGTAGGTAACTTGTATAAAGGTGAAACAGTAAACGTAGAAAGTAAAGTCGGTTCTTGGATTAAAACAACAATCGATGGTAAAACGCGCTATGTGCATAGTGCTTACACTACACTTTCTGGTTCTACTGCTTCGACTTCAGCAGCTCCAGCTCCTAAAGCAGAAGCAAAACCAGCACCAAAACCAGCGGCTAAACCGGCTACTGCAACTAAACAAACGACTTCAGCGAAGTCTGGTACTAAAGTGACGATGAACGTAAGTGCATACACGAACGATCCATCAAGCAACGGTAGCCAGCTTTACAACGGTCGTGCATTGACTGCTAGCGGTTATGATGTAACAAACACGATCACGTACAATGGTATGCGTATCGTAGCAGCTTCTTCACAATACCCGATTGGCACACGGATGCACATTTCAGGTATCGGTGAAGCAATCGTTCTCGACCGTGGTGGCGCAATTCAAGGTAACAAACTTGACCTTCTCGTTGGTTCACAACAAGAAGCAATCAACTGGGGACGCCAAAACGTCACAGTAACTGTCTACTAATTAAAAAAAGTAACAGCAAAACCTGCCGGGCGAGATCGCCTGGCAGGCCTTTTTGTGTGCATTTACGTAATCGAAGTCACATGACCCGACTGTAATTGATACATTTTTTTATAGAGTCCGTCTTTCGCAATCAACGTTTGGTGATTTCCTTGTTCGACGACTTCCCCTTGATGTAACACAAGAATTAAGTCGGCGTCCTGAATCGTCGATAATCGGTGAGCGATTGCAATCGTCGTCCGCCCTTCCCGCATTCGTTTCAATGCCGTCTGGACTTTCTCTTCCGTCTCCGTATCGATTGAACTTGTCGCTTCATCCAAGATTAAGATTTTTGGATCACGCGCCATCGTTCGTGCAAATGAAATCAATTGCCGTTCTCCGGCTGAGAACGTTGCCCCGCGCTCGGCGACCGGGCTATCGTATCCCTCGTCAAGTTGGTGAATGAAACCATCCGCCTGAACGAAACGGGCCGCCTCTTCAACGGTTCCGAACGAAATCCGATCGTCAAACAACCGAATGTTATCAGCGACACTTCCCGTAAAGAGGAACGAATCCTGCAGGACAAGTCCGACGTGACGCCGTAATTCATCTTCCGGTAACTGTTCGAGCGGTTTTCCATCAATCAAAATTCGTCCCGACTGATAGGCATAAAACCGCATCAAGATGTTGATGATTGAACTTTTCCCGCTTCCCGTCTGACCGACAAGGGCAATCGTCTGTCCTTTTTTCGCTTCAAAGGTAATCCCTTTCAAGACTTCCGTCTCTCCATCATAACTGAACCGCACGTCTTCAAAGACGATATGTCCATCCGTGACGCTCGCTGCACCAGGCAACCCTTTCGTCGGTTCCGGCTCATCCGTATCGAGAACCTTAAACACACGGTCGGCCGAAACAATCGCCTGTTGGAATTCAGACAACCGTTGCATGATTTGTTGAACGGGTTGGAAAATGCGTTCAAGATAACTAATGAAGGCATAGACGACACCGACTTGAACCGTCTCCGTAAATGATAAGAATCCAAAGTACGTGACGAGTGTCGCGATTGAAAGCGCCAGCATCAGTTCAATGATCGGACGAAGTAACCAACTGTCGAGCTTTAAGTTTTTATAACGACCATTTTGGTGGGCGACGTTCGTCTCTTCAAATTCCGCCATTAATCGTTTTTCTTGGCGGAATTGCTGAATGATCGCCATCCCGTTGATTGATTCATTTAACTGCGCATTGATTTTCGATAACAAATCGCGGACTTCTGCATAATATTTCGTCGAGTACTTGCGGTAGATCCAGATGACGAAATAAAATACAGGCAGTAAGACAAGTGCGATTGTCGCAAGCGTCGGGTCCAAGAAATAGAGGAAGATATAAGTTCCGATCAATTGGACACCACTTTGGACAAACGTCGAGAGGACGCCGATGTAGAGTTCCTTGATCGCTTCCGTATCATTCGTGATCCGCGAGACTAAAACCCCAGCCGGTGTCCGGTCAAAGTAAGCGAGTCGCAGGTGCATGACGTGACGAAACACATCAATCCGTAAGCGCTGAATGACTTTTAACGCGATTTTTTGAAATTCAAATGCTTGCAAATAATCGACGATAATCCCTGTCGTATGCAAGATGAGGTAGGCACTAAATAATAAGGCGACTTCCTGGACTGGATAATTACCAGTCGTGACATAGTTGTCAATGAAGATTTTAACTAAATAAGGTCCTCCGAGTTTCGCACCCGTCGTGACCAATAAGAGAAGGAACGCCACAAAGACTTGTTTCTTAAAGGGACCGACAAACCGAAGCAGACGCTTCAAGACGTCTTTTTCATTGATATCATGATTCAAACGGTCCACCCCCTTGTTCAACTAATGATTCGAGTTGTTGATGGTCATACGTTTCTTTATACCAGCCTTTTCGCCGCAATAACTGCTCATGTGTCCCCCGTTCGATGATCCGTCCCGCGTCGAGAACGATGATTTCGTCCGTATGGGAAACGGCCGACAAACGATGGGCGACGATGATTTGCGACTGTTCGTTATCAGCCGTGCGGAAATGATCGATGATCGCCTCTTCTGTCTTCGCATCGACGGCCGATAACGCGTCATCGAGCACTAAAATCGGACAGTCGGCGAGTAACGCCCGGGCAATCGAAATCCGTTGTTTTTGTCCACCGGATAACGTCACGCCACGTTCTCCAACCATCGTCGCGTAGCCTTCTTTAAAACCAAGAATATCGTCATGGACAGCAGCAACACGAGCTGCTTCCATGATTTGTTCCATCGAAGCGTCCGGTTTCGCAAAAGCGATATTGTCCGCAATCGATGCTGAGAACAAGAAATGGTCTTGCGGGACGACGGCGATCTGCTTCCGGACCGTTTCGCGGAGGAGTTGTTTAATATCTTGCCCTCCCATTCGAATAGCCCCTTGTTTGACATCATATTCGCGGGTTAATAACCGGACAAACGTCGACTTTCCAGCACCTGTCCGCCCGACGATTCCGAGCGACTTTCCAGGCTCGAGTGTGACATCAATCTGTTCGAGAACCGGCTGTGTGTCATAGATAAAACGGTCAATCGCGATATCGAGTCGTGGTGAATCGACGGTCGTCACCGCTTCCTTCGCATCTTTAATTTCCGGCTCCACGGCAAGCATCCGTTCGATTCGATCATACGAAGCACGTCCTCGTTCGACGATATTGAATAACCAGCCGAATGCGAGCATCGGCCACGTCAAGAGACCTAAGTATGTAGTGAAGGCGACGATGTCACCGATCCGGATTTCCCCTTGTTGTAACAAATATGCTCCGTATCCGACGGCGATGATATACGATAAACCGACGAGTCCAAAGATCGTTGGATCAAACAACGCATCAATTTTCGCGACACGACGGTTTTTTTGAACGACGTCGTCCGATAACGATGTGAATGTCGTCACGTCTGACTCGACTTCACCCGTCGCTTTTAAAACACGGACGCCACTGATACTTTCTGCTACTTTGTCATTCAAGTCAGAAAAGGCTTCCTGTGCATCATGAAAACGGGAATGCAGCATCTTTCCGTAACGCGATGTCAAGTAGACCATCAACGGCATCGGCAGAAGGGAAACGAGCGTCAGTTTCCAACTGATTGTCGTCACCATCATGACAACGACAAAACTTCCCATTGTCACAGAATCGACGAGCGTCAAAATCCCTGCCCCTGCCGTCATTGAAACCGCTTGGACATCATTCGTCGCATGCGCCATTAAGTCTCCACTTCGATATTTCTTATAAAACGATTGGTCTAAATCTGAAAAGTGACCATAAAGCTGACTCCGCAACAACCGGCCCAATCGGATCGATGCGCCGAAGATGTAAAAACGCCAAAAGTAACGGATGACGTAGGTCGAGACTCCGATCAACACGAGCACCCCGGCGAGTGTAAACAATCGCTCTTTCGTCAATGTACCGTCACTTAATCCATTGACCGTCGTCCCGATGACTTTTGGTGGAATCACTTCGAGACCTGCGACAAAAATCAAACAAATGATGCCGATGCTATATGCTTTCCATTCAAGTCGGAAAAACCAACTCAATTTCTTGAAGACTCCCATTCAAGTCTCCCCCCCTTTTTCAAATCAATTGAGTATTTTAAATAGTCTCACATTTTAGATTAGCCATCTTTCCAGTAAATAGCAAACAAAAAGGAGACCACAAGGGCCTCCTTTTGAAACTGCTTATTTTTTAGGTGATTTCATCGAACCACTCATTGAACGCATCACTTGGTTAACTTTCTTTTGTGATGGCTTTTGACCCATTTGCATCATCAATGTCTTAATCATATCTTCGTTGATTGGCGGGTTTTGCTCCAAATAGTTCATCATGTATCGACGAGCGATATAGAAACCAAGGGCGACACCTGCTACCAAGCAAAGAAGGGCAATTAAAATCCAAATCCATGTAGCCAAGTTGCTTCCTCCTCTAACTTAAAACGTCGCTTTTTACTATACTATAATTCTAACCGTTTGCATAGATAATGCATGAAAAAGGTGCGCATGAACGCGCACCTGTTCCACTTATCCGAGTTGCTTGACTGTTTCTAAGATATTTTCGACAGACATGCCGTACTCTTTTAATAGAAGGTCTCCTGGAGCCGATGCGCCGAAACGATCGATTCCGATGACTTGTCCTTCTGTTCCCACGTACTTGTACCAACCGAGTGACGCGCCTGCTTCGATCGCAAGACGTTTCGTGATCCGTTTTGGTAAGACAGATTCTTTGTACTCAGCTGTTTGCGCTTCGAACAACTCCCATGATGGAAGTGAAACGACCGCAACCTTTTCACCCAGTTGTTTTTGTGCTTCGACGAGCAAGTGAACTTCTGAACCCGTTCCCATCAAGATTGTATCTGCTGTGTTTACGTCACCTGCGATAACATAACCACCCTTTTCAGCACCTTCGACTGTCGTGCCTTCCAGTTCAGGTAAACCTTGACGTGTCATAACGAGCAACGTCGGTTTGTTTTTCGATTGAACAGCTGTTTTCCAAGCGGCAATCGTTTCTTTTCCGTCTGCCGGACGATAGACCGTCAAGTTCGGCATCGCACGGAAACTCATCAAGTGTTCGACTGGCTCGTGTGTCGGACCATCTTCTCCCACTGCGATCGAGTCATGCGTCAAGACGAAGATTGATTGAATCCCCATCAATGCTGCAAGACGGACTGCCGGGCGCAAGTAGTCTGAGAAGACGAAGAATGTCGCACCGTAAGGGATGACGCCACCGTGAAGTGCCATTCCGTTAACAGCTGCTGCCATCGCGAACTCACGGACACCGAACCAAATGTTACGGCCGCTTGGATCGATATCGAAGTCAGCTTCGCCTTTTAGCATCGTGTTGTTCGAACCAGCTAAGTCAGCTGATCCCCCGAAGATTGATGGGATGTTTTTCGCAAGAGCGTTTAAGACTTCTCCACTCGTCTGACGTGTTGCTTTTTTCGATGTCAGATCATATGTCGGAAGATCTGCTTCCCAGTTGCTCGGCAATTCATTGTTGATCGCTTGAACAAG
Source organism: Exiguobacterium sp. H66 (assembly GCF_018618705.1). Lineage (NCBI taxonomy): Bacteria > Bacillati > Bacillota > Bacilli > Caryophanales > Exiguobacterium > Exiguobacterium sp. H66. The sequence goes on from NZ_JACSMQ010000005.1 coordinate 237,419, forward strand.
CTCAGCGTGCAATTCCGGATGTGCTGCTTTGTATTGCTCCATTTTTTCCGTCCATGCTGCTTCTGTATCAGCGCCACGTTTTTCGATGCGCTCCTCGAACAAGTCTTTGACTTCTTCCGGTACATAGAATTCTTCATGATCCCAAACGTAGCTTGCTTTCGTCAACTTGATTTCCGCATCGCCGAGTGGTGCACCGTGTGAAGCCGATTTCCCTGATTTGTTCGGCGAACCGAATCCGATAACCGTTTTGACTTCGATCAATGTCGGTTTTGTTGTTTCCGCTTTCGCCGCGTCGAGTGCTTTTGAAATCGAATCGATATCCGTTCCATCTTCAACACGGATGACTTGCCAGTTGTATGCTTCAAAACGTTGTTGGACGTTTTCAGAGAATGACTTGTCCAAGTCGCCATCAAGCGAGATATCGTTTGAATCATACAGGACGACGAGTTTACCAAGACCTAAATGTCCTGCGAGTGAAGCCGCTTCTGCAGAGACACCTTCCATTAAGTCACCGTCTCCGCAAATGCCGTATGTGAAGTGGTCGACGACGTTTAGGTCGTCACGGTTGTATTTCGCTTCGAGGTGACGTTCTGCCATCGCCATCCCGACGGCCATCGCGATGCCTTGCCCGAGTGGACCAGTCGTCGCATCGACACCTGCTGTGTGACGGTATTCCGGGTGACCCGGTGTTTTTGAGTTCCATTGACGGAATGACTTCAAGTCATCCATCGCGAGGTCGTATCCTGATAAATGGAGGAGTGAGTAGAGAAGCATTGAACCGTGTCCTGCTGAAAGTACAAAACGGTCACGGTTAAACCATTCTGGATTTTTAGGGTTGTGGTTCATATGATCCGCCCATAATGTAAATGCCATCGGTGCTGCACCCATCGGCATTCCCGGGTGGCCCGAGTTCGCTTTTTGTACTGCATCAATTGATAAGGTACGAATCGTATTTACTGCTAATAATTCTACTGTTGTCATGTTCGTCAAAACAATCATCCTCTCTCTTTTTCACAAATTCTATATCATTTTAGCACACACAGAAATGTGATACAACTTTTCTAAATAGTATGTCACATTAAAATGAATGCGCTCTCTATTGCCCTTTTCAAGCAACTTTCATGATACACATTACTGATTTTCCCATTAAAAAAGCTACCTCGCTCACGGATTGAGCGACGCAGCTTTCGTTCATACAAAACTTGCTTACTGTTTATTGCGTTCTTCTTCTTGTGCTTGCTTCAATTTTTCAGGCGTAACATCCGTTCCTTCTTCATCAACGATTTTGATGCCCATCATTTGATTTTTGAACGAACCACGAAATGCTTCTAAATAGGCCGTTCTTAATTCTTTTTGTTCCGCCGTCTCAGCTTCCGTTAACGGTTCGACTTTTGATTTATTGGCAAGTTCATTAATTCGATCGAGTTGTTCTTGTGATAACATAATATCCCTCTTTCTCTTTGACTCAACGCGGAGCACTTTAATAGTAACCTTACTGTAAAAGACCCGAAAAAAAAAAGCAAGTTTGTCGCGTCAAGATGACACAACACCTGCTTTCATTCATAAGACTGGACAACTTCTTTATATTCAAGATAACGCCGGTTGACCGTCGCTTTCGAAATATCATGCCCCATGCCGCGTAAGGTCGTCGCGATGTCAGCAAACGTCAAACCAAGTTCACGTAATCGAACGATTTCTTCAATCGGGACTTCCTTTCGACTGCGGCCGGCATTCTCGCCTTGCCGATTGAGATTTTGTTCGGGTCTAAAACCATTATCGACAGCCCGTCGCATGCCGCGTGCAATTTTTGCATTGTGGAGCTTACGCTGGTATTCCTCAACGAGTGAAACGATCTCGAGGACCATTGCTTCCGCATCCGCCAGTTTGTATTCACCGTCTGACTCCATCGTCATCAACTGGACATCATGTTTTTTGAACGTATGCAAAATCGCGATTTTGGCGTTTCCTCGTCCGATTCGTGTATCGTCCGTCACGAGCACCGCTTCCACCAGATGACGCGTTACATAATCCAGAACGGTTAACATCCCTTCTCGCTCTACATCATAGCCACTTTCTTTTTCGACGATGATATCTATGATTTCAAATCCTTTTGTTAAAGCGAGTCCCGACAGTTCTGCTCTTTGCCGCTCCAGTGAGCTCTCTTGTGCTTCTTTTTCCGTCGAGACGCGACAGTAGATTACTACTTTCATCGTACCTCACACCCCTGTTCGTTCATTCAACAACTTTTATATTCTGTCATTGTTGTGCGATTGGTACAACGATTTTGTCTTTCGAAATGACATGTTTTGTTTCGAGCTCATTGTTCTTGATCAGCCAGTCAATGTATTCCTGGTTCGTCATCGAACCATCATTGTAGACTTCTGCAACTTGTTCGACCGTTACGTTCTCATCGACCGTGACTGACGCCGTGAGTAATTGGTGGACCTTTTCATCCGGTCGTGGTGTTAAAAGAAAAAGAATGAAGGCAAAACTGAGCGTATAAAACAGAATTGAAAAGGCATGAGTACGAATAGAATGAATCATCATGAATCCCTCCAAATAGGTTATTAGAATAAATGTTCTCGGAACAATTGTTCGCATAATCTATAATAAACACAGAACCAGTGTTCGGTCAACACAAAAACATCGAACAATTGTTTGTACGCTCATTTGTTCTATGTTATAGTAATTCTAGAAACATATATTCCTAAATCCTAAAAAAACCAATCCGGAAAGAGGTGGCAATTCGTATGCGGAAAATGTCTAAACGTCAACAAGAAATCCTTGACTACATCATCGCTGAAGTGAAGTTAAAGGGCTATCCACCTTCAGTTCGCGAAATTGGTGAAGCTGTTGGTCTTGCTTCAAGCTCAACGGTACACGGTCATTTGGATCGTCTAGAAAAACGTGGACTGATTCGCCGTGACCCGACGAAACCACGCGCGATTGAAATATTGCTTGATAAACCTGAAGAAATCAACGAAGCGATCGTCCATGTCCCCGTTATCGGCAAGGTAACTGCCGGACTTCCGATCACTGCGATTGAAAACATAGAAGAGCATTTCCCACTCCCTGCACATTATGTAGGAAATGAAACCGTCTTTATGTTGACGATTGATGGCGAATCGATGATTAATGCAGGTATTCTTGATGGCGATCGTGTTATCGTGCGTCAACAAAACACAGCAGAAAACGGGGAGATTGTCGTTGCGATGACCGAAGATAGTGAAGCGACAGTCAAACGGTTCTTCTTAGAAGATCAACAGGTACGTCTTCAACCAGAAAATGACTCGATGGACCCGATGTATTTCGATAACGTGTCGATTCTTGGCAAGGTCATCGGCGTTTACCGGACGATTCACTAAGAGAGGGACCAGCTGAGCTGGTCTTTTTTCATGCCTTCTGGAAATGTACATGATACGGTCAACTCCGTTGCCCTCACGGGATATGTTGTTTATTCGGTCGCAACGAACCAAACGGATTGGCTCCCGACCGCTGTCGGAATCGCCGTCGGGACATTATGGCTTTCGCCCGACTTAGACTTAAAATCGGAACCTTACTATCGTTTTGGCCCTTTGCGTGTCCTTTGGATGCCATACGTCAAAATTATGCCGCACCGCTCCATCTGGTCGCATGGCTTAATCATCGGAGATGTCATCCGCCTACTCTACAGTGCTGCTTTATTGATTCCGCTTCTCTTTTTAGCCTTCTATAGTGAAATCATTCAAGCAAGCACGGTCGACTCATTGATTGACGTCATGCCTGCTTTTATTATCGGTGTAATGACCGCAAGTACGATTCATATCATCCTTGATCATACGAGTAGTTGGTTCCGCCCTAAAAAGAAACGAAAAAAACGTCGATCCTGACTTTTTCCATTCAATCATGGAAAAAGTCTTTTTATTATCCAATTCTAATTTTTTTAAACCTAAATATTGAAAATTTCTATTCCTATATTTCAATTATTTGTATTGAAAACGTTATCAATTCGGGTTAGGTTTAAATAGAAAGGCATTATTCGCTTTAATCCAAAGGGAGGGTTTTTGCATGAGTAATTTTATTAGTGAGATGATGGGAACATTGATTCTCATCCTACTCGGGGATGGCGTCGTCGCCGGTGTCGTTCTGAAGAAAACCAAGTCTGAAAATGGTGGCTGGATTGTCATCACGCTCGCTTGGGGTCTCGCCGTTATGACCGGTGTTTACGTCGCGGCATCCAGTGGTGCCCACTTGAACCCAGCGGTTACTTTGTCGCTCGCGCTCAATTCTGACTTACCGTGGGCAGATGTACCTATCTATATCGCTGCTCAACTTGTCGGAGCATTCCTTGGCGCAGTACTCGTTTGGCTTCATTACATGAAACATTTTGAAGCGACAGAAGATCAAGCCGCAAAACTCGGTGTATTCGCGACAGGTCCAGCGATCCGTCATACGGGATCAAACTTAGTATCTGAGATCATCGGGACATTCGTTCTCGTCTTTGGTATCTTGGCGCTTGGAGCGAATACGTTTGCAGACGGACTCAATCCATTGATTGTCGGTCTCCTCGTAGTCGTCATCGGTCTTTCGCTCGGTGGTACGACGGGTTATGCAATCAACCCTGCCCGTGACCTTGGTCCACGTATCGCCCACGCGATCTTACCGATTCCGGGTAAGGGATCATCAGACTGGGGTTACTCATGGATTCCGATTGTCGGACCAATCATCGGAGGCGCAATCGCCGTCTTCATCTATCAACTGCTATTTTGATTGAGCATTAGGTATCTTAACTATTCAAGGGGGACTCACAGATGGAAAACAAGTATATTTTAGCACTCGACCAAGGAACGACAAGCTCACGCGCCATCATTTTCGATCATGATGGTCAAATCGTCAACTCTGCTCAACGTGAATTCAAACAATACTTCCCACAACCAGGCTGGGTCGAGCATGATGCAAATGAAATCTGGGGTTCGATTTTAGCAGTCATGGCGGATGCACTCGGAACGGCTGACATCAAACCGAGTCAAATCGCGAGCATCGGAATCACGAACCAACGTGAAACGACAGTCGTTTGGAACAAGGAAACGGGAAAACCAGTTTATCATGCCCTTGTCTGGCAATCGCGTCAAACGGCCGACATTTGTGATGAGCTAAAAGAACAAGGACTCAATCAAAAATTCCGCGATAAAACCGGCTTACTCATCGATGCCTACTTCTCAGGAACAAAAGTCAAATGGATTCTAGATAACGTCGATGGTGCACGTGAGCAAGCAGAGAACGGGGAACTGCTCTTCGGTACAATCGATACGTGGCTCGTCTGGAAGCTCTCAGGTGGAAAAACACATATCACAGACTACACGAATGCCTCACGGACACTCATGTACAACATTTACGAACAACAATGGGATGACGAGTTACTTGAAATCCTGACTGTCCCTAAATCGATGTTGCCAGAAGTCCGTCAATCAAGTGAAGTCTACGACAACACAGTCCCGTATCACTTCTTCGGCTTCGAAGTTCCAATCGCCGGCATCGCCGGTGACCAGCAAGCTGCCTTGTTCGGTCAAACGTGCTTTGAACCGGGCGAAGGGAAAAACACATACGGTACAGGTTGCTTCATGTTGATGAATACGGGCGAAAAAGCCGTTTCTTCAGACCACGGACTCCTGACGACGATCGCTTGGGGCGTCGACGGCAAAGTGGAATACGCACTCGAAGGTTCAATCTTCGTTGCCGGTTCTGCAATCCAGTGGTTACGTGACGGTCTCCGGATGCTGAAACATGCGAAAGACTCGGAAGGCTACGCCTTGAAAGTCGATTCAACAGACGGTGTCTACGTCGTTCCTGCTTTCGTTGGTCTCGGTGCACCGTACTGGGATAGCGATGTTCGTGGTGCCATCTTCGGATTGACACGCGGAACGGAAAAAGAACACTTTGTCCGTGCAACACTCGAGTCACTCGCTTACCAAACACGCGACGTCTTGACAGCGATGCAGCAAGATTCCGGCATCGAACTGAAAACGTTACGCGTCGACGGTGGAGCCGTCGCGAACGACTTCTTGATGCAATTCCAATCGGATATTCTCGGTGTTCCAGTTGACCGCCCGGAAATCAATGAGACGACGGCACTCGGTGCAGCCTACCTCGCTGGACTCGCTGTCGGCTACTGGAAAGATAAAGCTGAAATCAAAAAGCAGTGGAAACTCAACCATCAATTCACACCTGAAATGAAAGAAGACGATCGCGAAAAACGTTATGCCGGATGGCAAAAAGCGGTCGAAGCGACAATGGCCTTCACACCGAATAAAAAAGAAGCCAACGCAAACGTCTAATCGAATAACGATGACTTTTGCACCACTCTATTAAAAAGAAGCGATTTCGATATCACTCGAAATCGCTTCTTTTTTGTCTTTGACCTTTTAATTCATACACCTTCTCAATCCCACACCAAAGAACTCCCCTCTAAGCGAACAGGCAGATACCTGACTTAGAAGGGAGACCGGTCTTACGCGAATCATTTAGGCGAATTCATTTTTCAATCCGTCAACGACTTCAGTCAGTGACTTCGATTGACCACTTAAGACAGCCGCGAGGAATGCCCCTTCGACGAGCGGCGCCTCAACGAATTGGACCGTTTTATCACCGCTGTACAGTTCAAGGGCCAACTCCGCATTCATTGTTGCAGAACCGATATCCGTCAAGATGACACCGTCATCGTCGAGCGCATTCAACGTCTCTTCAATGCGCGAAGCATCTGTCCCGATGCTTCCATCCACTAAACCGGCCGCTAGCAGGATTGGTGTATCCGGTGCCATTTCGGCAAGCAGTTCCTTTAGACCAGTCGCCAGTTTTTCACTGTGTGAAACGAGAATTACATTAACCATGTAGCACCTCCACGATTTCTTGTAACAAGAGTGCACTCGATAAAGAACCTGGATCTTGCACGCCGACTGTCGCGTCTCCAAAGTAGGAAGCCCGCCCTTTCGTCGCGACACGTTCTTTTGTATCACGGAGCGCTTGTTCGAGTGCAGCGTTTAAATCCGCCTCTTTGCTCAAGGCCTCATTGAAAGGTGTCCAAATGTCGACCATTGTTTTCTGACCGAATTCAGACTTTCCACGCATCTTGATGCCTTCCGTCGCTTCAACAAAAGCTTGTGCCAGTTCTTGCCCTTCCACTTCTTTTTTCCCTTTAAAGGCTCCGGCGAACTTGACGAACGCTGTTCCGTATAACGGACCAGACGCCCCACCGACCGTCTTGATTAACGTCATCCCAACTTGTTTTGACAAATCACCTAAATCTTCATACTCACCATGTGCTTCTAATTCTTTTTGGACGGCTTGAAAACCACGTGACATGTTAATCCCGTGATCACCGTCGCCGATTTCACGATCAAGATCGGTCAGTTCATCTTTATGGGCTTCAATCTGTGCTGCTGCCTTCAGTAAACTTTCACGAAACTGTTCTGTCGTTAACTTCATTTCAATCCACCTCTTCTATTTCTTTTAAAAATTTTTAGTTTGATTAAAAACCGATTGCATTCGTTTTTGCGTCAAGGTAACCGACGAGCTCGTCGTCGACCGGAAGTAACGTAATCGAGAAACCGTGCATCTCAAGCGATGTCATATAGTTTCCAACGTATGGACGGACGATGTCGTAGCCTTTTGCTTGTAATTGTTCCGCGACATACTTGTAGGTGATGTAGAGTTCCGATTCCGGCGTTCCACCCATACCATTGACCATGACAGCGACTTTTTTGTCTGTTACTTCTGCTGTCAGTCGGTCGAGCAGTTCCGTGACGATTGCTTCAACGGACGCAACCGGTTTCCGGTCGATTCCTTTTTCACCATGGATTCCAATTCCGATTTCCATCTCATCTTCATGTAAGTCGAAACCAGGTTTTCCGCTTTCCGGCATGTAACACGGTGAAAGTGCCATCCCAATCGAACGCACGCTTCCGATGACTTTCTCGGCAATTGCTTTGACTTCAGCAAGCGACTTGCCTTCCGCCGCTGCCGCACCGGCAATTTTATGGACAAAGACTGTACCCGCGACACCGCGGCGATCTTCTTCTTTTTTGATGGCGATGTCATCCTTTACGACAACCGTCTCGACTTCGATCTCTTCAAGTTCTGCCAGTTCCTTCGCCATATCAAAGTTCATGACGTCCCCGGAATAGTTTTTAACGACGAGAAGTACGCCTTTACCAGCATCTGCTGCCTTGATCCCTTCAAGGACCATATCTGGTGTCGGTGAGGTGAAGACCTCTCCACAAACTGCTGCAGCTAACATCCCGTCACCAATGAAACCAGCATGGGCTGGCTCATGCCCACTGCCGCCACCCGAAACGAGGGCAACTTTTCCGTTCAGTGGTTCTTTTCGTTTTACGACATTGACGCCGTCGACTTTCGCATATAAATCCGGATGAGCTAAAACGAGACCTTCCACCATATCTGATACGAATCGGTTGGCATCTTGCATTAATTTATCCATCTTGAACGCTCCTTCGTCTAACGAATTTTTGCACTACCACTTAGTCTTTACCACAATTCAAGCAAACTTATGTCAAGAAAACATATGAAAATATTGACCACTTAGTGTCCATTTTTGAGTACGGATGCTATGCTCATCTTACATGTCAAAAAAGGAGGAATTGTATCGTGTCTTCTTCATTCCAAGCAGGAATCAAAGCCTGTTTACCAACTGTTCTCGGTTATCTCGGAATCGGCTTTTCTGCCGGCATCGTCGGTCGTGCCTCCGGTTTATCCCCTCTTGAAGTCGGATTCATGTCCGTCTTCATTTACGCCGGTGCCGCCCAGTTCATCATCACAAGTCTTTTATTATTAAATAGTCCCGCTTCTGCCATCATCCTGACGACGTTCATCGTCAATCTCAGGCACTTATTGATGAGTCTGACGCTTGCACCGCATGTTGAGACCCGGCATATCCGTGATCGGATCGGCGTCGGGACATTACTGACAGATGAGTCGTTCGCTGTCGCGATGAATGTTGCTCAAAAGAGCAAACTCTCTCCGTCATTCATGCATGGCCTGAACTTGACTGCATACCTTAGCTGGATCGTCGCAACTGTTCTCGGAGCACTCGTCGGCAGTTGGTTCCCTGATCCTGAGCGCTTCGGTCTCGACTTTGCCCTGACGGCGATGTTCATCGGCTTATTGTACTTACAGTTCGAAGGAGAACGTTCCCGCATTGCCGTGAACAGTTGCCTCTTACTGATCGTCTTACTATTGCTTTACATCACCATGCGCTACTTTTCTCCAGAAGTCGCCGTTCTTTGCGCGACGCTCGGTGGTGCAAGTATAGGAGTCGTGATCACACGATGGAAATCCGTCCAGAATTAATCGCTCTTTTTTTAGCTTGTGGACTCGTCACTTGGATTCCACGCGTCTTACCGTTTCTTGTCCTTCATGGACTGACGTTACCACGCCTCGTAACGGAATGGCTCTCCTTCATTCCGGTCTGCCTGCTTGGTGCCCTCTTTTTTCAAAATCTACTCATCGCGCAAGACGACGCGTTTCCGACGATTTCGACGCTTCATGTCTTCGCAGCACTACCGACGATGGCGGTGGCAATTTTCAGCAAAAGTCTATCCTGGACGGTCGTGACCGGTGTCGTCACCATGGCATTTCTACGATTGTATCTGTAAGCACTTCATTCATCTTTAACATGTTTCGATGCATCCTTTGTGTTATCTTTAAAATAGAAATTAATGGATAGTGAAGGAGGTCCTGATGTGCCGAATAAGCAGTTTGTATCCTATTTGATATTGCTGTGCGCGATTTTTCTGATCGCGAGTCAAATGGATCTACCCTATATGCTAAAACAAGGACTGGTCGCGTTGTACGTCGTCGCCTATTTCTGTGCGATGGTTGTTTCTCGCAAAATGAAAGTCAGGGCTCACAAACAATGACTCGAAAAAATCTCCTCTGTTCTTGAGAGACTGGAGGAGATTTTTGTGTTCACGTATTTGCTTGTACGTCCTGATAATCCGATTGATGTTCAAACTCTTTTTTCGCAAACGGACATAATGGCAGTAGCTTGACGTTAACTTCCCGTGCCCAGTTGACGATTTCAGCAACGAGTTGTTCGCCGATTTGCTGGTTCCGGTGCGCGGGATCGACATACGTATGATCGATGATCCACATGCCGTTGTTCGTGTCGCTGTAGGTGATTTCTCCAATCACTGCACCTTCCTGATGGGCTTCGATTTTACGTTCCGCTCGTTTCAGTTCCATTTGCTTCCCTCCGTTCATAAGATAAAGCACCACTTGGACAGCCATTGATATGCTCCCCAAAAAGTAGACAGTTGAAATAAGAAAAACTGTTTACTTTTGAAAGGAGCTTTTTTCTATGTCCAAATTCAAGCGTTCCGCTAGTGAAAAACTATATGCCATCCAAACTTATGAAGAAGGAGTGTCCACGTTGTGGGAAGTCGCAAGACTCTTCGGGGTCACACAATCGACCCTACTCAGATGGAGACAG